>CAZSXY010000105.1:3569-13886 GCA_964611395.1 uncultured Anaerolineaceae bacterium | reverse complement strand
ACTACCCTGCTCACGTCAGAGATTTCGTATATCCTTGACTTTATCCACTTCCTTGCGACACAGAGTATTGCACACTCCGCGGGCTTTAGGTAAGATAGGGTCAGATTAGTTTTGCGGGCATGGTGTAGTGGTAACATAACAGCCTTCCAAGCTGTCGTCACGGGTTCGAGTCCCGTTGCCCGCTCACGAAGTGCCCAGCCAGGCTGGGCGTCACTTTCCCAGGGGCCCGTAGCTCAGCGGTAAGAGCAGCCGGCTCATAACCGGTCGGTCGCAGGTTCGAATCCTGCCGGGCCCACTGACGACCACGCAGCCGCAACACCCTGGCGGCTGTTTGTCATTTAGGGGTGGTGAAGCCGTGATTCCCCAACAGCGTGCGAGCCGCATGACGCGTGAGCAGTTCGCTACCGTGTGGGCATTTTCGCGCGCGCCGGAACGCCGTTGGGTGTGGTACGTGGCGGCTGCGGTCGTGTACGGTGTAATCCAGGCATGGCCACTGGCGGACTTCACTCCAGAGGGGCAGCGCGCGCTGGCCGTCGCAGGCGTGGCCGCGTTTTTATGGGTCACGAACACGGTTCCTCCGGCGATCACGGGGGTTGTGGTGCTATTCCTGCTTCCGTTCAGTGGCGCGCTATCCAGCAAGCTGACTTACGCCTATTTCGGCAACCATGCCGTGTTCCTGGTGTTGGGAGCATTCATTCTTGCCAGCCCGGTCATGCGTTCCGGCCTGAGCGCGCGGATCGCCTTGTGGGCCGTCTCCACGTTTGGACGCAGCGAGGGCGCGCTGATCGTATCGATCCTGTGGATCGGGGCGCTGATGTCGCTCGTGGTGAGCGAACACGCTGTCGCGGCCATGCTGTTCCCCATTGTGCTAGAGATTGTGCAAGCTATCGATGATCGCCGTGACAGCCGTTTTGGGCTGGCGGCGTTCCTGGCGCTGGCCTGGGGCGTGGTGATCGGGGGCACGGTCACGGTATTGGGCGGCGCACGCGCACCGCTCGCGCTGGGCATTCTGGAAGACACGACGGGCGACACCATCGGGTTTGTGCGGTGGATGGTATGGGCGGCTCCGGCATCGCTCACGTTGCTGGTGGTGGCTCACATCTGGCTGTTACGGATGAGCCGTGATGTCACCGTCTCGCTTGATGTGGCCCGCGACTTCCTGCGGCGTCGCTCGCGAGAACTGGGGCGCGTTTCCGACCGCGAAAAGCGCACCGCGGCGGTGATGTTGGTCACCATTGCCTTGTGGATCGTCCGGGGCGATGCCTGGGGCCTCGACACAATAGCCCTGCTTGGCGTCTTGCTGGCCTTTGCCCTGCGCGTGGCCGATTGGCACGAGGTGGAAGAAGACGTTAACTGGGGCGTCTTCGTGATGTACGGCAGCGCGATTGCGCTCAGCGCGGCCTTGCGCGATACCGGTGCTGCTGCCGGGTTGGCCCAGCGCGTGCTTGATTCGCCCGCGAATTCTGCCCCCGTGATCTTCGGGATTATCGTGCTCATGGCGATGGGACTGACGGAGATCATGAGTAATGCCGCATCGGTGGCCGTGCTCATGCCGGTGGCACTGGTTTTGTCACAAAACTATGGTATCGATCCGGCGGCGGCAACGCTGGGGGTTGCGGTTCCGGCGGGGTTGGCGTTCATGATCCCGGTCAGTACGCCAGCGATTGCCATTGTGCTCAGTGTGCCGTACGTCAGCGCGTGGCAACTCTTGGTGCGCGGTTTCTGGCTCAAGCTGCTGGGTCTTATCGTTTTCCTGGCGACGGTGCTGCTGATCTGGCCGCTGATCGGGCTATCGCCCTGGTAACCGGCGCGGGAAAGATACCGAAAGCATAACGGGGCCTCCTGATGAGGCCCCGCACTGGTTCCAGGCATTTATCCGGTCGGCTCAGGGATGCGCCGGATCGCGTCCTTCTCCGCGGTTGATTCTCTCGTGCGAATCAGTCGCCGGATAGGCATCGCGCCATCACTGCTCGCAGATCGGGCCAGGAGCCACAGGCGTGATAATTTCCTCCAGCGTCTCAACCGTGATCGTCACACCGCCAACACCAGACGCAATGACGATCCGGGGCAGCGTAAACTCGTAGTCGTAGGCCCACACATTGGTGATGATTTCGACCGAGCTAAACGCATCCCATTCGTCCTGGCCGAGCACGCGCCAGAAGGAACACGTGGATTCTTCCGGTTCCTCGCAGTTATATTCAATGATGACGGATGTGCCAGCCACCACGACGATTTCGTTAAGCGTGTCGGGGAAGACCGTCACTTCACCGATGACGGTGGCGATTTGAAGCTCTCCCTCGGCTGGAGTGCGCAAGAAGACCACGCCCTCAACCTTCATCGGGACACAGTTGACCACGATTTCCACCGCCATGTCTTCCGGGCTTTGCACGATCAAGACATCGGGCGGCACAGCAGGTGATGGTGGCAGCCCGATCCCTGTGGTCAACGTGAGTACCTGGAAGGGGCCTTTGCTGTCTTCTGTAACGAGCGGCAGCCCGCTGACTGGAGCACCCGGACCGACGGCGGCCCGTGCGATCCACCCGATATAAAACTGATCGTCCTCCGCCGTCTCATCCTCGAACAACACGCGCAAATACTGCCCGTCCGGAGTGATGCCGTCCGCCTGAAGCACTGTCCCTGCAGGCACAGTGCCCAGCACTTCCGCGCCAGCTTCGTGGGTCTTCAAGACATCCGTCTGGGCGGTGGTGGTCACGTCGACAGGTTCGGGTGGGATGAATGCTTCGCCAGGAGCGACCTCATCGATGATTTCCGCATCGCCCAGCATCACGTATACCGGCGATTGCCCCAGCGCGAGGGGAATATTGCCCTGCATGTTGATCACCGAGACGCCCCAAATCTCCTCTAGCAGATCGATTGCCGGTGTCAGTAGCGATTCGAGTTCAAGTAGATCCGCGCGGTCGCCTGGCTCTTCAAAAGGCTCCTCCGGCGGTTCCCCCACAAAAGTTGGAACAACGTCTGGAAAACCAAGGCACGCGCTGTTCCGACCCAGGTTGGCGCAGTTCGTCCCCAGCTCAGAAAGCGCCCGACGCACCAGTTGCTCATACGGATCCTGCGCCTGCCCCCGCTTTGGTGCTGGCTGAATGGCAACCAGTACTATGATTACGACCAGAACCAGATATTTAAGACGCATTGACGACTCCTCGAATTTGTCCGAGACCTTTCCGTTATAGAAGTGGCTGTTTGAGTGCGACGATGAAACCTTGCACAGCGGTTGAAAACACAAGAATCTGCCTTTTGTTACCATCTTACATAATATGCGAAGTTGCGCAAGATTTCAATAAAGTAGTGTAGTGAGTGAACGTTTTACACAACAGAGCTGTGGTACAACCCCCTTTCCATCTTTTGCCAGGGGGGACACAATCATAAGCACCCTCCCTGTCAAAGTGCAGGCGAACGGGGCACTCGTCGCGCAGGCCCCTCACACCGGCTGAGTGCGCAGTCGTCTTCACCCCACAACAACCACTTTTTCTCCGACGCAAGCTTGCAACCGTTCAAGAATCCCTTCACAATTCACAGCGCGGCCGTGTTTGAAGCGATGACCCGGAAACGAAATTGCTGTTTCACCGTCCGGCGGGCTGCGCTATTATTGTCGGATGCGGGTTACGGCAGCGCGGCATGACAGGACATTTTAATGATTCCCTCAAAACTCACACAGTTGATTCGTCTTGGGCTGAACGGTCAATTGCCAATGGCGTGGCATGCGACCTGGTACAACTGGAAGGCCAGGCGCTTGAACCGGCGTTTCGCGCGGACGCCGTCAGCGGGGACGTTCCAGGCGTTGGGCCAGGTGAATGCGGTGGCGCAGCACCCGCATGGTATTGTGCTCAGCGCGGAGCGGGCCTACGTTGAGATAGTAGCCGTCGCGCCCGACATCATGCGCGTCCGGTTAGGCCATGCGCCGGATTTCGCCCCGCCGTTTTCATACGCAGTCGAGATGCTCCCTGAACCTGTCGCGGTTCGCGTGCAGGATAACGCCCCCGCGATCGTGTTCCAGACCGAACATCTCGTGTGCCGCATCGCCAGAGACTCGTGCCGGTTGGCATTCGAAACGCCGGATGGCCGCACCCTCAGTGAAGACGCTGGCGGGATAGCCTGGCGGGGCGAGACGGTGCGGTGGTCGCGCAAGTTACCCAAAGGGGAAGCGTGCTACGGGCTGGGGCTGCGGGCCAGCGGGCTGAACCTGCGGGGACGGCGACTCGCCTTGTGGAACGCCGATCCCCAACCGGCGTATGAGCGGGACGCCGATCCCCTGTATACCAGCATCCCATTCTATATGGGCGTGCGGGACGATGTCGCGTTTGGGGTGCTGTGGGATAACTCCGCGCGCGGTGCGGTTGACCTGGGTGCTACCAGTCCGGGTCAGATGGTGTTTGCCGCCGAGGAAGGGGAACTTTGCTTCTACATAATGGCGGGGCCGTCGGCGGCTGATGTCATGCGCCAGTATACGGCGCTCACCGGGCGCATGCCGTTGCCCCCGCTCTGGGCGCTTGGCTTTCACCAGTCGCGCTGGGGGTACAAAAGCGCAGACGAATTCCGGCGGCTGGCGCACGAATTCCGCAGCCGCAACCTCCCCTGCGATGTGCTGTACTTTGACATCGATTACATGGACGGCTACCGGGTCTTCACCTGGGATCGCGCGCAATTTCCCGATCTGCCCGGCCTGGTGCGCGAATTAGAAGCACAGGGGTTCAAATGCGTGGCCATCGTAGATCCGGGGATCAAGGTTGATGCGGATTACGACGTTTACCAAAGCGGCGTGCAGGGCGATGTGTTCCTCAAGATGCCCGACGGCAAGCGGATCGCCGCACCGGTGTGGCCGGGCATGTGTCACTTCCCCGATTTTACACGCCCCAGCGTGCGCGATTGGTGGGCGGGGCATGTGCGCCGGTTGCTGGAATCGGTGCCCTTTGCGGGGTTGTGGAACGATATGAACGAGCCTGCGGTGATCACGCTCAAACGCGGCGGCACATTGCCCGATGCCGTGGTGCATGATTGGGAAGGGGCCGGGCGGTCGCATGCGGGCGGCGGGCACAATGTCTACGGGATGCAGATGTCGCGAGCCACGCGGGCTGGCGTTGAGCAGGCGCAGCCGGAAAAGCGCCCCTTTGTGATGACGCGAGCGGCCTATGCCGGCGCGCACCGCTACGCCTCGTCCTGGACGGGCGACAACGCGGCCACCTGGGATCACTTGCGGCTGAGTATCAGCATGACGCTCAACGCGAGCCTGTCGGGCATGGCCATCACCGGGCCGGACATAGGCGGCTTTGCGGGCGAACCGGACGGCGAGCTTTTCACGCGGTGGATGCAACTGGGCAGTATGCTGCCGTATTTTCGCGTTCACACCATGGCCGGAACCGCGCCCCAGGAACCCTGGAGTTACGGCGAGCGCTACGAAACCATCGCGCGCCGCTACCTGGAACTGCGTTACCGCCTGCTGCCCTACCTGTACTCGGTCGTCGGGCAGTGTGCCCATAGCGGGATGCCCGTTGTCCGGCCCCTGTTCATGGCGGACCCGTCCGACAGGCGACTGCGCCACGTGGATGACGCGTTCATGGTGGGCGACTCGTTGCTGGTTGCGCCGGTGCTTGAGCCGGGGACCACCTCGCGTGAGGTGACCCTGCCGCGCGGGGTGTGGTACGAATTCGATACCGGGAAGCTGGTGCGGGGCGGGCAAACGGTCAACGCCGTGGCCCCGTTGTCGCGGATGCCGATCTATGTGCGTGCGGGCAAGGTGTTGCCCCTGTGGCCAGCCAGCCAATTCGTTGGCGCACAGCCTATCACCGAAACGCTGCTGCGCATCTATGCTGGCGTCGGCGAAACAACGCTGTATGAAGACGCGGGCGAGGGGCTGGCCTACCAGCAGGGGGAGTATCGCTGGTCTTATTTCACGTGCCGGTTCCTGCCTTCCGGCCAGTTTGCCATCGAGTGGCGGCGGGCGGGGCGCTACGTCCCACCGGTGGAGCAGTACCGCATTAAAGTGTATGGCATTTCAGGCGAGCCGGAAGCGGTGATCGTGGATGGGCAGGGCGCGCCGGTCTGGTATTACGAGGATGGCGTCGTTGAGTTCATCGCCAGGCCCTTTGCCGAGGCGCGAATCGTTGGCCGCACGCCCTTCGCCGACTGGGACGCGGAGACATTGCCGCACAAGCCAGAACGCTAGCCGTCCGGCGGAGCGGATGGCTTTTCCGGCGCGGCTTGCAAGATCGCCTCGACTTCGTGCGGGGCGGGGTTCCAGAGGTGTTTGCCCATGTCCAACGCGTCGTAGTCGTTAAAGACGACTCCCTCGGCTTCGAGGCGGGCACGCTGCTCCAGGGCCGCTTCGGGCGATCCTTTGATGCTGACGCGACCCTGGGCATTCACGACACGATGCCAGGGGACGGTTTTTCCTTTGGCGCTGTGCTTCAGCCCGCTTAGTGCCCAGCCGACCGAGCGAGCGCCATGTGGAACGCCCAGCAATTCGGCGACGCGCCCGTAGTTCAATACTTTGCCAGGCGGAATGGCCCGCACCAGTGCATAGACTTGCTCGTTAAATGATGATGGTGGCATGGTTCACCTGCATTCACTGGCATAGACTGGCCGGGAAAACCGAGTAACAACGTTCCGTTCGATGGCGTTGCGAGTCGATAGTTCGGAGTGGTGAGTTCGGAGACTGTACATCATGCTGGCCCCCAACAACACCTGCGATCCAAAGCCCCGCCACGCCGGGCTGTGCAGCGTTCAATCACGTTCACTCGAAGAAAGATGATGCTTCATTATACCCGGTTACGCCCCTGGAGCGTTGTCCTGCTGCTGAGTGTGATCTACCTCGGCGTGATCTTCACCGCCAACGACGCCGACCCGGAGGTATTTGTCACGCCTGGCGAGTGTTTCAGCCGGTGCGCCGGGGCAGACGGAACGGCGTGCGCGCCCGATACCGAAGGGTACGACGGGCAGTTCGCCTATTACATCGCCCGCAACCCCGCCGGTTCTCCTCCCTGCCTCGATGTGCCTGCCTACCGCATGCAGCGCATCCTCCTGCCCGCGCTAGGGCGTGTGCTCAGTGTGGGCCAGGATGCGGCAATCCCCTGGGCGTTTGTGGCCATCAACCTGGTCGCGCTGGTGGGCGGCACGGCGCTATTCGAAACCCTGCTCGTCCAGGCGGGGGCGAGCCGTTGGTATGCGCTCAGTTACGGGTTGTTTGCCGGTGTTTTCATGGCGGTGCGGCTCAGCACGAATGAAGCGCTCGCGTACGGGTTGGTGATCGCCGCGATGTTGTTTGCCGTCCGCGAGCGGGTGGTGTGGGCGGCGGTTATGCTCGCGCTGGCCGGTGTGACGAAGGAGACTACCGGCGTCTTCGCGGTCGGATACCTGCTCTATCTGGCGTTGCATCGCCGCTGGTGGGATGGTTTGCGTGCGGCTGTCGTCGCCGGGGGGCCGTTTGTCATCTGGCAGATCATCCTTCTGGAGTGGCTGGGAACCCCCGGCGCGGGATCAGGGGGCGCAAAAGCCACCTCCTTTGAGGTGATCCCTTACGGCGGCGTGTGGAAGATCGCCACCGAGGGCAGCGTGTTGGCCTTCCTGGTGCTGGGCGTGTTGCTCGTGATCCCGGCGGCGGTCATGCCGAGCCTGTGGGGGCTGTGGCGCTCCGTTCGCGATCTGCGCCGGGGCGAGCGCGATCTCGCCGTGTGTCTGCTGCTGGCAAACGCGGCGATCATGCCCTTCGTGCCGTTTTCGACCTACCGCGAGTTCTTGGGGCTGCTGCGCTTCATGCCGGGGCTGGTGATAGCGGTGGTATGGTATGCGGCCCGGCATCGCCAGCGACGCGCCCTGGTCTACAGCACCTTGTGGATCGTACTGATCGCGTTTGTCGTGGCCGGGTGAAGCCACACGTTCCCCTGTGGCGGTTAGCGCCGGATCATGATGCAGGCCAGCGCCACCAGCAGCGCCCCCGCCGATAGCAGCGCCCCCACCGCGAAATGATTGATCCGGTAGTGCAACACAATCTCTGACGTTCCTTCAGGCACAGCCACCGCCATGAACGCCAGATTCGCGCGGTGCAGGGTCGCCGGTGTGCCATTTACGGACACAGACCAGCCGGGATACCAGGTTTCGGCAATAACCAGGTAACCCGTGCCGTTGGTGCGAACGCGATAGCGGCGCTCTGCGGGACGTTCCGACAGGACGGCGACCGCTCCATGCGTCAGGCGCGGTGAACCGGTGGTGGGGCGCGGTGTGCCGGACAGAATGACGGTGTGGGCGGGGTCCCATGCGGTATCACGCAGCGCGGCGACGGCATCCTCATCGGACGCCACCCATTGGGCTTCAGGCACAGCCCACGCGCGGTGAATCAAGTCGGGATTGGGCGCGGTGGCCGGATTAGCGCCCGTCCACCCTTCCGGCGTCACCCCATAGGCGGTTGCAACCCCTGCCGCACGCAGCAGGCGACCGGCCTGCGGGCCGAGTTCTTCGATCAGGGCGATGACCTGGCTATGCACGCCGGATGACAACGGATCGTTGTTGTCCAGCGCGGGCACGCGGTCAATCATGTTGATGTTGGGCAGCAACGAGGCGCGGAGTTCGTCTTTGCGGGCGCGCGCCACGCGGTAATCTCCCACGTCGAAGTAGCCTTCGATCTGGGGAGACTCGCCGTCCTCTGAGCCGAACGTCACCACGTGTTCGTAGTCATCAAACCAGTAAATGCGTCCGGGCGACGGCGTGATGGCTTGCCGGTCGAAGAAATCCGCATCGACCGTTGGATTCAGGCCGCCAGCCATCCAGGCCAGATCGAGCGCGACAACGATCAGCACCGTTACACGCCAAAGGCGTCTGGGCGTGGTAGTCGCCGGGCTGCGAGGCTGTACCAGCGTAAGCAGTGCGGCAACGGTGATCCAACACCCCAGCAGCGCAACCGCGAGCGCGATGGTGTCCAGCTCCGGCATGGCGAGATCGGCGAATGCCCGCGCCCCAAGCGTCATGACCGCCAGCCCGCCGCCACCCGCTGCGGCGAGGCGTGACCAGAACACAATACGCGGCCCGCGCCCCCAGTGTTCGACCCCGATCCCGGCCAGCACCGCCAGCGCAAAATCGGTCAGGATCAACCAACGCACCGGCTCGCGGAAGGCGTTGAAGGTCGGCACGTGGTCATAGAGGAAGCGAAAATACGGCCCGTACTTGCCTGCGGCAAACACCAGCGCCAGGATCGCCAGCCCCACCCAGAACCCGACGGAGCCTGTTATGCGGTCGCGGGGCTTCGTCTTGCGGTGTCGCCACCACGCGATACAGGCTGCCCCCGCCGCGATCAAGGGGATCAGGCCGACATAGGCTGCGTCCTCGAAGTAGATTCCCTCGGTGAAGTAGCTGCCATCGGCGGGCGTGCCGAAGAAGTCAGGAGCCAGAAGCGTCAGCAGCCGCGCGGGGTGATACGAAAGGTTCGTCAGCGTCTCGTAGTCCAGCCCATTTGACCGGTTGGAGTGGCGCAAATACTCTACCGTCGGGACGATTTGCACGGCGGCCAGCGCCAGCCCAAGCGCCATACCAGCCCCGGCAAGCGCCATGCCGCGCACCCGCGCCTGCCAGCGGATACCCTGCCCGCCCACGAACACGTGCCAGAGCGCATACAGGCCCGCGCCCAGCCCCCCGTACCAGGTCGTTTGCGCGTGTCCGGCGAGAAGTTGCAGGCCAAACACCAGGGCCAGCCCGCCCGCGTCGCGCCAGCGCCGGTATGCCAGGGTGCGGTGCACCAACCAGAATACCCAGGGAATCCAGGCGGCGGCGTCGGCGGTGGGGAACGATCCGAGCCGCGCGACTATGTAGCCGCAGAGGGCATACGACAACGTGCTGGTTCCCTGCCCAAATGCCGAAAAACCGAGCGCTCCGGTGAAAAACCACATACCCAGCCCGGCCCAGAACATATGCAACAGCGCGATCAACGACATCCCGAACAGAATTGGCAGGGCCAACAGCAACCAGTTCGGCGGGTAGAAGATCGCCGTTTGCTGGTTGGCGAGCAGCGGCGCACCCGCGCCAAGATAAGGGTTCCACGCGGGGAGCCGCCCGGCCCGCAGCTCCGCGAACGCGAACTCGCGCCAGGGGTAGAACTGGAGCGTCGGCAGGCCCCAGAACAACGTCTCGCCGGTGAAAATCGCCCGGTACAGAACCAGAATCACCAGCGCCAGCAGTGCCAGGGGCAGCCAGCGCGGAATGTCACGGTCGGCGCGGGGGTGAACGTCACTCATGCGGAACCTCGTAGATGATCACCGGGGCGGTCTGCGCGCGGGGCAGGGCCAGGGGCAGGCGGCGCGCCCAGTCTGGCGCGGC
>CAZSXY010000105.1:0-3469 GCA_964611395.1 uncultured Anaerolineaceae bacterium | reverse complement strand
CGGTCTGCGCGCGGGGCAGGGCCAGGGGCAGGCGGCGCGCCCAGTCTGGCGCGGCGTCGCGCGCTTCGTCCTGTTCCAACTGGCCCGCGAACACGTAATCGATCCCGTCCAGCAGGGCGCGTTGGGCGGCTTCGTCGAGCGCACCCGCGAAGAATCGTTGCGCCAGCGCTTTCTTGTCCTCGTAATGGATGGTTTCCGGCCCGTGCCCCACATAAACCTTGAGATCGGTCATGGCGGGGATGATGTTCCCCGTGTCCTTCAGGCTGAGCACGACCGCGTCACGCGGGGCAATCGCGTTGAGCGCGTGCATAGCGCGGCGCTCGGCTTCTGGGACGAACAGCGGGCGATCCGGGGTTAGTGCGCTGAACGCCGCCCCCAGCCACAGCAGCGCGGCGGTGGGCAGCGCCAGGATCAGGATAATTGTCCGCGCACGGCGGTAGGAGCGCCGCCCGCGAAATATTTGCGCCATTCCTGCAACCGCCAGCGTGCACAGGGGCACAAACGCGCCTTCTAGCAAGCGACGCTGCACGTTGATCGGCAGGTAGACGACAAAGGGAGTGATGACTAGCCACGTTGCCAGCAGCAGGTGGGGCAGGCTGCGATGCGTCCGGCTGCGCGTCCATGCCCACCAGACGCCCAGCGCTGCCGGAACGGCAAGCACGCCATATCCGAACGCGTAATGCAGGGGATGCGGGGAGGGGAGCAGGTTCTGCGCTGCCCACTGGCCCATTACCTCATCGGTCAGAAACACAATCGTGGTATAGAGCAAATATGGCAGCGCGAGCAAGGCCGCGCTCGCCGCCCGCCAGAACAACTTCCAGGGGAAGCGGCGCGTGCCTAGCCAGGCGGCCAGCCCCCAGCAACCCAGAACAAGATACAACACGGCGATGGTGAATGGCACGCACAGGCCCACCACCAGCCACGCCAGCCCCGCCAGCATCGACCACCGTCCCCAGTCGCGCGGGGCGTCACCGGCGTGCAGCGCGCGGAACAGGAACAGGAATCCCGCCAGCAACGCGCCCCGCGCCAGCGCCAGGTGTGGCAGCCCGAACAGGATCAGGAAGCTGTACCCCTCCGGCACGTAGAAATCAACCGGCAACGAACCAAATAAATCGCCCTGCCCGGCCAGGCTGAGCAGCCAGCCAAGCCCGCCGCCCAGTGTGATCAGCACCAGCGCCAGAAACCGCAGCGCTTGGTGATGTAGAAACACCGCCACGAAGCGATAACTTATCAGAATGAGGGCGAACCCGCAGGCAATGCGGGCCAGGTGGAACGCAAGCGCGAGCGCGATTACGAGGTTAGGGCTTGCCGGGTCGATGAACAACGCGGTTAGCCAGCCAAGCAGGATATAGGGCAGGAACAAAAGCGCCCCGTCGTGCGGTTCGGCGGTGTAGCGAATGGTAAACAACCAGTTACCTTGCGCGCCGAGGCGCATCTTGGCCAGGTAGCTATACCCATCATCCACACCGAACAGGAAACCGCCGAAAAGCCACTCGTCACCCTGCACCAGCCAGCCAAGCGCGTATGGAATCGACGTGATCAGCATGACGGCGGCGGCGAAGGCCACGACGCGTTGCCATTCATGCTTTGAGACGGTGCCCAGGCTAACCACGAGTCGTTCTCCACAGCAACACCACGGCCAGCGCGATCACGATGGCGCTCGTTCCCACCGAAAGCCAGACCTCCGACCAGTCATACGTGAAATGCCACGTGCGCGTGGTTCCGCCTACCGGGCCGGGCAGCCCCGGCGGATCGTCCGGTTGGTCGCGCCACCGCCCGTTGGCGACGGCGAAAAGCGTGCCGGACGGCGCGGCGTTCGCAGTCACCGTCACGCGATTGGGGCCATCCCATTGCAGCGCCACATCCGGACTCCACGCATTGTGGTACACATACACGTCGCCCAGGCGCGCATCGAGCGTCAGCCCCCTGGCGGTCAGGGGAAAAGCTGCCACGACGTGGCTCACCAACCACTGTCCGAGCAATTCCGGTTGCAAACGAGCATCCCGGTTGGCGGTGGCCAGCCGATCGCGTTCGCTTTGCTGTTCCGCCGTCGATCGGAATGGCGGGATGGTGATGCTGTACCCCTCCACAGGGACGCCGGTGGCCGCTTCTGCCGCTTTGACATAGGCTTGCCGCTGAAACGGGTCAACGCCGCCAAACTGCGGAATCTCCCAGTAGATGGCTGCCTGTTGTGGCAGGCTGTAGCCTGGCGAATATACGCGTGTCGCCCCTGCTTCGAGCAGGTATTCTGCCAGTGGGCGATAGGGTGTCAGCCATTCTCGCTTGGAGCGCCCCTCAATCAACGACTGGTCAATCCACAGCACATCCGCGATGACGACCAGGGTGAACGCTACCATGAGCACCCGGCGGGATGCTTTCCGGAATGTGGCCAGCAGCATCACCAGCGCGGTGATGGGCAGGGCGAATATACCCAGCGTCGTGCCCGGATCGAGTTGCTCGGACAGGGCCAGCGTGCTAAACAGGCCGCAGGCCACGCCACCGCCGAATATGCCAACGACGAGCAGCCGTGCCGCGCGGCGATCCGGTGGGTGTGCGGCCAGCAGTTGCATGCCCCACCCGGCCAGATAGGGCCAGATGAGTGCAGCGATGAACCAGACACGCGGCGGCACACGCCACCAGCGCAACGGCGGGATCAGGGTGTTGAGGGCTGTCCACAAGGCGAACCGATCCCCCATCGCGTAGGCCATGATCAGCGCGATCAGCACGCCCCAGAAGGCGAACCGGCGTGGCCGCATAAGCAACGCGGTGATTCCCAGGGCCAGCGTGCTCACGCCCACATACACCATTGACTCCCACGCCCCGCTATGCTTGCCGATCAGCAGGCCGAGCCATGCGCCGGGCGACAGGCTGTGAATGGCCGCGTCCTCAAGGGTGATGCTTCCGCGCGACAGGTCATGGCGCAGCAACACCAACGGAACCCACTGGTTCGCCGTGAACCCCGCAGCAAGCAGCGCGGCAACGCCCAGATGCTTCATCAGGCGTTTGGAGGCGGGCCGATCTGCGGTTTGCCGCCACTGCCAGATCGCATACACCGCCGCAAAGGTCAGCGCGTAGGCGCTCAGCCGCACGTCAGCCAGAAAGCACAGCGCGGCAAACGCCGCCACTGCGAGGAGGTCGCGTGCGCGGGTTGCTGGCGTCACAATCCGTCTGGTGGCCCACAGCAGCCAGGGAACCCACGCGGCGGCATAGACCAGGTCGAGGTGACCGGCTCCCACCGAGGCCATCAGACGGGGGGCGAACGCGTACCCGCCACCGGCCAATGCCGCCGCCCAGGGAACCAGCCCGGTGGCGCGTCCCCAGGCCCACGCGCCGATTCCCGCCAGTGTCAGGTGCAACCAGGTCAACACGTTCAGGTGCAGCGCTGGCGGCACGAACAAGACCAACCACTGCGGGGGATACCACACCTTGTTGAGCGGGTTGGCGGCGAATGGTTGCCCGCTCATGATCA
>CAZSXY010000104.1:0-13932 GCA_964611395.1 uncultured Anaerolineaceae bacterium | reverse complement strand
ACATTCGCTCATGGCCATAGATTACCCTGTCACCGCCTTTTTATCCACTCCCGCGCCACAAAGCACATTGGCGCAGCACCGGCAGTCTGCTATAATTCGCCAGCCATTGCCTCATGCAACATGCACAAGCACACCAATCTGTCTGGGGTAAAAGAACGCGCAACGTTATGGCCACAAAACGCCGCTTTTTCGATCAACCCACCGGGCCAAGTCCCCAACCCACACCAGCCAAGCGCTCTCGCTTGATGTTCCGGCTGCGGCTGGTCATTGCATTCGGCTTGATGGCTGTTGTGATCGCCCTGGTGGCCAACGACCGCGACAAGCTAACCGGCATTAACTGGTCGCTGATCCCGCTTGCCTGGCTGCTGATGCTGGCCAGCACCGTTGTCAAATCGCTGCGCTGGAGCCTGCTGGTACGCCAGAGCGCGATGGATTTGTCCTTCCGTCGCCTGCTGGGAACCTACCTGGTCGGAGCGTTCTTCAGCACCGTTCTGCCCTCATCGGTGGGTGGCGACGCGGTGCGCGCCGTTGACACCGCCGCCCAGACCGGACGTGTCGCCGTCTCAACGTCTTCAGTGCTCATCGAGCGGGGGATCGGGCTGCTCGCCATATTCAGCATGGGCAGCGCTGTAACCGCCTTGATGGAACAGGGGGACGTCCCCCATATTTTCCTGCAGATGGTCTATGCGGCGTTCATTGTCGGTGTGACCGGCCTGGTGCTCCTCCGGCAAGGCTGGTTCATGGAACCGATCACGGCCGTTTTGAGCCGGTTACGGCTCTTTGGCATCTTGGACAAGGCCCAGAAGTTGCAGGTCGCTTTGTCCAACCACCTGTGGCGACCCACCATCTTGCTGGCCATGTTCGTGCTGTCGGTCATCGCCAACACGTTGACGATGGGGGCCATCTACCTGGTGCTGACCGCCGTCCGCGACCCAATCCCCCTGGCCAAGTTTGTGCCGATGATTGCGCTGGCGACGGTCGCCGACCTGATCCCGATCTCGATCTCGGCGCTTGGCGTGAAGGAATCGGCCTACATCTTCTTCCTGGGGTTGGCCGGCGTTTCAGGTTCAGAAGCCGGCGTGATCGCAATTATTATGCGCGTGCTCACCTGGGCGCTGGCGATGGTCGGCGGGATCGTCTTCATGGCCCGCACCATCGCCGCCCGCGCAGGTGATGATGATGGCGACCCCGGCGGGGGCCGCGCCGCCGGACGCGGGATTGTGAAACGGAGAGCAGGCACGTACCGGCTACCTGTCGATGGCGACCCGGACGAACCCATCACCGTCCCGCTGGGGGACTGACGGGAACGGCTCCGGCCCATCGCACGGGTTCGCGCAGCACACAAGATGCAGCACACAAGATTCGGAACACCATGCGCCAATTGATTCATTTTGCACGCAAAGGCCTGACCATTCTGGTCGACCGGCTCCGCAACCAGGGGTTACGCATTACGCTGGTCTGGGCCTATGGGCGGGGTCTCCCCAAGCTGACGGGCGTCCCGCTGGTGCGGTATAGCCAGGTCACCCCCCAGGTTTTCGTCGGCGGGCAATACGGCCAACGCGGCAAGCGCAAGCTCCAACGACTCGGCGTGACGGGTGACGTTAATCTGCGCGTCGAGTTCGACGATGCGGCACACGGGCTGGCGTTGGAGCATTACTGCCACCTGCCCACCGTCGATGACGACGCCCCCACCCTCGAACACCTGGCAGAAGGGGCCGCCTTCATCCAGCGCGTGATCGATGGCGGCGGCAAGGTCTATATCCATTGCGCGGGCGGCGTGGGCCGCGCCCCGACCCTGGCCGCCGCGTATTTCATCACGCAAGGCATGACGCTTGACGAGGCGCTCGCGCTGATCAGGCAGACGCGCCCGTTTATCCGCATCATGCCCCCACAAATGGCCCAATTGAAACAGTTCGAAGCCATGCAGCGCCGGGTGCCCACGCCATGAAGGTCGCCATCAGCATGAGTGTCCGCGCAGATGTCCGCCCGCCGGACTTCCTGCGCCAGAACTATGTCATCTATCTGGAGTTGCTGGGCCTGCTGCCGGTCCCCACCCCCAACATGCTCTCCGACCTGCACGCATGGCTTGACGCGCTGGGCATCGAAGGGGTTGTCCTGAGCGGCGGCGGCGACATCGGGCCGGACGCCTACGGGCAACCCAACAACAGGGCGATTGAAGTTCACCGGGAACGCGACCGCACCGAATGGGGCTTGCTGGACTGGGCCATCGCGCACCGGCGCCCGGTACTGGGCATTTGCCGGGGGATACAGGTGCTCAACGTCTATTTCGGCGGGCAATTGATCCAGGACTTGCCCTCGCACAACGATCGTTTCATCACGCACGACGGGATCGAATCCCACGCGGTTCGCCTCACCGATCCACGCGTCGCTGCCCTGCTCGGCACGGACACGATGGACGTGAACACATACCACCACCAGGGCATAACGCCCGACGTGCTGGCCCCGGCGCTCGAATCGTTTGCCATCTGCCGCCCGGATGGCCTGATCGAGGGCGTGTTTCATCGCGAACTGCCCATCCTCGGCGTGCAGTGGCACCCGGAACGCCCCACCCCTTCACGCGAACTCGACCTGCGGCTGTTTCGCCACTTCTTTCAGCGGGGCGCTTTCTGGCTGGAAACCGGATCAGGAGCGCGGCGAACTGAGAGCACCCTGTAGCCACGTCAACGCAAATTCAAGGGGAAATGGCCTGCAACGCGTCGTGCAGCGCGTCGCATACCTCCTCCGCCGTCTGCGTGCGGTGGGTCAGCGACCTGGTCAGCATCTTCTGCAGCACGGCGACGACGGATTCGGGAACATCGGGGCGAATCGCGCGTACATCCGGCGCGTCTTCGTCGAGGATGGCGCGGGCGATTGCTTCATCCGTGCACCCGGTAAAAGGCAGCGTCCCGGCCAGCATCTCGTACAACATCACGCCCAATGACCAGATATCGCCGCGTTCGTCGATGGTTTCGCCGAGAACTCCCTCCGGGCTGAGGTACGGCGTGGTGCCAACGACAGCATGCGGCAACGTAACACGCTGGTGATAATTCAGGCGTGCCATGCCGAAATCAGACAGCCGGGGCGAATAATCGTGCGTCAACAGGGTATTCGAGGGCTTCACGTCACCGTGGACAATGTGCCGGGAATGAACGTGCGCCAGCGCACCGGCGAGCTTGCCAGCGATCTCTAGCGCCTGGCGCAGGGGGAAGCGGCCTTCGCGGTTCAACCGGTCGAACAGCGATCCCCCGTAGACATACTCCATGACGATGTACTCGAAGTCGTCCTCGCGGAAGGCATCGATCAGCCGGATGATGTGCGGGTGATCCAGGTGGCGGAGGGCGTCGCTCTCGCGTTGGAAGCGCAACCAGGCCATTTCATTCAACTCGCGCGACACCATCAACTGCTTGACGGCGACGTGCTCGCCCGTGTCGAGATCGGTGGCGCGGTAGATGTAGCTGGCCATACCGGGGTGCAACACATGCTCCAACCGGTAGCGGTTGCGTAAGATCGTCATCTCGTGGGCCATGCTCATGGCGCTGGTGCGGCGCAGTTTGGGCAGGCCGCTTTGCTTGCGGCGCAGGGCGAAAAACACGCTCTCGTGCACCAGGCTGTGCATCACGCAGTACCCGTTCGCGTCGGCCTTGATCGCCCCTTCCAGCCACGCCATCATGATGTGCCGCTGCAACAGCGTAAAGCGAACCCGCTCGCGGTGTTCCAGCAAGGTGTTGATCAAACCGGCGATGTCCGGATCGGCCTGGATTTCCGCCCACATCTGGCGGAACAGCGCATCTTCGTGCAGGTGGCGGCGTGCCGCGCGGTCCACGTCGGAAAACGTCACCGCGCCGTCGGGAATGTCGCGGGCCAGCCCCGCGCACAGCTTGTGCGTCAGGTACACATCGCCTTCGGTCCATTCGTAGACACGAGCCGGCACGTCCGAGGCTATCTGCCGCCGCCCATAGCCCAGGCAGGCCACCAGTTGCGTGCTCCCTTCCAGGTCGGCATCTTCGACATACACCACCTCGGCCACGCGAAAAGGCGAGATCGCCGGGTCGGCGATCAGTTCATCGGGGATGAACCGCCCCGCCAGCACACACACAACGTTGTGCCACACCGGACGAAGCGCACGGTTCACGAACATTTCCCGCAGCGCCGCGAAGAATGACGTCCTGTGTGCCGGTGGCGTCGTTTCGATCTGGTCGAGCATGACGACCAGCACCTTACCCTGGAGTTCTTGTTCCAGGGCCTCCGCGATGGTCTCTTCCAGGGCCAGGGCGTGGGGGGCCGGATCAGCTGGCATGGGCAGCAAGCCGTCGGTCTGGCGGGCGATCTGGGTGTGGATGCGCCCGATCCAGGCCGCCTCGTCCAATGTTGCCAACTGGCCGAGGGCGATATACACCGGCACATACACCGGCGATTCGCGCAGGCGCGCCCACTGGTGCAGCAACATGCTCGATTTTCCGCACAGGCGCGGGCCAATGAGCGCGACATAATCGCGGGAGTTGATCAACCGTTCCAGGACATCGTCGGTGCGGCGGCGAATGTAGATGAGTGGCGTATCAGGGGGAATCGGCCCCTGCGTATGGAAGGACACATCCTGGGAATCCGGCAGGTCTTTCACAAGCATGAGTTGTCACCCATTGTGGCGGCCCACTTCCTCACCGCCTACGTCGTGCCCTCTCTGCAAAGCGCCCCAGGTTTCCCGCACCTTCCCCGCTGATTTTCAGTATACCTGAAGGCCCCGAACGGAACCATCGCTTAATCTTTCGTCAAGGTTTCTACAAGGCCGCCTGGGGATCCGTCTCGTAGTAGCGCCGCACGATCTCGATCTGCCGCCGCTTGTCCGTCATAAAGTCCAGAATGGCCGGAAACGCCATCGGGATCAGTTCCAGGCGGTCGTTTTCACGCGGGCGCACGAAACAGTACAACTCCAGGTCTTTCGCGGTGCGTTCAAGCTGTTCGGGCGGGATGTGCCGCACATCGATCGCGGCCAGCAACGTCTCGACATCGGCCAGGGTCAGGAAGCGCTCACCTTCCGGCCAGGTCAACGTCACCAGGCGCGCGAGCGGGTTCATCTGCCCCCAGATCGTCTGGATGATCTGCTCTTGCAGGGTGCGGCGCGATGTGGCGCGGTCGAGGTGCTCGATGGTGAGCAGACTGGCATTCTGCCCCTCCCGGTCGAGTTCCTCCACCATCGCCTGGCAGATCATCTGCACGATGTTGGGATGTCCGGCAGAGATCTCATACACGCGGGCGATCAACTGCTCGGACTCCTCGACCCACACGTTGAGCATCTCAAACGGCTCGGCAACCAGGCGATGTACCACTTTGGGCGGCAGTGGCTCCAACCGCACGTCCTGCGTAAAGTTGAAAAGCGCCGAGTACGGGTCGGACATCGCCCGCATCAGCCATTTTTCGCCGCTAAACACGAACTGGCACCGTTTTTCGTTCGACAGCGAACGGAACGTGCGGAACAACGTTTCCTGGTTGTCCTCCTGGCGGTCATAGCGGAGCAGGCTGTCGACCTCGTCGAACAGAATGGCGATGTTCTTGCCGGGGTGACGCTGGCGCAGGCTCGCGATCACGATCTCGAACTGGAAGGGAGCGGCTTCCTGGGGAATATCGACTTCCCAGCGGCGATTGATCAGCCAGAAAAACGAGCGGTAATTCGTCGCCCCGTGACAGTCAAGATAGAACGGCACATAGTCGCTTTCGGCGGGCTTGAGAAGATTCAGGATGCGCTGCAACGTGGACGTCTTGCCGATCCGCCGCCCCCCGATCAGCGCCACGCTGTGCGTGCGCAGCTTGCTGCGCACTTCGTTGATCTCGCGTTCGCGGCCAAAGAACATATGCTCTGGCACGGGGCCACGCGTATAGAAGGGCGAAACGGTGGTCAGGTTGACCTTCTCCAGCACCAGGTCGCTGAGCGCCCGCGTCGGCAACCGCGCGCCGATCAGGTGCTTGACGGCAGCTTCGTCCAACTCCACCACCGTGTAATCAACACGACGCAGCGGCTCGCAGAGCGCATCGAAATCGGTGCGCCCGGTGATGTTCACCACGAACACAAACTGCTCCTCAAGCGGAAGCGGGGTGAGCGCCCGCAGAATGTCACTGCTGACTTCTTCGACGCTGCGGTTGGAATACAGGAACAGCACCGCGCAGTTCGGCGGCGGGAGCTTGAGCCGGAACGGGCGGAGCTTGTAAACGACCAGCCGCATATCTGCCGCCGTGCGAGGCACGACCGCCGCATCGACCACATCCAGCGCCACCGCAAACGCCCGCACCAGGGCATCAAGCGGGCGATTCACCGCATGCGGGTCGTGCCTGACCGCGTCCAGCAGGTTCTCCCAGATCACCGAGATTTCCCGGCGGGCGGACGTATGCACCAGGTCGGCCATCACCGAGTCCCAGCGGCGGTCGATGTGCAACTGCATCCCCTCCGCGCCGGCACGATCATAGGCGCGGCGATATGTTTCGCGGAGCGGGGCCAGCGACTCGGCCATCACGCCATGCAGCACGCGGAGCACAACCACTTCGTCCGGGTCTGGAGAAGGCATGAATGCCCGCGTGACGTTATCCTGTGACAACCCCACCGCACTAAAAGGCCCCGGCGCTTCGCGCACGATTTCATAGCGTGCGGGGGCCGGGTGCTGGCCGTCCGTATCCGGCACCAGGGCGGGAGTCGCTGCGCCCGGCAGCCGGGCGAGTGCCTCGCTCACATGCGGGCCGTTCGCGTTGCGCTGCACGAATGTATGCAGATCGTCAAACGCGAAGGTGCTGGCCAACGCGTTGCGCGCTGCGGCGAGAATATCGCGCAGGAAGCGGCTCAAGCGGCGCTCCGACGGAACGCCACCCCCTCCCCACGTATGGTACACCAGGGTGAGCAATTCATGCGGCGCGCGCTCGGTAAACGTGGTGACGTGCTGCACACCGGCGCTGAACCAGCCCAGATCCACCAGCACGCCCGCCGGGAACTCCGGCGGTTGGTGCGCGGCCTGCTCCATCGCGCGGCGACAGGTCGCCTCGAACGCGCGCAATGTCTCGCTGGTCTGATCCACCAGCGGGATGGCCTCGCGCACCGCAGCAACCAGCGCGCCAATTCGCTGGTGCAGCTCGCGCCAGATATCCAGCCGCGCCTGGGCCGCGATCAGGACGGCCTGCGCGTGCAAAGCTTCTTCGGCACGCGCATCGAGGCTAGCCGCCAGCGTTTTGCGTCCTCCAAAGCGTCCGCCGCCCCGCGCGTCCACCTGCCCGGCCACTTCCAGCAGCGCCGTGCGGCTCACCTGCTGCCCCGCGTCGGCTTCCAGGATGGCTTTTTCCATCTCGGACAATTCGGCGCGAACCATCCGCTCCAATGCTTCCAGCGCGGCCACCGTCCACACCAGACCACGCCCCTGCGCATAAGCCAGTTCCAGCGGGGCCGCGAGCAGCGTTTCGTGCAGCGCGCTCAGCCGCTTTCCCAGCAGCGTGTCGATGCGCGACCGCAGCGAGTCCGGCATCGCGCTGACGGCCCCCTGAGCAATGCTGGCCTCGCCGACGGATTCGCGTTCGAGCCGCCGCAACTCCGTCATGACCAGGTCGAGCATGCGGGCGGATTCGCCGCGTGCGGCTCGCATTTCCTGCTGCCGTGTCAATCCGGCGGCGCTCAGCGTATAAGACCACTCGCGCAGCCGCTCGCCTACCTGGGGCGTGCGCAGTACGTCGACTTCCAGCAACGTGGCCCGCGCATGAACCATCATGCCGTCGGCCCATTCCGTCACAGGCGCAGTGACGGTGGCCGTCTTCGCCGCTTTCAGGACGATCTGCGCCAGGCTTACTGCCGCCAGGTCCATCGCGGCGCGGGTGGGGAGCGCCAGCTTGCTCACGCCCAGGACGCTATAACCGGCAAAGCGGTCGAGGTTGGCTGCCGTCTCGACCGGATGCGGCAGCGGCGAGGCCTGTCCCGCCGGTAGCATGCTGGCAGCGATAGCGGTCACGGCGTATTCGGAGAGCATGTTCTCCGGCGCTTCGGCGCTCTCGGAGGCAGCATCATCGGCCAGCACGATCAGGTCTAACGCACGGCGCGGCGCGGCATGTGGCAAGGTGTGGCCGATCACCGGCAGCGTCGAGCGGTACGTCCCCG
This sequence comes from uncultured Anaerolineaceae bacterium, assembly GCA_964611395.1. Lineage (GTDB taxonomy): Bacteria > Chloroflexota > Anaerolineae > Aggregatilineales > Aggregatilineaceae > CAZSXY01. The sequence goes on along the minus strand of CAZSXY010000104.1, from coordinate 5,813 downwards.
GATGGAGAGTCCACGCGTCCAGTTCACGCAGCGTCGCATAGACGTTCGCCATCGCGAGCACATGCTCCGGATCGCGGGGATCGGGCGGGGCACGCAACGAAAACACGCCATCAAGCGCCACTGGCTGGTCGCCACACAGCGCCCGCAAGCGAGCCACCACGTCGAAGATCATCCCGCTGCCTTCGGGTTCAGCCAGCGAGCCAAGCACCAGGATGCGCCGCCGCACATCGCGGCTGGAGCCGGTGCCAACCTCGCGCAACCAGCGCACCAGCTTGAAGAGCGTCTCGCTGATCAACGCCGCGTTGTCATAGAGCAGCAGGCGGTTATAAGCCCGCACCAGCCAGAGGTCATCGAGCGCCTCGCGCAGGCGGGGCGAATGCGGCCACCAGCGCGCCACCCCCATCTGGGCATAGCGCCCCGGCACATCGCTCCACGCGATAGCTTCCATGTCCAACATCAGCCGTTCTTCGCGTGGCAGAACCACTTCTTCGCGCAGCGACCGCCGCCGGGCAATTGCCAGCAAACGCACGTTGGCCTGTAGCTCGCGCCGGGGCAGCGACGCCTGTAGCATCTCGCGGACCCGCGCCACCGCGTGCAAGCCCACACGCCCCACCCCAATCACCAGCACAGCATCGCGCATCTCGCCGGACATCGGGCGCGTGCGCGCGCCAAACTGGCCAAGCGATACCAGCGCGTGAGCGCGTTTCTGTTCGGACATCAGGCTAGTTGCTCCGTGTGATCCGTGTCACCAATACCCCACCCACAAGCTAGCCCCATCATAGCACGGCTTGCCGGGTGCAGCGCACACCAGACGTGAAAAATTGTTGAATCCCCGCGCCGCGTGCTGACACAATCGTCACCGGCACAGGGATTCACATCCATCGTTCCAGCAGGAGCGCGTGGTTTAGTGCTCGCGGAGCGCCTTGCGCAGGGCTGCAAGGTCTTTTTCGTAGCTCGTTTCGGTGTAATCCGGGCTGTTCGTGGCTGCCCAGTCGAGCGCCAGCTTGCGCCCGATGAACTCCGCTACATCCCCACTGCGCCAGTACCCCACATGGCTTGCCGGGTTCCAGCCCGTGAGCCAGTTACCGGCGCGGATTTTGCAATCGATCACGCCCGCCTGAGCATAGGACTGGATCGGCTGCAGGGGAAACGCTATCGGGTCTTGCGGATCGTACATGTTGAGCCACAACCCGCCGTCAGGATCCACCTGCACCGGCGCACCGAGGCTTTCGGCGAGCATGGCTTTGCTGGCGCTGGGATTATTGCGCAGCGCATAGAGCGCCATCGGCGACCCCATCAGGATCATGTTTTTCAACGCCAGACGGTGTCCCGCCAGATAGTGCGGTTTTTCTGCGTCCTTGGTCTGATCCCACACATAATCGGAGACGATCACGCTGCCCAGGCTGTGCCCGATCACCGTCAGGGGCGCGTAATCATCGGCGGCGCGGTCTTCGCTGCTGGCGTCGCTCAGCAACTTCACCGCATCATCCACACGCCCGTGAATCGCCTTGTAAATGCGGTTGTGCGAACCGCCCTCGTAGGCGATGATATCGCCCAACAACCCGACCATCTGCCGCCGGGCGTGGTAAGTCACGCTGAAGCGCCGCAGGAAGGGCTTGCCACCAAGCCCCAGCAGCGACAACAGCGCATTCTGCGAGTCCTGGGTAATAGCTCCCCACGCGACGGCCTCGAAGCGCAACGCGCGTTTGGCGGCGGCATCGCGGCGTTTCACATCGTGCAGTTTCAACCGACGCAACGTGCGCTCGAACGCGTTCGAAATGCTGTTTTGGAGCGGCTTGGCATACTGCCTGTCGTCTTCGCCCCACCCAATGCCATGAATGATCAGGACGTTGCACGCCTGTGTGTTTCCCATGATCCTATCCATTCATCTATCTTCCGGTAGCACTTAGTGTAAGGCTTTCAAGCAGTCTGTCAAGCTGCCAGCGCCCGGAAACAACAGGGGCGCGAAGACGCGCCCCTGCCGCCGACTCACAAGTTTGCCAGTATGCCGCACTTATGGTTTGAATGTGTAATAACGAATCAGCGCGTCGGCCAGGTCGGGCAGGCAGGGCGTGATGTCGTACCACTGCGCCCCGGTCCCAACACTCCACAAGTGGAATCCTTTTACGTAGGGGTCTTCTTCAAGCTGGTAGGTGTATTGCAGCGCATCGCGGATGATCATCTCGCAGCCGGGCATCAGCGTGCCCCCGCCAATCCCCAGTTCGGTGATGTAAACCGGCAGGTCGGCGGCTTCGGGCAGCGTCAGCAGCAGGCGCTCGCGCAGCACGCGATGGCGCAGCGCCACCCACACATCGGACTCCGATACCAGCCGCGTGTCTTCCATACTGTAGGCATGCAGCGCGATGCCATGCGTGCGCCCCGGCGCGCAGGGATGTTCCAGGGCGTACTGGTACGCGGGCAAAAGATCGTTGAACGTCTGCATATCCGGATTGCCGCCGGGGAACGAGAACAGCAGCAGGCAACGCCCCTGCTCGTTGGCGATCTTCATCGCCTCAATCGAAAACGCGGCCAGCCAGCTCATCGGGGCCGGGCATTCGTTGATGAACTCGTAATAGTCGGCGTCCACCTGGCTCCAATATGGCTCAAGCCCCGCCAGCCAGCGGCGCGCCGTCATGACGGGATCGGGTTCGTCGAAGATGTCCGCGGGGCAGTCGGTCATGCCGTCAGCCGTCAACAGCGAGCGATAAACGGTGACCGTCTGCGGCGAAATAGCCTCCACATCGGCGAGCGTCTGTTCCGCGCCGTTCAACCCCTTGATCGTGCCCACCGGGAACCCAGCCGCCTGCATCGTCCGCACAAAGCTGATCACCTGGTCGTGGCTGGTGCCGTTGAGCACGTGCAGGCCCAGCAACGTCGTAGCCGGTTCCTGCCCGCGCAGAATCTCGCATGCGCGCAGGGCGGCCAGTTCCGCGAACGCCTGCCCGTCTTGATTCAGCGGCAGCCACCCTTCCAGCGTGCCCGCCCATTGGTTACCCGCCGCATCGCGCGTCACCTGGTTGACGGGCAACCACTCGCGCGCCGCCGTCATGCGCACCACCTGCGCCGTGAACTCCGGCGCGGCATAAAGCTGCACGCCCGGCGCGATAACCCGTGCGCGGCACGGTTGAACGCTGACCGTCGGCGGCAAAGCGGTATGGAGTGGCTCCGGCGTATATTGCGGGCCTGTGATCGGGCCAAAGTTGACGCCGGGCGGCGGGGGTAGCGGCGTCGGCAAGGGAGTGATCGCGGGATCGGTGGGCTGCATGGCGACCGCCGCGGGGGTCGGGTTGGCAACCGTCGGCGTGAGCGTTGGCGGAAGCGGCGTCGGTGTCACATACACCGCGATGGGTTTCTCGCCTCCACAGGCGGCCAACGCCACCACGCCCGCGAGAGCGATCAACAGCCATGCAAGTCGGGTTCTCGTCATGATCATCATGGCGGCAAGTTTATACCAGGCCCACGCGAGCGCCAAATATTGCTGCACCGGCACAAAGAGCGGCCAGATACCACTCCGGTGAACAGGACTATATTCTCAGTCGCTTAATCTTGACTTATGTTTACATTTATGTATACTTATTTATACGTTTATTTATCTTTTCTAGTACGATGACAACGGAAAGGGCTTTGACAGGTCAACTGGCAGCTCCTGGAGGGTTGCCCACCGATGGAACCCAGCATCTCAAAATCACCTCAAGGCGGTTCTTCGTCCTCAGACGACCTCCCATCCTTTAAGACACTCGCCGCAGTCAGCCGCCGCCTGCTCCACCTTCAATCGACCGAAGAACTCGCGCAAGCAATCATTAACGCGCTCGAAGAATTGCTGCCCTTTGACTACGGGGCGGTGCTGCTCATCGACCAGGACACCGGACACCTGATCCCGTTTGCCCTCAGCGATCAAGGCAACGACCCGGCATTCACCGAACGCGTAAAAAACCAGCGGTTCAACGCCGGACAGGGCATCATCGGGTGGGTGGCGCAGACCGGGCACACGGTATGCCGGGGGGATGTTCGGCAAGACCCGCGCTACATCCCCATGCGCCCCGGCATCCAATCGGAACTGTGCGTGCCGATCAAGTTTCGCGACGCGATCCTCGGTGTGGTGAACATCGAAAGCCGGATGCCCCATGCCTATTCCGACCTGGATCAATTCGTGCTTGAGATCACGGGGGCCATCTTGGGCATTGCGCTCGAAAACGTGCGGTTGTATGCAAGTCTGCAAGAACAGGCCGCCAAACTAGAACAGCAGGTCAGCGAGCGCACCGCCGAGCTTTCCAGTCTGAACCGGCAATTGCGAGAAGAAATCGACCGGCACAAAGACACGATAAACCTGCTACAGCAACACGCGGATGAGCTGGTGGCGCGTAACACCGAACTGGATGCCTTTGCGCACACAGTGGCGCATGACCTGAAGAACCCGTTGGGCGTGATCGTGGGGCATACGTCATTGCTGGTGGATATTCTCGACCGCCTGCCCGAAGATGTGCGCGATGAAGGCAAGGAATCCATCAATGCCGTCATCCAATCGACCCATTCCATGCAGCACACCATCGACAACCTGTTGTTGCTGGCCAATGTGCGCCAGCACGAGGTGAAAACCGCGGTACTTGACATGCCGTTGCTCATCAACAATGCCCTGAGGCGGTTACGTTATTACATTGACCTTGCCGGGGCCACCGTAGAGATGGGTGCGTGCTGGCCGGCATCATTGGGCTATGCCCCCTGGGTCGAATCGGTCTGGATCAACTACATCAGCAACGCTCTCAAGTACGGGGGCGATCCCCCGCACGTTACGCTGGGCGCAACCCCCATGCCGGATGGGCACGTTCGTTTTTGGGTGCAAGACAACGGAGGCGGCCTGACGCCCGAAGAACAACAACAACTGTTCACCCCCTTCACCCGGCTGGGGAAAAAGCCCGCCGGGGGGCACGGCCTGGGGCTGTCTATCGTCCGGCACATTGTCAACAAGCTGGGAGGAACGACCGGCGTTGAAAGCACGCCCGGACACGGGAGCACCTTTAATTTCACGCTGCCCGCCGCGCCTGCGGAGCGCGCTCGACAACCTGAGTCCGGCTGAACGGCCCCACGCCCGGCGATCACCACGTCAGGAGCCAGAGGACGGCCATCCCCACCCCGATGGGCAACAGGGCGTTCTTGCTGCGCCACGCCACGATCACCGCGAGTCCTCCCGCGATCAGGCGGGCATTGCCCGGCGACAGATCGAGCGATCCACCGGGCATGAACAGCGCGGGGGCGATGATCGCCGCCAGCGCCGCCGGGGGCACATACCGCAGCGCGCGCCGCAGCGCTTCCGGCATCTGCGCATCCCCCAGCAGCGCGATCACCGACAGGCGCACGCTGTACGTCACCACCACCATACCGAGAATCGTCAACCACTGCGCCATACTGCGCCCTCTTACGCGGACATTTCACCGGCGGGTGCGCGACCGGCGGCCTGTTCCGCCCCCAGTCCGGCAGCAATACCCGCCACGACCGCCAGGATCAAGCCCACGTTGTACGGCAGGTCGTGCGCGGCCATCGCCACCATGCCCGCGAGAGCGATCAACAGCCATGCAAGTCGGGTTCTCGTCATGATCATCATGGCGGCAAGTGTATACCAGGCCCACGCGAACGCCAAATATCGCTGCACCGGGACGAAGGGCGGCCAGATACCATCCCAATGAGCAGCAGTATATTCCCACCTTGATTGCTAAGCAAGTAGCCGTTAGTTACAAGCGATCAGCCGTCAGCCCCAACAGGATGTTCGCGCTGTGTCGCAGGTCAGGCAAGCGTATCGCTCCGGCGCAAGGTTTTTG
>CAZSXY010000103.1:0-14228 GCA_964611395.1 uncultured Anaerolineaceae bacterium | reverse complement strand
TTCATCATGGCCGGCATCCTATATGTCATCCTGTGGGTGATCATCTGGCTGGTCGGGCGCTTCTTCCCGACCTGGCGCAGCGTCGATCTGCGTATTGCGTTGCGGTCGATGCTTGTCACCAAGGGACGGAATGCTTCGACCCTGCTGGCGCTGGTGATCGGGGTCTTCACGCTCAGCCTGATTACCATGCTGGCGAGCGCGATCTCCAACCGGTTTGAGGAAATCCTGGTCGATGAGGTTGGGGGCAACGTGATCATCTTCGCTGCCGGAGCCGACGACACCTTAGAACGCGTTAACACCATCCTGGACTCTACCGAAGGCGTCAACAGCTACGCATCGCTGGCGATCTACGACGTCGAACTGGTGTCCCTGCGGGATGTGAGCGCGAACAGGTTGCTTACCCCCGAACAACTCCGGCGGCGTGTAGCCGACGAGGAACACTATGCTGAGCAGCTACGCTGGAGCCTGAACAGCATCGACGCCCGCGACGTGGACTCGAACCTGCCCGATGTCGAGTTCTACGCGGGGCGTCAGCTTTCCGCGCAAGACACCGGCCCCTGGGACCCCGAGGCGAACCAGTATCCGCCAATCGTGCTCTCGGCGTTTCAAGGCACGGTCGAAGCCGGATTCGAGGTCGGCGACCTGGTGACTTTCCGCCTCGTCCGGCCCAGTAATGGCGGCGGGTTTGGCTTCGACGGGTTACAACAAGGCCAGGAGGTTGTCATCACCTTCGAGATCGTCGGCATGATTGACCGCACCGGCAACCAGGTGTCGGCCAACTTCGGTTCGCCCAACTACGCGCCGAGCAATGCCTTCCCCGCGGACATGCCTCCGAGCACGGTCAGCGCCATCGTGGACATCGAAGAAGCGAATATTCGCGATCTGCGCCAGGCCATGAACGAAGTTCCCGGCGTGTTCGTGCTCGAAACGCGCATGCTCAACGACCTGATCAACCGTTTGATCGATCAGTTCACATCGTTCCCGATCTTGGTGGCGGGGCTGGCGCTGGTGGTGGGCGGCATCGTGATCGCCAACTCGGTCGCGCTGTCGACCCTGGAGCGGCGTCGCGAGATCGCCATCATGAAGGCGGTCGGCCTGCAACGCGAACGCGTGCTCGGCATGATCTTGCTGGAATATGGCCTGATGGGGTTGATCGGCGGCCTGATCGGTGTGGGGCTGGGCGGCATCGGCTTGCTGGCCCTGCTGATCCAGGTCTTCGGCGGCAACCTGGGACGCTCCATCCCGTATGTTACCGCGCTGGAACTGATGGGGCTATGCGTGCTGATTGCGCTGGCTGCCGCTGTGTTGTCGGCGTGGCGGGCGTCGGGCGAAAAGCCGCTCAACGTGCTGCGCTACGAGTAACGGCTAGCCCGATCGGGCAGGCCATCTTGCAACTGGTTCCCCCTGCTCATGATGTGGAGCAGGGGGAATTTTTTTGAGATGCCAGGGTTCGACGCCGTTAATCGCGGGGAATACGCAGCTCGCGCAGCAACTGCTCGGTGCGCTTGATCAACGCGTCCAGCAGGTTGAACACCTCTCCGAACGCCGCCCCGGCCAGGCTGATCCGCCCATCACGCGCTTCTTTCAGATCATCGAGGCTGTTCCAGAGATTTTCGCCCGGCAGAACAACATTGCCATGCAGCATGAGACTCATCATCACCAGCGGCACATAGATGTGCTCCAACGCCACCGGCACACGCCCTTCGAGTGCCGCCACCAGCCGCGCGGCATAGTCCGCCCGCTCGCGCTCATCGCCAAAATCGGCCCTGGTGATTTGCGCGACCTGGTGGAACCCCAGCAAGACGGCATCCTGGACAATGGCGGTATGCAGCAAGTTCACCAACTGGCCGATGTTGTTCAACACCTCGCGGTCAGAGACCATCAACCGGCACAATCGCCGGAACCAGTAACTCTCCGCCTTCGAAAATCCCTGCTCCAGTTCCAGCCCGTCTTCCAGCACATAGATGAGCGCCCGCGTGATGAACATCGATTCGCCGGGGTGAAGGGGCAGCCCCGCCTGGGCAAAGATCGTCACAGTACGATCCAGCAGCGGGTTGAATAGCGTGGCCCGCGACAACGTATTCGCAAAGGCCAGTGCGTCTGGAGCCACCGCCTGGATTTGCTGCGATTCTTCTTCGAGATTGTGCAGCGTCCACAGCGGTTCGTAGCGCGGTTCTGGCGCGGAAAGCTGGGGAGGCAACTGCCCCGGCAGCACTTCGAAGGTCACTTCGAGCTGGTTCGCAGCGGGTGATTGCGCTGAAAAGGCGATATCACGCAGCACGGCCAGCCGGAATTGAGAAATCGCCAGCAGGCTGGGCGCTGGCCCGCCCAATGCCGGACGTATGACCCGAAACCGCTCCGCGCATGTGGTGTCAATCTCCAGCCGAACCGGATAGTGCACCCCGACCCGCGTTGGGAGTTGCGGGATCACGGGGATGTGAACCATGCCGCATTCGGCGGCGGGCAGCGTCAAGGGGATGTGCGGCTTGGCCGTGAACAGGTTGACCAGGCCGCCATCAACGTCGCGGATCGGCGTCCGCACCGTGAGATTCAGCGCGAGTGGGGCGTTGGTCATGTTCTGAACGAGAAGCAGCACCTCAACGGGCCGGTCGATTGCCGTCGTGGCGGGGAAAACTCCTAGTGCGCATTGGAGCACGTCCTCGACGACCAGCCGCTCATCGCTCAACTGGCCAAGAATATCCGGGCATTGCATCGCCTGACTCATCGGGTCTCTCCCCCTTCAAACACGTGCCCGGTGTTCGCGCGCGGCAGTGCGATTTACATGGTGTCCAGGGCGCGGTCAACCAGGCTACGGGTGATGTCGAAAATGAAGGCATTATCGGCGTTTTTCTCCGGTGAGCGTTTTTCCAGCGCCTTGGCCAGCGTGAACACGGTTTCGTGTACCTGCTCGCGTGGCATCGTCACCCGCTGGCCCACGATCAGGCCGCCCATGACCAGCGGCAGATACGCCCGCGTCATGTCTAATGGTTGTTTCGTGACAAGCGCCTTCACCAGCGCCTCCGCATAGCGGGTCGTTTCTTCTGCAGGGCCAAAGTCCTCTTTGGTGACGGCGCTGACCATTGCAAAACCCTGAAGCGTCGCATCGTGAATGATGTCCGGATAGAGCCATTCGGCGACCAGCACGTCCACCCGCGTGGCCAGTCTCTCTTCCTGGAACAGCAACCGGCATATGGTCCTGAACCAGCGCGGCCATGCCGGGCGTGAATCGGTGGAGCCGGGCGCACCGATGCCGTTTTCCAGGAGGAGGGTCAAGAGCTTGGTGATGAAGATCGCTTCAGGGGGCCATAACGGGTAGCGGCATGCCTCAAAACGCGCCTGCGTTACCTTGAGCAGCGGCATGAAAATGTTCTCGCGGCGCAGTTGCGCGAGCACCGGCTCCACCTTCTCCCGCACACAGTCGGCAATCATGGCGTCGTCCAGGTAGTCGGCCAGAGTCCATAGGCTCGTCCAATGAGCCTGTTGCCCCTTCAGCGCGCTGAGTTGGGTCAGTGTGGGGGAGACAACGGCAAACGGGGCCATGATCCGGTTTTTCTTGCGAGCGGGCATCACCGAAAACACCAGGTCGCGCAACGCCCTGAGGTGCGCCTGGGCCTCAACTGAGAGACCCTGCATCTCAACCGCTCCGCCGCCCGTCGCCGCGCGAATGCGTTGCGGCTTCTTCCCCAGCCGTTTGATGTCGAGACGAAGCTCAACCACGTAATCGGCGCGGGGAGGGGTCAGCGGAGAAGTGGCGACCGGCAGCGTCACAAACCCCACTTCGCCGGGTTGCAATCCCACCCGCAGGTGGGGCGTCACCGGTGAAAAGCGCTTCGCCTGCTCCCGTTCAGGAAAATCAATGCCCACCACCACGTCAACATCAATATCTACCGCGTTCTGGAGCAGCAGAATCACCTCGAAGAACCGTCCCGCCGGTACCTGCACGGGCCGGATCGCCATCGCACACTGCATAATATCCAGATTCAGGCGCGCACCACGCGTGATGGTGCCGAGCAGATCGGGATAGTTTTTCTCGCCCTCCAGATCGACCACACCGCATCCTTTCTGACGCCACGCGATACCAGACCTCATTTGCCTTAATTCTATGCCATCCCCCGATTTTTGCATCTCCTGACGTGCCACCCGGTCCGCACAGGAAAGTTACAGGCGTGTGATTCTAAACCACTGCCCAGCAGGTTGTAGAAACGCCCAAGTCGGTATACACTACGGACGTAAGGTTATCGGTCGTCGAACGTTACGCACAGACCAACAGGAGGCGAGCTAGTTAATTTTACAGACATTCGTTTAACCCAAGGCGTGTTCGTTTCACAACCCAACCCTAAACGACCGTTCGAATGGGGGGCATGTGCCCCAATGCACTAATTATTGAGAACCTAAGGAGAAAATTGACATGCGTAAACTGGCTATCCTCGTCTTGATCGTGGCACTGGCAATCCCGTTGGTTGCCGTGAACGCCCAGGACGACACCGGCTTTGTCAAGACTTTTGATCTGCCCACCGAACCAGCCGCCGAAGGCCCGCTGGCTGGCGTCGACCCGTCGGGCCAGACTGTTGTCTGGTGGCACCAGCACGGCGGCGCTCGCGAAGAGTTCCTGGCCGGCCTGGTGGAGGAGTTCAATGCCAACAACCCCTGGGGCATCACCATCGAGGCGTCGAACCAGGGTGGCTATGGTGACATCTACAACAAGATGATCGCCGGTATTCCGTCGGGCGACGTGCCGAACCTGGTGGTCGCCTACCAGAACCAGTCTGCCGCCTACTACCTGGCCGGTGGTCTGACGGAGGACATGGACGTTTATGTCACGGACTCGCAGTGGGGCCTGAATGAGGCGGAAGTGGCGGACTTCGTGCCGAGCTTCTTCAAACAGGACTACACACCGGACGGGGCACACCGCATCGGCTTCCCCCCGAACCGCTCCATCGAGGGGTTCTACTACAACCTGACCGCGCTCCAGGAACTGGGCTATGACGGCCCGCCCACCAGCTACGACGAGTTCCGCGAGATGGCCTGCAAGTTCACCGAGGAAGGCTGGAGCGGCTACGAGGCTGGCGACCAGGTCGGCTATTACATCCGCACGGATGCCTCGAACATCGCTGCTGGCGCATACTCGCTTGGTGGCGACATCTTCGCTGATGAGCAATTCCAGTACAACAGCCCCGAAACCGTCGAGTACATCCAGTTCATGGTTGACCTGTACAGCGACGGCTGCGCCGAACTGATAGCCGAGCGTTACGGCGGCCAGAATGCGTTCACCGCCGGCAAGGCCCTGTTCTACATGGGTTCGACCTCTGGCCTGCCATACGTCCGTTCGGGCATCGAAGAAACGTTCGCCGAGCCATTCGAATGGGGCGTGACGTCCCTGCCGTACAGCGACGTGCCGGTGAGCGACATCTACGGCGCGAGCGTGAGCATCCCCAAGACCACGCCGGAAGCCGAACTGGCCGCCTGGTTGTTCGTCCGCTGGTTCACCGAGCCGGAACAGCAGGCAGGCTGGGCCGCCGTCAGTAACTACTTCCCGGTTCGCTACTCCACCGCGGCCAACATGGAGGCGATGTTTGACGACTTCCCGCAGTACCAGCAAGCCTGGGAACTGCTGCAGGGCGAAACCAGGGTCGAGCCGCAGATCGCCAGCTACGACGTGATTCGCGACGAAGCCCGCGCCACTTTTGAGAATTTGCTCGCCAGCGGTGGCGATGTCGAGACGGCGCTGACCGATCTCACCAACACCGCCAACGAGATCATGGCGTCCTTCCAGCCGTAAGCCTGGACTGATCGCCTGACAATACGCGAGGCCGTCCGATTGGGCGGCCTCGTTGTGTTTCACGCGGCGTGTGTTCGCTACGGTTTAGGAATCGCCAGGTCGGGTGAACCGGCGGGCGATAGCTTGAGATCGGGCTGCGAAGCCTGGATCATCTCGTGGATGATCTGCGCGTACTTGACCTTTTCGCGGGCGAACTGGGCCAGAAAGTCGGGGCTGACCCAGGGCTTGTACATGGCTCCGGCTCCGGCTACCAACGCGCTTCCCGGCTCGATCTTGAAGTAGCACGGCGAGCAGACCCGCGCCATCTCCGCGCCGTCATAGAAGCGGTTGAACCCGCCGAACGAATCCGACAGCATGATGTGCAGGTCGAGCGGGATGCTCACGGCCTGGCGAATGCTCGCCAACTGCGGCAGTGATAGGTCGCCGAGCGGGTTGAACGTCCCCGCGCCCAGCGATTGCAACACTCTGCCGCCCGCCGCCGACCCGTGCCCGGCGAAGATGCTCACCTTGATCACAACATCCTGGGGGATATCGCCGCGTTCCTTTAACTCGTTGAGCAGCCACAGCAGCCCCTCGTCGATGGTCAGAAAGCCCCGGAACCCCAGGTCTACGCACCGGAGAATTTCAGCGATCACATAGCTGAGCTGGTCTGATCCACGAAAGCGCAGCCCCGACAGGCCCCCCTCCGGCGTCACAAGCTGGCGACCTGTATCCCAACCGGAACGCGGCCCCGGCGTCATGATCACTTCGAGACGGGCATCGGCGGCCATCTGCGCGAAGTCGCGCAGTTCCGCGTCGTCCAACAGTGACGACCCCATCACCACCGAGATCAGGCGGTGGATGGCAATGCGGCGCTCGTTCATCTCGTCGATGACCGCTTCGAGGACTTGCGGGCGCTCGATGCCGGATATTTCCATGCGGTAATGCCCGCCGTCCGGGAACGTCTGGCCCGACGTGGGCAACTCGTACGCGTCACGGCCTGGAATTCCGACAGCTTCCATCATGGCACGCACGTCGTTAAGGTTGCGCATAAGTGTATCTCTCCATTAACTGATTTTTGTAAACAGGCAAGACCGCCCCGCGTGGCATAGGTGTAAGTCTAGTTAGAGCGGAAGCGCGGCTCACACAAAAACAGCAGCGTATCGGCGCTCGCTGTTGCTCTATTCGCTATCATCCAACAACTGCATAAGCTCGTCGTATGTTTCGTCTTTGAGCGTAAACCAGTTCTCCGGTTGTGGGAAAGTCTGCTCTTGCACCTCCGTCACATAGTCCTGCAACCCCTTAAGAATGACTGCTCCTGCGTCCCCGTAGACCTTCGCCATCTTGGGCTTGAAGCGCGGGTACAGCCCGAACATATCGTGGAAAATCAACAGTTGCCCGCTGGCATGTGGCCCGGAACCCAGGCTGATGATCGGGATGCTGGCCCGCTCGGTGATGATCTGGCAGACGCGATCCGGCACCATCTCCAGCAAAATGGCGTATGCGCCGGCTTCTTCGAGAATCCGGGCGTCTTTGATGATGCGCAACGCCCGCGCCGCATCGCGCCCCTGCACCTTGAACCCGCCGATACTTGACGCGCTTTGAGGTGTCAATCCCAGGTGTCCCATGCAGGGGATTCCTGCGGCGACGATACCCGCCATGCGGTCGGCCATTTCGCGCCCGCCCTCCAGCTTGACGGCGTCGCAGCTTGCTTCGGCCATGAAGCGCCCCGCATTGCGAATCGCGTCTTCGACCGAGGGCTGGTAGGTCATGTACGGCATGTCGCCGATGATCCAGGCGGTTGGCGCGCCGCGCCGCACGGCCTGCGCATGGCGAATCATGTCGCTCATGGTGACGGGGAGCGTGCTTTCATAGCCCAGGATGGTCATGCCCAGGCTGTCGCCCACCAGGATCATCTCGACGCCCGCTTCTTCCTGAAGATAGGCCGTCGGGTAATCGTAGCAGGTGAGCATCGTGATCGGCTCACCCTTGTGGTACTTGGTGTAGAGATAGGGAAGTGTAATTTTCTTACGGTCGGCCATAAAAAGATACTCCTGTATTCAACGCAACGTGCTTTAACTATGAACTATTTTGCGCGATGGCGAAAGTTTTGAGGAGTAATGGAGCGCACGAAAAGACGAGGAGGGGCAGCGAAGGGCTGCCCCTGTGGTATGCTCACTGCAAAGCCGCTTTCAGTGGCCCTAATGTCTCGAAGACGCGATCGGCAATCTCCGGGGAAGTCGAGCCAAGCCCGCAACTCGGCGCGATGAGGCTGTGCGCGGCCAGTTCGTCGAACGTTATCCGGACGCCGCGGGCGGAGGCTTTGTCCGCGATAAGCTGCCAGCCGTCGCGCAGCCGTTGGGCGAGACTGTCCGGCGTTTCGTGGGCGATGGCTTCGTTGTTGGGCACGATGCCCCAGGCGATCACGCCGCCTCGCTCCAGAAAGGCGTGCAATTCAGTGGGATAGAGCGCCAGATTTTCCAGGTAGCCGTAGGCATCCAGGTTGAGAATGTCTACCGAGGTGCTTAGTAGCACCGACCAGTCGGTGTTGCCGCAGCAGTGCACACCCGCCAGCGCCCCTTCGGCATGAATCCCCACGAAGATTTCGTCGAGCATGGCGATCACCTGTTCGCGGCTCAGGCTGATATACGCCGAGCCAAACGAGGCCATGTACGGCTCATCGACGAAGATGATCACGCCGGGCCGCGCCTGTTTGATCTGCCGGGCTTGCCAGCGCGCGTTCATCGCCAGGTTCTTGACGATCACGTCGGCCAGCATGTCATGGTAGAGGATCGCGCGTAAATCCTGGTCGGTGACGGTCAGGCCCAGGCTGACCGGCCCGGTCACCTGTCCCTTTCCCCACGTACCCGGCGCAGCCGCCAGCGCGTCCAGCATGGTGAAGAAGCCCGCCGCGTACTCCGGCGACAGCGCGAAAGCCTCTACGTCGTCTTCCAGATAGGGCATGTAGAACGCTTCGAGGTCGGGCGTCAGGTCACCGGTAGTGTCCAGCGTGATCTTCTCGCCAGCTTCATCGAGCACGACGCGCGGCAGCATCCGGCTGTACTGGACGTACATGTTTTCGCGGAACGTCCGGCGCGAAAGCTGCGGCCACGCCGGAATATCAAGCCGTTTCACCAGCCGCTCGCTCACGCCGGTGGCCTCCGGATAGGGCACGCTGCCCACGTGCGTCGTGCCGAAGGTTGGTAATTGTGGCATCAGTACTCCTTTTCTCAGCCCCCTGGATAACCAGCCTGGTGGGGATACCACGACAGTATCCCCCATCGTCGAAATCGCCGCTCGATCCGCACGTGGAGCGGCCAAGCCCTGAACATCAAACCGCGATGCCCGCGCCCCGCAGAAAAGCCCGCAACGCCTCGCGCCGCGCCTCATCCAGCGGCAGCACCGGGCGGCGCGGCGGCCCGGCGGGCAGGCCCATCAGGTTGAGCGCTTCCTTGACCGGCGCAGGGTACGTGCCGAACGCGGGCAATCCCTCGCGTAGCACGGCGATGCGCTCCTGAAAAGCCCGCGCCCGCGCGTGATCGCCGGACAAAAACGCCTCATACACGGCTACCGCCCAATCCGGTGCGATATTCATCGACAGCCCGACCGCCCCCGCCGCGCCATAGCACAGCGCGGCATAGATCAACGTGTCGCGGCCCACAAATACTCGAAAATCGGGCGGGCAAAGCCGGATGATCGTCGCTGCGGTGGACAAATCCCCGCTTGAATCCTTGACGCCGATGAAGTGGGGAATATCTTCGGCCAGCCGCGCCAGCGTCTCCGGTTCGATGCGCACGCCGCCGGTTCGGGACGGGTTGGAGTACCCCAAGATCGGGATCGACACGGCGGCGGCGATGTCCGCATAGTACGCGTACAGTTCATCTTGCGACGGCGTGATGTAGTACGGCGTGACGATGGCGGCGGCATCGGCTCCGGCCCGCTCGGCAGACCGGGTGAGCGCGATCGCGTCGCGCGTCGTGATCGCGCCCGTTCCGGCGATGACCGGCACGCGACCGTTGACCGCTGCCAGCACCGCGTCTAAAACGGCGGCGCGTTCGTCCGCGCTGAGCGCGAAGGCTTCGCCCTGGCTCCCTGGCGCAAAGAGTCCGTGCACGCCGCCCGACAGCACATGCTCCACCAGCGCCGGCACGCCGTCAAGATTGAGCGATCCGTCCGCGTGCAGCGGCGTTGCCAGCGGCGGAATCATGCCGTGAAAACGAGATGTATCCATCTATTCCCCCCTCGTCGTGTGCGCTATTTCTGGTACGTGCCCATCAATTGCGTTTCAGCCAGGATATGCCCTGCCATCGCATCGAGCAGGGCCTGCTTGGCCGCGCCCGGCGGCAGGTCGAGCGCCGTATCAAGCGCGTAGAGCTTGAAGAAATAGCGGTGGGTTCCGCTCGGCGGGCATGGCCCCCCGTAGTCGTTCCGGTTCCAGCTATTCCGGCCATGCACCGCACCCGCTGGCAAATCGCCGTCGGAGCGAATCGCTTCGGGCAGGGCGGTGGTGTCGGGCGGCAGGTTGTAGATCACCCAGTGATCCCAGGTGCGCCCCGGCGCGTCCGGGTCGTCCATGATGAGCGCGATGCTTTGCGTGCCCTCCGGCACACCCGTCCACGCCAGCGCCGGTGACACATCCTCGCCGGTGCACGTATAGCGTGCGGGGATTGCCTCGCCTTCGGAAAAGGCGGGGCTGGTGAGTTCGAGCGTCATGACAATTACCTCCTCAGTGTGTGATCCGGTTGGGGAGACGTCTATGGTGGCATTCGAATAGAAAAATAGTGCAGCAACCAGGACAAGACCGCTCATGAGAGCGACTAGAATGGAGCAAGGGACACGACGCATAAAAGCACCTCCTATCACGCGTTACTTTCCTCGTTTGGGGTATTGTAATGCCTAATCCCCGGCCATGTGCAACCGCTCGCCTGTCTGGACGCGCCAGAGCGTCGCGTAAATGCCATCCTGCCGGAGCAAGTCTTCGTGGCGACCTTCTTCGCGCAGCGCCCCGTTTTCGAGCACAAAAATGCGGTCGGCGTTGCGGATCGTGGACAGGCGGTGGGCGATGACGATCGTCGTGCGGCCCATCGTGATACGCTCCAGCGAACGCTGGATCGCGGCCTCCGTTTCGTTGTCTACCGACGAGGTGGCTTCATCGAAGATCAGCACCGGCGGGTCTTTCAGGATCGCCCGCGCGATGGAGATGCGCTGGCGCTGGCCGCCACTGAGCTTTTGCCCCCGCTCGCCGACGATGGTGTCGTATCCCTGGGGCAGCGCCATGATGAAATCGTGCGCCTCGGCAATCCTGGCTGCCGCGATGATCTGCTCGTCGGTCGCGTCGAACGTGCCGTAGGCGATATTCTCGCGCACCGTGCCGTGAAACAGGAACACGTCCTGGCTCACCAGGCCAATCGCGCCGCGCAGGTCGTTCAGGTTGAATGTGCGCAGATCGCGCCCGTCAAGCGTGACGCGCCCTTTCTGTACATCGTAAAAACGCAGCAACAGCTTGATCACCGTGCTCTTGCCTGCGCCGGTCGCGCCCACAATGGCAGCCGTGTCGCCTGCCGGAATGTTTAGCGACAGCCCCCTGATCACTTCCTGACCGTTGCTATAGGCGATCTCGACATTCTCAAGCGCGACATCACCCCGCACCGACTCGACCGGCAGCGCCGTCCCGCCATCAGTGATCTGCGGCTGGATGTCGAGCAGGTCGAAGATGCGCGTCGTCGATGCCATGGCCCGCTGGTACAGGTCGAATGTCTCGCCCAAGCGAGTCAGCGGCCAGAGCAACCGTTGCGTCATGAACACCATGATGCTGTAGAGGCCCACATTCAGGCTGCCGTCCAATGCCAACCGCCCGCCGAACACCAGGATGGCGATGAACCCCATCACGATGACCATGCGGATCAGGGGCGAAAACGCGGAACTGAGCAGAATCGCGGCCCGGTTGCGCGCGCTGTAACGCTGGCTTTCGCGGGTGATACGCGCAATTTCATGCTGCTCGGCGGTGAAGCTTTTGATGGTGGCAATGCCGCTCAGGTTGTTCGCCAACTGGCTGTTGAGCATGCTCACCTGCTCGCGGACGGCGGCGTAACGCGGCGTCAATTTGCGCTGGAACCACACCGAACCGTAGATGATGATCGGGATGGGGATCATGGCCATCCAGGCGACGCCCGGCGCGACGGCGAAAAATATCCCGCCGATGACCAGCACCGTCGTCGTGACCTGAATCAGGTCGTTGGCTCCCACGTCAAGGAAGCGCTCCAACTGGTTGATGTCATCATTCAAGATCGCCATCAGCCCGCCGGTGCTCTGGTCTTCATAGTAGGCCAGTTCCAGGCCCTGCACATGGGCGTATGCATCCACGCGCAACTCGTGCTCGATGGTCTGCGCCAGGTTGCGCCAGATGATGCGGTGGATGTACTCGAACGTCGACTCGAAAATCCAGATCACCAGCGTGACCGCCGCCAGAACGGTGAGCTGATCGCGCGCATCACTCACGCCCAGGCGGGCAAAAAACGAGTCGTCACGCTGCACCACAATGTCCACCGCCGCGCCAATCAGGGCCGGTGGCGCAAGGTCGAATATCTTGTTGAGGATAGAAAACAGGATCGCCAGCGCCACCCGCCGCCAGTGGTGGCGTACATACGTCAGCAGGCGAATGAGGGGATGCCGTTGTCGGTTCATGGCACGACTCTTTTTCCTGATGCAGTGGGGATACCAATCTTCCAGGCAGCCATTCTAGCGCACCTGGGCGCAAACCCCTAGCATTTGCCGGGCAAACGGTATAATCGGGGCGCAAAACCATCCCACCTGGCAGGCCATGATTGGCAATACCGCAACACTTGAACCTTTCTTCGCCAGCGTGATGCTCACGGTACAGGGACGCGCCCCGCTTCTCGGAGACGCGCGACGCGCCCGCCTGGTCATGCGCGTGCTGGAGCAATGCGCGCATGAAGCGCCGGGGCACTTGTGGGGCTACGTCGTGTTGCCGCATGCCGTGCGGTTGGTCGCCGGGCCTTGCGGCAGGGACAGCCTGCGCGCCTTCGTGAATCTGGTGAAGGCACGCACGACGCCCCCGCTTGTTGAAGCGATTCGCCGCGCCGATGACGATTCGCTGGACGCGATTTTGCGCTATAATCCGGTGTGGGGTGGTGCTATTTTCCGCGTGTGGGACGAGGGATTTCACTGTAAGGCGTTTTGGGCCGAGGCCAAGCTGAGCAACGCGCTGCTTGCATTACGCCAGGCCCCCGTCGCCCTGGGGTTGGTCGCAGACCCCGCCGACTGGCCTTTCCGCCGCTAAGCGCCTGGCATGATCCCTTTTCGTGTCATGAATGTGGTAGGGGCAACACGCCCACGCCATATCCCCGCGGAGAGTCAGGATATTGTTTCGGGCGAAAACACCGACTCGTTGATTTTCGAGTCATCAGAACCTACTACGAAGAGCACGTCACGTGTCCAACGCTGACGTGCTCTCTTGCATGACTAGCGGTAAAGCCTAGTCCACGATCTCGGTGGGGAGTGGCGCACCTCTCCATATAGCATCGTCGTTGGGTCCCATAGCGCCAGCGGGCACCCACAGAAGATCGCAGACCCAGATAATCTTCCGGTATTGTCCCGTCTCGTCCACGCCCAAGACCCAGGCCGTGTTACCACCCTTGATCACAAGTTCCGGACTGATCATCTTTCCAGGGAACCAATAGGTCGGGGTGTCGACAATGAAACGGCCAACCACAGCGGTCTTGGTGATTGGCATTTGCACGTCACAACCCCGGGGGGCCGCCGGGGCTTCGAAGTCCGGCAGCCCAGGGCAAACGCCGGTCGCTTCGAAGACCAATACTTCCGGAAGCCCGTTCCCGGCCAGGCTGATGAATTGGAATGTCAGGGGATTGTACTCTGGGGGCACCATCCAGGGAGTGAAATTCCCAATCCCGTTGACCTTCTCTCCCAACTCCGCTTCTCCTTCCTGGAAGTAGATTTGAGTGCCCGCGCCGTCATAGCCAACAATCTGAAACCGCTCCAGCGGTCCACCGAAACGACCTGTGCGCCCGGTGTTGTCTCGGGTAAGGAAAACCGACCCATCATTGGCAACCCATCCCTCACAGTTGAGTGTTGCAGTCCCCTCGTAACTGGTGGCAGAAACCAACGTCGGGGGTTGCACCAGCGTCGCCATGATGGTGGTTAGCACCATCACTAGCCCAATCATAATCCCACGCCGATACGTACGCATCTTGTTTCTCCTCAAAGACCTGTGCCTACAGGTTATGCTTCCACCCACAGAAGATTCGCTCCTGGATGCTGTGTGGCTATAGTCACTGTGAGGTTAGCAACAATTCTGTAATCCTATTCTATCATAGTGTGAATCACGCCAGTTTGAGTAAAAAACCGCAGCCTTTTTGCTTACATGATTCTAGAGAAGCTTTAGCATCAATCCTATATATGCTGTACACTTGTTTGCGCTTCCTTTGAGAAA
>CAZSXY010000102.1:0-14323 GCA_964611395.1 uncultured Anaerolineaceae bacterium | reverse complement strand
CTTGTGCCGAGCGCGACGCCGACGCCAACCGTTACCCCGACCGAGACTCCATCACCAACCTGGACGCCCAGTCGCACCCCCTTCCCGACTGCGACCGAGATTCCCCCGACGCCATTCGCCACGCTGGAACCGTCGCCCACCGGCCCGCCGCCTGATCTGTTTGGCACGGCGACAGTACAGGCCATCACGCCCGGTGCGGCGGCGTTGACGGCTACGCAGATTGTGGCCGGGGCGACGAAGACGGCGGAAGCGTGGGCCACAGGAACCCAGGCCGCGCTTGACATCGAGGCGACACAGGCCGTTCTCGATCGCACCGCGACGATGCCGCCGGTAGTTGAAAATCTGGAAGCAACAGCCACCGCGATTGTCAGCGCCGCCACCGCGACGGCTGAAGCAGTTGCAGCGCAGCCGCTGGCCCTGGTCTTTGACGTGCCGGACGGTTGGAGCGCCCCGCAACGCATCGACGCGCATACGCTGAGCCTCACGGATGGCACGGCGCAGGTGTTTATCTATCGGGGCGATGGCGGCTATTTTGAGGATCGGTGGGGCATCCCCGCTGAGGAAACCGATCTGATTGCTGCCGCCGATGCGCTGGCCGCCTTCACGGGTGGTACAGTTCAGTCGTTCGAGGGCAAGGCCGCGATTCCGGTGCTGTTGGAGCCGGACGAGGCTATGCAAGGCATTCTATACCTTGCCCCGCTGGATGGTGAATGGTTGCTGCTGTCTGGCAGCGCACCGGCGGGAGTCCTCGCAGCATATCAGGCGGAGGTCTTCGATCCGATGTTGCTGTCACTGGCGATCGTTGAAACCGGCGTCACCCCGACTCCTCGTCCCATGCGCACGCCGCGCCCGACTCGCACACCGATCACGATCCCGCCCACCGAGGTTCCGGCGACTGCCACGCCACCTCCGATGCGCACGCCGCGCCCGACTCGCACGCCGATCACGATCCCGCCCACTGAAGTTCCCCCTACAGTGACGCAAGTGCCGTTTGTGATGACCGTGACGGCCATGAGCGCTGAGCTGACGCTCACCGCAACGTACTATGTATCGCCAACGCCGGTGCCTTCGGTGACGCCGCGCCCCACGCGCACCTACACCCCGACGCCAACGCCGACCATCACGCCCGATTTCCCCGCGACTGCTACCGCTGTTGTCGCCACCGCCGAAGCAACGGCAACGGCCCTTGCGGCCCAGGCGTTTGATGTGGGTTTCGACGTGCCATCCGGCTGGCAACCACCGCGCCGTCTTGACGCGAATCGCGTGTTCCTGACCGACGGGACGGCGAAGATCTTCATTTACAGCGGCGACGCGGCCTATTTTGAAGCGCAATGGGGCATTCCGGCATCGCCCGGTGTGCGCTTGCGGGTCGCGGCGGCGGCGGTTGCCAGGGCGGTTGGCGGGGCGCGGATCGCGTATACACCCGGCAGCCGCGCGGTGATGATCCGGGTTGAGGACGCGGACCCGCCGGGCGTTGTTTACCTGGTCAGGCGTGAGGATCGGGGGTGGGTGGTTGTTTCGGTCACGGCCCCCGCCGGGGTGTTCGACACATATCAAAGCGATGTGTTTATCCCCCTGGTCGATTCGTTGCGCATTGCCGAGCCGGATACGACTCCCCCGCCGGATGCCACAGCAACCACGGGGCCGCCAGAACTGGAGCGGTATAGCAACGACGCGCTGGGGCTGTCGTTCGATGCGCCTGTCGCTTGGATTGCAGTCGGCCCTGATGAGTTGAACGATCCAGGTGAGGGTGTGGCCACGATTATGCTGTTTTCCGACGCCACCGATGCTGACACTATTGGGGATTTACCGGCTCATCCGGCGATCCTGGTGATGCATATTTTCCCCGGCGACACCGCTTTGGGGATCGAGGCCACTACCCCGTCAGAAGTTCTCATCGAGGGTTTTGAAGCTGACGAGGAACAGGTGAAGCCCTTTGCGGCGGCCAGCTACCCGGCAGCGCGCACCATGCTTGAAGAGGATGACGCGCATCTGATCCTCTATGTGCTGGCGCTAGGGGACGATGCCTGGGCCATCGCCGTCTTGGTTGCGCCCGCAGATGACAACCTGTTGCTGCTGGATGAGATCATCATGATGCCGCTTGTGCGCTCGTTGCAAGTGCTGGATCGCTGAGCGCGTGCGGGTTATCCGCGTATTGTTGCAGGCTGTTCGACAGGGGGGATTGGCGGAACGTATCACGCCGGTGCATAGCATAGCGAAGCCGGGGTGCGTGAGCGTTGCCAGCAATAACGGCGCGTTGCAAAACGTTTCGCGGTTGGTGGTGTTCTAATTAGTAGCCAGGAACGACTATACCCTGCGCTCGCCGGGCATTGCCGGCGGGTTTTTGCTGCCGGATGGTTGTTTGTTCGGCTGCACCGGTTACTTTATGAGGAGGAAAACTCGTATGGAAGAGTCCCCTGATACCCTGAACCGTCCGCCCGTCATCGTGACGGATGTGGCGTGTGATCTACCAGCCCATCTCATCACGCAATATGATATTCGCGTGTTGCCGCTGCGTGTGCTGTTCGGTGACGAAAGTTATCTGAGCGGCGTGGACATGACCCAAGAGCAATTCTACGAACGGCTGGCGCGGGGGGATGTCCACCCGTCTACGTCGCAACCAACGGTGGCCGAATTCAAGACGCTCTACCAGCAAGCAGCAGAGGCTGGCGCGCCGATTCTCTCGATTCACCTGAGCGAAGGACTGAGCGGCACGATCAACGCGGCGCGGCAAGCCGCCAAAGAGCTACCAGACCTGGCGATCACGGTTCACGACAGTGGCACACTGACATCAGCGATGGGATTGCAGGTTGTGACGGCAGCGCGCGCCGCCCAGGCAGGCTACGCGGTCGCCGATATCATCCCGCTGTTGGAGCAAGAGTACCAGCAGGGCGGAATGCTGTTCTGCGTGGATGACCTGACCTATCTGTACCGGGGCGGGCGCATTGGCGCGGTACGCTACCAGTTGGGGCAGGCGCTGCGCATCAAGCCCATCATCACCGTCGCCAAGACGGGCGAACATGCCGGTACGTATGTGACGGTGGGGCGCGTGCGCAACCTGGCCAAAGCGAACGATGCGTTTGTCAAGATCATGATCGAACAGCTTGGCGCGGGGGCGAAACTGCGGGCCATCGCGATATACGGCGATGATCCGACGCTCGCCGAGCGGCTCCTGGAGCGGCTGCGCCAGGAATTCGATTGCGTGTATCTGGACATCGTGGCGACGGCTCCGGTGCTGGGGGTGCATGTTGGCCCCTCGGCGTTAGCCATTGGCTATGCCGCCGGAGATTGGCCGGTGTGAGATCGTCTGTGTGTGCTGCCAGCGCCGGATCGCCCGCGATCCGGCGTTTGTGTTTTATGCGCCAGGGTCTAGCGTGGGCACGGCAGATGGGCGCGGCGTGTTGGTTGGTGGCGGGGGCGTGATTGTCGGCTCAATGTGAATGGGCGTGCGCGTGGGACGCGGGGTGCGCATGGGGCGCGGCGTGTTGGTGTTCGTTGGCTGCACGGTCGGCGTTGCGGATGGTGTGATGGTGGGCGTTGGTGTTGCGCTTGGCGTC
The DNA here is from genome assembly GCA_964611395.1 of uncultured Anaerolineaceae bacterium. Taxonomy (GTDB): domain Bacteria; phylum Chloroflexota; class Anaerolineae; order Aggregatilineales; family Aggregatilineaceae; genus CAZSXY01. Next base: position 10,766 of record CAZSXY010000102.1, on the reverse strand, counting down.
GCGGTAGCAGTCGGCGTATGGGTCTGGGTTGGCGTGTTGGTTGGTTTCGCCTGCTCCGTTTGCGTGGCGAACTCCGCCTGGCGCGTGCCTGCCAGGTCGAGCGCAAGCGTGACCGTTGGCGGGTTCCCTTCGGCGGGCTGGTTGTCCCCGTCGTCCCCGCCAAAGAAGCCGCCTAACGCCGCCACGCCCAATACCACCACGATCACCAGCACCACCAGGATACCGGCTACCGGGGCCAGCCGCCTGATCTCCGGGCGCGGGCGGGGGGCCTGTGCGCCCTGTGGCAGCGCGGCGTTGTCCCGAACCCAGTCCGCGATCAGGCGGGCGGGCAACGTGTAGCTGTCGGCGTGGGCCAGCACCAGCCCGTTGTACCCCAATCCGCGTAGCGCGGCGGCGAGTTGCGTTTTGTTCATGGCAAAGCCGGTTTTGGTCAGCTTGCCGAGAATGCTATCGAATCCGAACGCCTCGCCGGGCGCGTCCCGGTCCAACTGGACCAGGGCCGCCAGCGCAAAGCGCTCGTTCGCGGATAGTTCCAACCAGAGCGGCGCTAGAATCTCGCCAGCCTGATCGATGACGGCGTCGTGTATGGCGTTCAGATCGTGCGCGGTGAGCGGGCCGCCGTGATGCCGTTCTTCGGAGCGCCTGACCATCAAGCGGCAGACCGAGTGCAACAAGAACGGGTGCCCGTCGGCGAGCGCCAGGATGCGGTCAATAACCCCCTCTTCGTACGCCACGATGCCTTCCACCGGCTCGCGCACGAGACGTTCGGCATCCTCGCGCGGAAGCTCCGTCAGGCGAAAATGTAGCGCGGGATCGCTGAATAGCTCTGTGCTCAACACACGATCCTCATACCGGGCATCCAGGGCGAATACCAGCGCCAGCCGCTCATGCGTGGCCAGCAACTCGCCCAGGTACACCGGCAGGTCGTCCGGCAGGATGCCGCGATCCATCGCATCAAGCAGCAGATGCGCATCATCGAAGGCCAGCAGCAGGTGTCGCGCCCGCAGCGCGGCCAATGTCACGCCCAGGTAGTCGTTGGTGAACCATTCGCGCAAGTTGGGCGGTTGGCCGTCTTCACCTGGCGTGGGCCAGTCGGGCAGGCGATAGGTGCTGGCTCCCGTGTCTTCCAGGGTGGTGTGAATCGCGCCCACCAGCGCTTCGATCAACGCTTCTTCGTGGGTGAGTTCGGCGGCGTTCAGGTGGATGAGACACAATCGGAAGCGCTCTTCGATCTGGTGTTCAAGCTGGTATAGCACCGAGCTTTTGCCCAGCCCGCGCCGCCCGATCAACACGATGCCGTGCCGGAGTGGTGCGCCAACCAGGTGTTGCCGGAAGAAGGCGAACACATCATCGCGCCCAAAGAAGAACGCGGGGTTGGTGACCGGACGAAGGGGGTTATATGGATTTGTTTCGTTCATGACCCGCTCCCTGGGTACAGGCCTGCCACGCTGGTTAGTGTACCGTTGAGCGAAGTTTTGGGGCAAGTGAGCCTTGTACATCCGGGTCGCGCCATGCGTATAACACCACACCGGCAGTTGCGGCGGTGCGTGCTGGTGGGACATGATGGCCCTATTTGGTCTGGGTTTGTCCCTGCGAAACTGCTACAATGATCACATCGGTACTGTCTGTTCCCGACTCCAGCGAACGAACAGCTACAGAATCCGAGGTATCCGAGCCGACAATGGACACCTTACTGCAACTTTCATCACAAGAACTTATTGCTTTGGAAGAACGCTACGGCGCGCACAACTATCAACCGCTCGATGTGGTGTTGAGCCGGGGCGAAGGCGTCTGGGTGTGGGATGTCGAGGGCAATCGCTACATGGATTGCCTGAGTGCCTACAGTGCTGTCAACCAGGGACACGCGCACCCGCGCATCCGCGAAGCGCTGATCGAGCAGGCCGCGCGCCTTCCCCTGACCAGCCGGGCGTTTCGCAACGATCAGCTTGGCCCGTACTATAAGGAACTGTGCGAGCTGACCGGCTTTGAGATGGCCCTGCCGATGAACACCGGCGCGGAGGCGGTCGAGACGGCCCTCAAGGCGGCCCGCAAATGGGGCTACCAGGTAAAGGGAGTGCCGGACGGCCAGGCGGAGATCATCGCCTGCGAGGGGAACTTCGCCGGGCGCACGATCACGATTGTTAGCTTCTCCTCCGAACCGCAATACCGCGAGGGCTTTGGCCCGTTCACGCCGGGTTTCAAGCTGATTCCCTTTGGCGATGCGGATGCGCTCGAAGCGGCGATCACCCCCAATACGGTCGCCTTCATCGTTGAGCCAGTTCAGGGTGAGGGGGGCGTGGTCGTCCCGCCGGATGGTTATTTGCGGCGGGTGCGCGAGATTTGCACGGCAAACAACGTGCTGATGATTGCCGACGAAATTCAGACCGGCCTGGGACGCACGGGGCGTCTGTTTGCGTGCGACCACGAAGACGTGAAGCCGGACATGGTGACGATCGGCAAGGCGCTGTCGGGCGGTTTCTACCCGGTGTCGGCGGTGCTCGCTCGCAAAGACGTGTTGGGCGTGTTCCGCCCCGGCGATCATGGCAGCACCTTCGGCGGGAACCCGCTCGGCGTGGCGGTTGCGCGGGCGGCGCTGCGCGTGCTGGTCGAGGAAGGCATGATCGAAAATGCGGCGGCGATGGGCGACTATTTCATGGATCACCTGTCGGAGATCAACAGCCCGCACATCAAGGAAGTGCGCGGCAAGGGCCTGTTGATCGGCGTCGAACTCCAGCCGGCGGCGGGGGGCGCGCGCCGCTTCTGCGAGGCGCTGCAAGAAAAAGGCATCCTGGCCAAGGAAACGCACCATCACATCATCCGCTTTGCGCCGCCGCTGGTGATCACCCAGGACGAGATCGACTGGGCCGTCGAGCGGATTCGCCCGGTGCTGCTGATGGATTAACCGTTTTCAGTAGTGTTGTGTTTGTGGCCGGTGGCGTGGTTTGTGCCCGCACCGGCCTTTTTGATCGGGGAGGAGAACGGCGGAGATGCGCGATCCGGGGCGGTGTCCGCGCTGCGGGGCGCGGGTTGCCCTGCAAAATCAAATCGTGTACAACGAAGTGGTCGCTGGCATCAGTACAGCGGCCACATTTTTTGTCTGGGGGAGTGCGCACCATGCTACAGGGATCGCTTCATCAGGACTGCGTCGATTTCGTCGTGATTGGCTCCGGCTTTGGAGGTAGCGTAGCCGCCCTGCGCCTGACCGAGAAGGGCTACCGCGTCCTGGTGCTGGAAAAAGGGCGGCGCTTCCGCGATGAAGACTTTCCCAACACGAACTGGAACCTGCGCAAGTTCCTGTGGTATCCGCAACTGCGGCTGTTCGGCATCATGGAACTGACCACGCTCAAGGGGGTGCTGGTGCTGCACGGCAATGGGGTTGGCGGCGGCAGCCTTGTCTACGCCGGCGTGCTGATGAAACCCAGTGACGCGCTGTTCGAGGCCCCGGCGTGGCGTCACCTCGCCGATTGGAAAACCGTTCTCGAACCCTTTTACGCCACCGCGCAGCGCATGCTCGGCGTGACAACCAACCCGCGCCTGTGGCCCGCCGATGAGATGCTGCGCGCCATCGCGAACGAACTGGGGCACGGCGAGTCGTTACGCCCGACGGAAGTTGGCGTGTTCTTTGGCGCGCCGGGCCAGGAAGGAGAGACCGTCCCCGATCCGTACTTTGGCGGGGCGGGGCCGGAGCGGGCCGGGTGTACCCACTGTGGCGGGTGTATGGTGGGCTGTCGCTATAACGCCAAGAACACGCTGGTCAAGAATTACCTGTATTTTGCCGGGCGAGGTGGGGCGGAAGTGCGCCCCGAGGCCGAGGTCACGGGCATACGCCCGCTTCCGCCGGGCCAGCCGGACGGTGCGCGGTACGAGGTGGCGTACCGGCGTTCGACGGCGCTGGTTCGCCAGCGGCCCCGGCGCGTTCGCGCGCGCAGCGTCGTGCTGGCGGCTGGCGCGTTGGGGACGGTCAGGCTGCTGTTCCACTGCCGTGATGTGGCGCAAACGCTGCCCGACGTGTCGCCGCGCCTGGGCGACCGTGTTCGCACCAACAGCGAGGCGTTGCTCGGCGTGACTTCGCGCGGAAACGGCGTCCGCTATTCGGATGGCATCGCGATCACGTCTATCGTGCGCGTGGATGACGTGACGCAGGTCGAACCGGTGCGCTATCCCGAAGGCTCCTCGTTTATCAGGATGCTGGCTGCTCCCCTGATCCGCGCCCGCCCCCGGCTGGTTGAGCGCATTCTTCAGGTATTCGGCCACATGCTCCGGCATCCACTTGATTTTGCGCGTATGAAGCTGTTACCGGGGTGGGCGCGCAAGACGACGATTCTGCTCGTGATGCAAACCGAGGAAAACATGATGCGGTTGCGCCCTGGGCGCAGCATTTACACGGCGTTTCGGTGGGGGCTGGTGGCCGAGCATGATGAAGCGGCCACCATCCACGCGCAAATCGGCGTTGGGCATGACGTGGCGCGGCGGTTTGCGGCCCTCACCAACGGGATCGCCCAGGCTCCCCTGCACGAGAGCCTGCTCAACATGCCGACCACCGCGCATATCCTGGGCGGGTGTCCCTTTGGGCGCAGCGCGGATGAGGGGGTGATCGACCTCAACTGCGAAGTCTTCAATTACCCCGGCCTGTATGTGGTCGATGGTTCGATCATGCCGGCCAATCCCGGCATCAACCCCAGCCTGACGATCACGGCCCTGGCCGAATATGCCATGAGCCGCATTCCGCCCAAGCAGGCCGCCAGCAGCGACAGCGCGCGCGAGGCGATGCCGCCGGTTGGCGAGTAGCTCATTGGGCCAGGGAAGCGCTCAGCTCCATCGCCGGAATGTCCGGCAGGTTCGTGCCATACAGCCATGCCTCAAATAGCGCGTCGAGTTGCACGCCGCTGACTTCCTCTGCAACGGCGATGAAGTCGGCGGTCGTGGCGTTGCCGTTGGCAAACCGTTCATAGTAGGCCCGCAGAATGGCGAAGAAGGCATCGTCGCCCACCTCAAGCCGCAGCGCATGCAGCGTCAGCGCGCCCCGAAAGTAGACTCCCAGGTTGAAGAGGTTGTCGGGGGGTGGTGTTCCGGGGACGAGCGCCCCGTTGTCGCTGACGATAGCCAGCGTCTGGTACGCATCGTGCACGAAACTTTCCACGCTCACCGCCCCGCCCGATTGATCAAACCATAGCCACGAGGCATACGTGGCGAAGCCCTCGTTCAGCCAGATATCTTGCCATTGGGTGAGGCTGACGCTGTTGCCGAACCACTGGTGGGCCAGTTCGTGGGCGATGGCGTCTTCCAATATGGCCCCCCGGCTGAACCAGGACTTGGAAAACAGCGACAGCGTTTGTGTTTCCAGCGCAAAGGAGAAGGATGTATCGGCCACGACAACGCCGTACACCTCGAACGGGTACGCGCCGAACAACTCGCTGAAGAATGCGATCATCTCGGTGGTCGGCGCAAGCGCCAGTTCCGCTTGCTCCGTAATATCCGCCGGGAAGTAATGGCGAATAAGTAGTCCGTCTGGCCCTTCGTCTGTGGCTTCGACTAGGTCGGCGTCGATCACCACCGTCGCCAGGTAACTCGCCATCAGATCGCGCGCTTCCCATACGTAGGTTGTGGTGCTGCCGTTATCGACGGTTTCTGCCAGCAACCCGTTGGCGACGGCCACATAGGGTTTGGGGACCGTCAGGCGAAAGGTGTAGGTCGCCTTGTCCAGCGGGTGATCGTTGACGGGGAACCACGCCGCTGCGCCGTCCGGCTCGCTGGCGACGTACACGCCGTCCCCGTAATGGTTCCATCCGACGGGAATAGGTGCAGCAAACGAGTGAAGCGGCTCCGGCGTGCCGCTGTAGGTGACGCCGACCGTGATGGATTCACCGGCCTTGAGCGGGGCCACGAGCGGGATGACGATCAATTCGTGCGCTTTGCGGTCATAGTCCACCGGCACGCCGTTAAGCGTGACCAGCGCCACGTCAAAGCCCACGAAGTCCAGGTTGAAGGTGCGCACGTCTTCGGTGAGGATGGCTTCCATCGTCACGGTGCCGCTGAGCGTATTGCTCTCAATATCCGCCATCAGGTCGAGTGTGTAATGCTGCGCATCGTAGCCCCGGTTGCCCAGCAAGGGGTAGTAGGGATCGCCGATCCCGCTCATGTCGGGTGCTTGGGCCGAGACGATCCCCACCACGCCGAACAGGGTGACCAAAACCAACGCCAGCTTACGAGTCATCGTCGTTTCTCCATAGAATTTGCGCCAGAGGGCACTTCGCTTTCGCGGGGAGAGCAGTCACAGTCTCCGAATCCGCCCGGCGTCGGGTGAGTTGGGGCCTGCTGGTTATACGCAGCGATGCCGCCCGGCTAATCGCTCGCGGCTGGCGCGGCGTGTGCGCCGGTTTGCCGCCGGTGCAGATTGACGACGACGATCCCACCGAGAATCATCATCGCCCCGGCGACGATGGTCACATCGACGGTTTCGTCCAGGAAGATGGCTCCCAGCGTCAGGCCGATGGGCGGCATGGCGTAGGTGACCAGCGATGTGCGGGTCGCGCCCCAGGCCTCGATCAGGCTGTAGAATAGAAAATATGCCAGCACGGTGTTGACCAGGGCCAGGACGATCACCGCGAGCACGGCGCGCAGGCTGAGACTGCCGACGCCGGGCAGGGGGGAAGCCGCCAGCGTGATCGCGACGACGGCCACCGCGCCAATGATGAGCGAACCGCCCGCGGTTGTGAACGGATCGACGCCGCGCAGGTAGCGCCGGATGATCACGACGGAAATGGCATAGCAGGCTGAGGCTCCCAATACGGCGACCTGGCCTGATAGCGGGTTGGGGCTGCTCGACGCGGTGTGGCGGTTGGCGAGCAGCGCGACGCCCGCAAACCCCAGCGCCAGGCCGAGCACCTTCTGCGGGGTGATCCGTTCATCGGCCAGGCCCACGTGGGCAAACACCAGCGTGAACAGGGGCATTGTCGCGTTGAGCACCGTTGCCAGCCCGCTGTCGATGTCTTGCTCGCCCCAGGTGATCAGCGTGAATGGCACGGCGGTATTCATGATGCCGACGAACAAGAGCGCGGCCCGCTCGCGGCGCTGCGACGGCCACCGTCGCCCGGTGATGCGGATGTACACCGCCATGAACACCGCCGCCAGCCCGATCCGCGCGGATACAAGCGGCAGGGGGCCGAAGTCCTCGACGCCCACTTTGATCAGCAGGAACGACGATCCCCAGATCGTTCCCAGTCCCCAGAACAATAGCCAGTTTCGCATCGCGTCTTCCTGGTTGGTCTGTCCCATGTGAGCAAATAAGAACGCCCTGCCGCCGAGCAGAGCGCGTGCGAAGCGTGAGAAAATGCCTGCCGGGTGCGGTTACGGTGCGGATTCCTCGATGATGATGTCGGGGAAAAACTGGCGCACCGTGCCGGCAATCCAGCCATGCAATGTGTTGAGCGAGAGCGGGCATCCTTCGCATGCGCCGCCCAGCTCGACCCGCGCGATCTTTCCGTCAAAAGACACCAGCTTGCACCACCCGCCATGATAATACTCGATGTAGGAGGACAGGTTTTCGATGAGCTTGTTCAGGCGTTCTTCGATGGGAGCGTCGGCGGTGACTTCGTTGTTTACATGTTCCGGCATGGGGTTTCTCCTGGCGATAACCCGGCGCGATCACACTCTATCGATGATCTTACCAATTCTGGAGTTGCGTGCAAATTGACGCTAACACGTGCCGGGCCGCCCCTCGCGCTATAATGGACGCGGCGTGGTGGAAGAGACGACACACACGCAGCGAGGGAGAACTATGCTCGATCACGCGACGATGTTTGCCAGAGTGCAGGCTGCCGCCGACCGGTTACGGGGGCAAGCGCACCATACACAGGTCGCCACCTCGCGCACTCTGAATGCGCGGGTTGGGGCCGAGGTCTTTCTCAAGTGCGAGAACTTGCAGCGCGCCGGAGCATTCAAGTTCCGGGGGGCGTTTAACGCGATCAGCCAGCTTGCGGAGGCCGAGCGCGCGCGGGGCGTCATCACGTATTCATCCGGCAACCACGCCCAGGCGGTGGCGCTGGCCTGCCGCCTGCTGGGGGCGCAGGCGTATGTCGTCATGCCGGATAACGCCCCGGCGATCAAACGTGCAGCGACCGAGGGATACGGCGCACGCGTGATCCCTTACGACCCGGACACCGGCGATCGCAAGGCCATTGCCGAGGCGTTTGCCGCCGAACACGGCCCCACCATCGTGCCCCCCTACGATCACATTGAGATCGTCGCCGGGCAGGGAACCGCTGCCCTGGAGCTATTCGAGGATGTGGGGGCGCTCGATGCCCTGCTGGTTCCGTGTGGCGGCGGGGGGCTGCTCAGCGGGTCGGCGGTGGTGGCCAAGGGAGTTTCCCTGGCGTGCCGCGTGATCGGCGTTGAACCTGCCGTGGCCGACGACGCGACGCGCTCGTTTTACAGTGGCGTGCTCCACACCGTCCACAACCCCCCGACCATTGCCGATGGCACGCGCACCCCCTCCCTGGGCGAGGTGACGTTCCCCCTGGTGCTGCAACACGTGGATGATATGGTGACGGTGAGCGAAGCCGCCATCGTTGATGCCGTGCGATTTCTCTTTTACCGCACCAAACTGGTCGTCGAGCCGTCCGGTGCGCTGGGGGTCGCGGCACTGTTGAGCGGCGTCGCGCCGGTGTCCGGTCGTGTGGGGGTGATTCTGAGCGGGGGCAACATTGACGCCGCGACCATGACGGCCATTCTCAATACCTGAATTGCCCAATACTCATGCTGCCGTTAGAATGGAACTTACCGGCGTTCGTGGAGACGTGTTGAAGGGCAGGGGCTATGTCACCGTTTCGTCCTGATGATGTCGAGCGCATGGCGCAGCAGATCGAAGACACGATCGTGAGCACCGAAAAGGTGCGCGACGGGCTGCGCGACGACGATGCGATCCCCTTCGTTGAGTGGGGTCTGGCTCGTGCGCGGCAGATCGCGGCACGCATGGTTGCGCCTGACCAGATGCCGGATGAGGAACAGGTCGCCGATAAAGCTTACGCGCTCACACGCCTGATGACGCGCATCAACTGGCTGGTCACGTACCGCCACAAGAAAGACGCAAGCTGGTTGGCGCGTACATTCCAGATGATCAACAATCTGAGTCGAGAACTCTATGGGACTGAGGCTCCGGTGATGGCCGATGACGCTATCGAGGCGTGGATTGCCGGGCATGCGGCGCGCTCTGACGGCGAACTGATTCGGGATTTGCTCCAGCGCCTGACGCCACACACCGGTGACGTGCTGCCGGCGCTGCCCGGTCGCGCCTTGTCGGAGGAACCATCGCCACCACCCACACCTACTGATGAATCAGCCTTTCTGCATTCAGGAGAAAACTATGGACGACAGAAGCAGCAGCCGCCGCCGCCGCCGCGCGCGCACGACGCCGACGAATAAACAACGTGTAGTCCTAGGTGGAACCACCGGACTGGTTCTGCTGCTGATTGTCCTGTTTGCCCAGTACGCGCTGGGCATTGACGTGCTGAATACCGCCTCTGAGGGAGGAGATGCTCCCGCTGGTGAGCAGGCGGTCGTTGTCGAGCCGGGGGCGGGGCCATCGGGGCCGCTGGTTCCCATCGCGGGGGGCTATGACGGCGGTTGGTTCCAGCTTTATTTCACGGACCCGCTGGAATCCAACGACGAAGCCGATTTTCACGGGTCGCCGGTCGAGGCGGCGCTGGTGGCCGCGCTGGATCAGGCGGAGCGCACCATCGACGTGGCCGTCTACGAACTCGAATCCCAGGCCGTGACCGATGCCCTGATCCGCGCCAGGGAGCGCGACGTGCGCGTGCGCGTCGTGACGGATGGTGAATACGGGTTGGAAAACCCGGACGCCACCTTCGATCAACTCGAACTGGCGGGCATCCCCGTTGTCTCGGACGAGAACCGGGGGGGCTATATGCACAACAAGTTTTTTGTGATCGACGGCCTGTACGTGTGGACCGGCTCCACCAACGTCAAAGCCAATAGTTTTTATCGCAACAACAACAACGCCCTGCTGATTCGCTCCCGACGCCTGGCCGAAAACTACACCGCCGAGTTCGAGGAACTGTTCAATGGGCAGTTTGGCAAGCGCTCGCCCGTCGCCATTCCCAACCCGGTGATCACGGTTGACGGCACGCGCATTGAGACGATTTTTGAGTCCGAGGGCGACGCAGCGACGCGCTTGGTTGAGTTGATCAACGAGTCGGAATCGGTGCGTTTCATGGCGTTTTCGTTCACCGAGGCGTTGCGCTGGGACGATCGCGGAACCGAGCGTAGCCTCATGGACCTGCTGCGCGAGCGGGCCTTGTCTGGTGAGATGGAACTGCAAGGGATTGTTGAAGCCAGCAGCCGCAGCCAGGTCAAGATGCTGGTATGCGCCGGATTGGACGTGCGCCAGGATGGCAACGATGATGCTATGCATCACAAAGTGTTCATCTTCGATGATTCGATTGTTGCCACAGGATCGTTCAATTTTTCAAGAAACGCGACCAACGACAACGATGAAAATATGCTGATTATTCACAACGCCGCCATCGCCAACGCCTACCTCGAAGAATTCAGCCGCCGGTGGGCTGAATCCAAGCCGGTGCCCGCCTCGGCCTTTGATTGCTGACGGGAGACGATGAAGCATGAGCGAAGCAGACAGCCGGGCGTCCAAAGAAGTGTTGCGCAGCCTGCAACTGCTGCGCAGTGCAAATCCCCAGGATCGCAAGCGTGCGATTCGGCTGCTTAACACCATGCGAGACGATCCGCGCGTG
>CAZSXY010000101.1:3645-14345 GCA_964611395.1 uncultured Anaerolineaceae bacterium | reverse complement strand
GCCCCGTTCACGTCGCCGGGATGCAGCAACCCCACCGGCGAGATGCGCATCGCCGCGCCGTTGGTGTCGCCCCAGGTTCCTGTGGTATGCGGGTCTTCGCCGCGCTTGAGCGCCTGCACGCCCCGCCGCGTGCTCGGCCCTACATACGGCGAATCGTCACCACCGACGCGGTCGTACCAGGCGATGATCGCCTCGACCGCCGCGTCCAACGACACGCCGCCATGCGTGATAAATGCCTGTGCCAGTGAGAACGCCTGCTCCGAATCATCGGTGATGCGCCCCGCCGGTAACCCAAAATGCACCGGATGATCGGGCGGGCCGGGCTTTAGCTCCGTGATCCACCCGCCATAGACTTCCCACGTGTGATCGATGTCAAAATAGGCCGGCATGCCCCAGGCATCACCCAGCGCCTGCCCATACAATCCACCCAAAATCTTGTCCTTCAGGGACATCGCATCCTTCTTTCTAGAGTTCCGTCATTACTCGCCATACATTATGGAATCAGAATTGAAATCGTGCGTTTCGAACGCAGGCGCTCATCGCCACACAAGAGTGCCCGTTTCGTTCCCATTTTTGCCGCGCCATAGCCGATAGACACCGGAGCACCTGGAGACTGGCAACCGATCACTTTCCACTGAAAACCAGCCTGGCCAATCCAAGCGCCAACAGCAGGAATAGTGCATGATGTGAGTTGGAAAAGACGGTAAGGCTCCCGCGCATACGCCGCCCGGCGATGCTGCAAGGGGCGTATGGTGGTTCATACGCCCCCTGTGTTGCTCGATGGCACGATTGGCCCGGCAAGCGAAGCTAGGTCGCGGTGGCGGGGACCTTAGAGCCGTTCTGAAGCAGGTAACGTCCCCCCAGAACAAGCCACAATACGACACCGGCCCCCAGTCCCATGATGAAACCAAGCACAGATGCCGAATCGCGCAGCGTGGTTGTCTCAAAGAACAACAAGAAGAACAGTCCCAGGTACAGCCACAGAGACAGGATCGCCACGCCGCCGCTGTAAGACACCCGCCGCCCAATGCGCTCGACATCCAGCATGAACGGCAGGTTGATGACGATCAACACCAACGAGACTACACCAACGACTGCTCCCCACAAGTAGACATCGCCGGTATCCCAGTTTGGGTGCAACCCTTCGAACCCATCGGGGGCCGAGTACATGCTGATGGCAATGATCACTCCAAACAACGCAAGCATGGCCATGAACATGTGCAAGACGCTCAGGCGCTGGATGGAGCGCCAGAACATCACGTCGAAGTCTTCGCCTTCGGCAGCACGCAGCTTGCGCACACGCGCCCCCAGTTGCGATTGCAGCGCGTAGATGACCAGCGCCAGCACCGTCGCAATGTACGGCAGCATTTGCGGGAGCTGCGACGGTATCGCCAGCGACCCCACGCGCACCGAGATCGCATCAAAGAAGCCGAAGATCACCGACGCAAAACCGGTGCCTACCGGATGCCCGCCACCGAGGTAAGGCGTCGCCAGGGCAATGAAACCGCGCCCGGACGACATATTGTTCTGGAAGAACGTCAGATAGCCCATACTCAGGTGAATGCCACCGAGGGCTGCCAGCACACCGCTCAACACGAGCGCCAGATAGCGAATGCGCTGCACGTGGATGCCAACAGATGCCGCTGCCTCGGCATTCTCGCCGACGGCACGCAGGTGGATGCCGGTCGGCGTGCGGTACATGAAATACCACACCGCGATCACAGCAACGAACGCGATCCACGTCATCACGCTCTGGTTGTCGAAAACCTTGAAGAAGAACGACACTACCGGAATATCGTTCAGAAATTCCGGAAGCTGGATGAACGGCATCTTAAGGCTGTTGAGGCTGCCTTTGGTGTTGCCACGATCACCCGTCAACTCAAACATGATGGCGACGGTGGCCGCCTGGCCCAGGAAGTTGATCGCGATGCCGGACAGGATCAGGTTTGCCTTGAGCCTGAGATGGAAGAAACCGAGCAGTAAGGCCGTCAGGATGCCCATCAGCACCCCCATGGCCAGGCCCAACCAGGGGCCTACCGCCTCGCCGGTTGTCACCCCCCACCAATCCTGTGCATAGGAACTGAACACCACGCCCGTGAACGCCGAGATCAGCATGATCCCCTCCAGGCCGATGTTGATCACACCGGCCCGGTCGGAAATCAACGCGCCAAGCGATGGCAGCAAGATCGGCGTGGTGACGCGCAAGATCGACGCCAGGAACGCAGCGCTAAAGATGCCTTCCAGTACACTCTGAAACAAACTGCTATCCATGCGCGCCCTCCTTTGCCGGTACCATCACGCCTCCTTCGTCTCCTCCGGCCTCAATATCTAAGTCAACCGTCCCCCTGCGCTGGATGCGGCGGCGGCGGAGGAACGTGACCAGCGCTTCCGCCGTGATCAGCAGGATCACAACGGCCTGGATAATGCGCACAACCTCGGCGCTGATGTTTGCGTCACGCTCCATCACCTGCGCGCCCGTGCGCAGGTACGCGTATAACAACCCGGTGAACGGGACGACCAGCGGGTTGTTCCGCGCCAAAAGCGCCACAACCACGCCCTCAAACGCCAGGCCAACAGAAATGTTGAGGATCAGCTTGCGATGGATGCCCATCGCCAGGTGCGCCCCGGCAAGCCCGGCGACCGCCCCGCTGAGGGCCATCACCAGCATGATCGTGCGCTTAGTGTTCACGCCGCCATAGTCGGCAAACTTGATGTTGGCCCCGATCATGCGGATTTCGTAGCCGATGGGCGTGCGCTGGATGAGGACCCAACTCGCCAGCACCACCACGATCAGGAGGAACACGGCGATGCTCACCTGGTCACCGCTCACGTCGATGAGCGGCGCCAGCAAACCATTCTCCGGAATCCAGTCAGACGCGGTATACCCGGCGTCGGGCGGCTGGAGCTGGAAAGTCAGCACCATCTCGTAGAAGCGCGTGGCAATGGTGTTGAGCATCAGCGTGGACACCAGCTCGTTTGCGCCAAGATAAGCCTTGAGCACACCCGGCAGCAGGCCCCACACGAAGCCCGCCGTCGCCGCCGAAAGCAACGCAATCGGCACCAGCAGGGTTTTGGGTATGTCACTGAAATACAGGCCGATGATGCCCGACACCAGCGCGCCGAAGTAAAGCTGCCCCTCGGCCCCCAGGCTGAATTGCTCGGCGCGGAACACGATCGCGATGGACAGCCCAAGCATCACCAGCGTGAGCGCATCGCGTATCCAGATCACCCAGCGGTTCAAACGGCCCAGCGGACCCAACAGGAACGCATCATACGCTTTGTTCGTCGCGGCGATGGTTTCTTTGAACTTGGTGGCCGTGCTCAGTGGCTCCGGCTCGACCTCAACCGTATAGATGCCATCGGCAGGCAGGGTCACGTCCTGAATCACGGCATCCCTGGTGCTCTTGAGATCGCTTGCGAACGCTTCGACCTGCTCCTCGGTCGCATCGTTGTTCACCCCGATCTCCGCGCCATCAGGGTCGATCAGGCGCACGCGTAGATCGGCTTCGACATTGGGGCGGAAGACGTAGGCCAGGACGCTGACCACATCCCCGGCACCACCGGCAAAACGGTACGATGCTTTCTTGATCGGGTTGGGCGCGTTCTTCTTGTTGAAGGTGTCGCCAACGGGTTCGTTGTTGTAAGCAATGTCGGTCAGGGGAAGATTGTCCGAGAGCAGGGCGACGGTTACCTCGGCCTTTTTCTCCTCGCCGCCCGCTTGTGGCTTCGCCTGGATCACGTAGAAGCCAGCGGCGGGAAGGGTGAAGTTTTCGATGACGGCGTCGGTTTCGCTGTTCAGATAGCGCCGGAAGGTGCGCATTTGCTCCGAGGTCGCGCCCACGCTTTCGGCCAGCACTTCGCCCTGCGCGTCGAGCAACGCGACCTGCATATCCGGCCCGCTGCGCTCATCCTCAGCGAACGCCAGGATCGAGACGACATCGCCCTCATGCCCAGCGAAGCGATAGCTGACCTCGCTCACCGGCGTTTCATCACGCGGGTTGAAGAACTCCTCGGTCAGCTTGTCCTCGTAGTTGATGGTCGTCAACGGCTCCGCGTCCGAGACCACGCGCACGCGAAATTCCCCTCGGATCAGGCGGTCGGCGGCGTCCAGGTTGAAGAATGCCGTCATGAGGTACCCGAACACCAGCGCCACCGCTACGGTCAGCAGCACCCGCACGGCATCCCAACGCAACTCCACGATGAGCAGCACCACGCTGACGCCGATGAGCACGTTGACGAAAAGAACGCCCTGGTAATCGGTCGAAGCTTTGATCGTGTCCCACATAGTGCGGGGAGACATGCCAGCGTCCAGGCCATAGACCTCAAAGCTGATCAACAGCACCGTGACCAGACCAACCGCAAAGCCGAAGAGGAGGAGCCTGAACTGTTTGTCGGCCAAACTAAAACGGAAACTCATAGGTACTGCTCCATTTCTTCGGGCGACTGGCGTTCCAGACCAAGCATGTACACGCCGAGCTTTTCCTCGGTCAGATCGGGTGAATTAGGGAAGACCGCTACGATCTCGCCATTGTACATGACCATAATGCGGTCTGAGAGCTTCATGACTTCTTGCAAGTCTGCCGAAACGAGCAAAATTGCCAGCCCGTTCGTTCGTTGATCCACGAGTTGTTGGTGGATGTACTCAATCGCGCCAATATCCACACCGCGCGTCGGCTGCGCGGCGATCAGCAGGCGTGGCGACGACGACAATTCACGCGCCACGACCACCTTTTGCATGTTGCCGCCGGACAGTGAAGCGACCGGCAGATCGCCACTGGGAGCCAGAATATCGAACCGCTGGATCAATTCGGCGCTGTTGGTACGAATGGCGGACAGGTTGAGCAAACCGGTTTGGGTGAGCGGCGGGCGATAGTACCGGTCGATCATCAGGTTGTCGGCAATAGACGCCATGAGCGCCACGCCGTTCGTCAGCCGGTCCTCAGGGATGTGCGCCACGTGCGCTTCGCGGACCTTGCGCGGCCCAAACCCCAGCACCGAGACCCCATCCACATAGGCTTCGCCGTCGGTGGCGGGGCGCAAGCCGGTCAGCACTTCAACCAGTTCGGTCTGGCCGTTCCCTTCAACCCCCGCAATCCCCAGAATCTCGGCTTCATAGACGGTGAAGGTGGCGTCGTGCAGCAGCGTGCGCCCGGTGTCGTTAATGAACGTCAGGCCACGCACCTCCAGCACCGGCTTGCCGCGCTGGACAGGTGGCTTGTCCACCTGCATGAAGACCTCGCGCCCCACCATCATGCGTGCCAGTTCCGCCTCGCTGGTTTCGGACGTCTTGACTGTGCCGACTTTGCGGGCGTCGCGCATGACGGTCACCCGGTCAGAGATCGCCATCACCTCGCGCAGTTTATGCGTGATGAAGATGACGGTTTTCCCCTCGCTGACCAGGTTGCGGATCGCCTTAAACAGATCGTCGGTCTCGCGTGGGGTGAGCACCGCCGTCGGTTCGTCCAGGATCAGGATTTCCGCACCGCGATAGAGCGCCTTGAGAATCTCGACGCGCTGGCGCATGCCGACCGGGACCGTGTCAACGCGGGCAGTTGGGTCAACATAAAGGCCGTACTGCTGCGACAATGCCTCAGTGTCGCGGATGGCTTTCTGACGGTCAACGGCGATGCCACCGGCGCGCGTGGACTCGCGGCCCAGGGCGATGTTTTCGGCGATGGTGAACGAATCGACCAACATGAAGTTCTGGTGCACCATCCCGATGCCGTGATCGATGGCATCCTGCGGATTGTGAATAACAACGGGCTGGCCACGCAACCGAATTTCGCCCGATGTGGGCTGTTCCAGCCCGTAGAGGATTTTCATCAGGGTGCTTTTGCCAGCCCCGTTTTCGCCAACCAGGGCATGAATCTCACCCTGTTCGACCGAGAGATTGACGCGATCGTTGGCCAGCACGCCGTTGGGGTAGATTTTGACGATATCAAGAGCTTCTACAAGAGCCATACACATACTCCCCGCAAACTCAGCCGGGGCTGAAGCGTTCGTTGCGTAGTCTGGTGTGGTGGAGGGTCGCAAGAAGCCCGTCTGGTCTGCTGGGCGGTTAGTCCCACCCTGGCACGCCACCAGCGGAAGCGAGGAAGACCAACCAAAGGAAAAGCGCTATGGTGTGCCCTATCGGCCTGGTTCCCGCCTTGTATCAGAACTTCCATCACGATACGCAGACCCGACTTGTCACGAAAAAGAAGAATGGGGCGAGCACTTGCCCACCCCAAATGTTGGCGTCACAAACCGCGATTACTCCATGTACATGGAAGCGTCGAAGTCCACTTCCGGCATTTCATCGCACGGCTGACCAACCGACACCAGGTTGTAGCCGAGGTCTACACGGTCTTCGAACACGGTGTTGATCGTGATCTCGCCGTCTTCAACCAACGCGGTCACGGCATCGATCAGGTCAAGAATGTACTCCGGCGTGTTGTCGTAGTAGATGTCGTTGAGCGCCAGCCCCACGCCACCTTCGACGATACCGAGCACCTCGGCCTCGCCGTAGGGGAGTTCGCCAGCCAGGTGCAGGTCAACGGCGCGGAAGAGCGAATTGTCTACGTTCTTCATCATGCTGGTGAGGATATGCTGGGCCTGATCCGGGTCGGTTTCCTCGATGATGGTCGCCTGGTCAGAGTCCACGCCAATGGCGAAATGTCCCTGTTCCTGGGCCGCCTCGAAGACGCCGACACCCGTACCGCCCGCAATCTGGAAGACGATATCGGCCTGCTGCTCGTACATGGCCAGGGTGATTTCCTTGCCCTTGGCCGGGTCATTCCAGCCACCGGCGTACTGGACCAGCACGCGCACGTCGGGGTTCACCAGGCAAGCGCCCTGCTCATAGCCAACCACGAAGTCGTTGATGACCGGGATGTCCTGGCCACCGATCGCGCCAATGATCGGCGCCGGATTCGTGCCCTCAATGCCGCTCGTGGTGATCGCGCCGGCATACACACCGGCCAGGAACGAGCCTTCGTTCTGGGCATAGAGCACCGAGTAGACGTTGGGGCAGCCTTCGGCGCAGAATTCGGGATCGTCGTAAGGGACAGAGTCATCGTAGAAGATGAAGTACTTGTCCGGATACTGGTGGACGCGCTTGGCCAGGAATTCGCCCATCTGGAACGTGCCGACGATCAGCACATCATAGGCATCGGTGTCGGCCATTGCGTCACCCAGGCCGCTTTCCCAGTTGGCGGGATCGATGCCCAACTCGATGGTGTTGACCTCGATGTTGTAGCCCTCGTCGAGCAGGCGATCCATACCGCGCTGCGCCGAGTCAAAGAAGGACTTGTCACCCAGCACGCCGTTGATCACCAGCGTGATCCGTAGCGGCTCGTCCTGGGCAGACGTGGAGGCCGTGCCGATCACGGCCGTCAAGATAATAACAACCAGGATGGCGAGAGTCAGGAACTTGGAGCGGGTCATAATTTTTTCTCCTCAAAAACTGTCACGAACTGTCACGGCGAGTGCTCAGACTATAACCTGACACGAATCTAGCGTCAAGCCAGCTATTAATTATATAGAGAACTGGCCTACAGACGCAAAAAACCTCTGGGAAACACGGCGGTTTGCCCCCTGCTGCGCAGCAGTGGTACACTGCCCTCTGTGTTGGCATGAAACCTAATAACGGAGCCGTCATGACGCTCCGGCTATAGTGAGAGAAAGGCTCTGTAGTGCGACTCATCATCGATACCGATGCCGGTGTGGACGATGCGCAGGCGATTATGATGGCGCTGCGCTACCCAGACGTGACCGTCGAGGCGATCACGACACTGACCGGCAATGTTCATGTGGATTGGGTAACGCGCAACGTAAACACCGTGCTTGACATCATGGGCAGCGACGCCCCCGTCTACCGGGGAGCCGCGCACCCCTTGCTGCCGGGCTTCTGGAAGCCGGAAGTGCGCGTCCACGGCAAAGACGGCCTGGGCGACTACCGCAAGCGCCCCAAGACGAATCGCCCGGTCGAACCGGAACCGGCAGCAGTCGCCCTGGTGCGGCTGGCGAACGAAGCCCCCGGCGAATACACACTGGTGGCGCTTGGCCCCCTGACCAATGTCGCGCTGGCATGCCGGCTTGACCCTGACTTCCCCCACAAAATCAGGCACTTTGTCTTCATGGGGGGCACGATCAATGCCGTCGGCAACACCCGCAACGTCACCGCCGAATTCAACGTATACTGCGACCCCGAAGCCGCCTTGATCGTGCTTGACGCTTTTCCCCAGGCAACCATGCTCTCGTGGGAAACCACGTTGAAGCACCCGTTTGCGTGGGAAGACTACGATGCCCTGACGGCGATCCCGACGGCTGCCGCACAGTTCCTGGCCGATACGACGGCGGGGACGGTGGCGTTCCTGCGCCAGTTCGACCACGTGCCCGGTTACCTGCTGCCCGACCCGCTGGCGATGGCCGTTGCGCTCGAACCGGACACCATCCGGGCCAGCGCGGAACACTACGTGACCGTCGAAACGCAAGGCGCACACACGCGCGGGCAGACGGTCATCGATTACATGGGCATGTTGGAACGCGAACCCAACGTGGCGATCGTCACCGAGGTGAACACCGCACGCGTTTATGACCTCTATCGCCAGATGCTCAGCTAGATCACCAACCCGGAGCCGTGCCTGTGAGCCTGTCACCCCACGCGGACTTGCCAGCGACCCTGATCGATGAACTCGTTCCGATACCGGGGCTGGCGGGGCACGAAACACCCATCGCCCGCGCCATGGCCGCGCGCCTGGGCGCGGTGGCCGGGTCGGTGCGCGTCGATAGCCTGGGCAATGTGATCGCCCGCCTGGGGCCGGATCATGCGCCGTCCCGCGTGGCCGTCCTCGCCCACATGGACACGGTGGGCTTTTTGGTCAAAGCCATCGATCCGGCGGGATTTTTGCGCGTCGTGCCGGTCGGCGGGGTAAACAGCAAGGCCCTGCCCGGATCAGCCGTGCGCATCTGGCCATCGGATGGGCAGGACATTCCAGGCGTGATCGCCGTGCGCTCGCAGCACCTGGCCCATCATGGCGACGAGACCCACACGATAGACGACCTGGTGATCCAGGTTGCGCCGGAGGCCATCCCCGCCATCGCCGTCACCGATCCGGTCACGTATGCCGCCCGCGTGGAGCGCCTCGGCGACCACCTGATCGCAGCGCCCTACCTGGACAACCGCGCCGGTTGCGCGGTGTTGCTCGCCCTGGCGGGCAGCCTGGCGGAACACTCCCCGGCCCACACCGTCTACCTGGTCGGGACGGTGCAGGAAGAAACGACCTGCGCGGGGGCCATGAGCGTCCTATCGACCATCAAGCCCGATGTTGCGATCTTCGTTGACGGCACGCTGAGTTATGACCTGCCGGAAACGCGACATCGCGGCGCGGTGCGGTTGGGCGGCGGCCCGGTGCTCACCGCCTACCTGTATGTCAGTGGCCTGAATGGCTGGCACGCTCACCCGGTGCTGCGCGAGCACCTCAAAACCACGGCCTCGGCGGAAGCGATACCCTACCAGCAAGACGCGATCCGGGGCCTGATGAGCGATGCCCGTGTGAGCGGGTGGTTAGGGATTCCGAGCGCCCTGGTTGGCCTGCCGGTGCGCGGCAAGCACAGCCCGCTGGAAACCATCCACCGCGATGATCTGAGCCATGCCGCAAATCTGATCGCGGCGGTACTCGCCCGACCGCTGCCAGACCTGGGATGGGAGTGAAATGATGCTGATCGACTCGTTGACAGAAGCGCTGCCGCAGCTTCAAGAGCGGCTGGCGACGTTCGCCCCAGTGAATTTTCTCGATCCGTTGTGGCTCATGCTCGAACGGCTGCTACTGGCGCACGCGCCATCCGGCGGCGCGCGCCTGGCGGGGGGAATCGGGGATGAAATCGCGCGGATCGCGGACGAACTAGAACTCCAGGAGCGGCTGATCCCCCGGCTTGGCGCTACGGGCAACATGGCCCTGTGGGTCGGTGCGGACAAGCTGGCCCCCGATGTCGTCGTGGTCGCCCACATGGATCGCCCCTCGTTCCGCGTGCGCTCGTTGGACGATGGCGCGCTCTTCCCGATCTGCGCGAATCGCTTTCCAGAAGGCGAGTATCGCGTCGGGGCGAAGGCCGTCCGCTTCGAGCAGGGACGGCTCATCGTGGGGGCCGAGGGGGTGCTCGTATCCCACCGGGACGCGCACCTCGCGACTGTGCACTTCGAGACCAAACGCGGTCGCCTGGCGTGGCATGACACCATCCTGATGGAAGTGCACCCCGCCCTCGATCACGAGCGCGTGATCGGGACCGGCCTGGATAACTGCCTGGGCGTCCTATCGGCGCTGCTGACCGCCGCCGTACTGCACGATTTCGAAAATACGCTGGTCGAGCACAACCGGCGTTGCCTGTTTGTCTTCACCGATCTGGAAGAAGGGCCGCCGGAGAGCTTTTTCGGGCACGGCGCAGCCCGCCTCACCTACGAGGTTCCGCCGCCAACGGTCGGCTGCGTGATCGTGGACGCCCACACCGCCGGTCTGGGACTGGTCCCGCAACCGGGGAACGGAGCCAGTCATGGGACGGTTTCCAGTTGGGGACGCGGCACGGTCGTGCCCCCCAATTATCATGCTCTGGCCGTCGATCTCGCCGCCGAACTCAACGAACTGCGGCCCGGCACCGTCCAGCTTAACACCGGCTACCTGTCACGCAGCGATGATATGATCCTGGGACGCTGGACACACGTC
>CAZSXY010000101.1:0-3545 GCA_964611395.1 uncultured Anaerolineaceae bacterium | reverse complement strand
AGCTTGCGGGCCGTCACGCGCTCGAAACCCGCGGCCTGCAACGCAGCGATCCACCCCTGAAGCGGGCCTTCCCAATTCGTGCGAGCAGTGGAGCGATCGAAATAGCCGAACATGACCGGCATGAGAAATCCCTGGGCGACGAGACCGCCATCCCCATCATATTCGGCAAGTCCTCGTTCGTAGCGCGCGATGATGTAGCGCACACGTTCCGGGGCAAACATGGCGGGGAAATCCGGCACGTCGAATTCCGCGACCAGCACGCGCCTGCCATGCGCGCGCAGCCACGCGAAAACTTCCGGGCGTTCGTCTGGCGGGATTGATTGCAGGCTCCACGTCGCCTGGATGATGTCCCACTGGTCGCGTTGCCCCTGGGGAGTGTCCATGAAGGCTTGCAGCGTCATGTTGGCGGACTGGCATGCCACGTCCTGTTCCTTGAGCGCCGCGAGCGTCTTGCCAAGCATCGCCTCCGATGGCTCGACCAGGGTCAGGCCGGTAAGATGCGGAACCAGCGCGGGGAGCAGCGCCAGCCCATCGCCCACGCCGACATCAAGCAGGCGGAACGATTCGTAGCCCGCATACACGGCACGGAGCGCGGCGCTCACCGCAGCGTAGAGACCGACGTTCCCGCCTCCCCGGATGAACGCAGCAAACGCCGTCCCATCGACGTACACGCCGGTTTTGCCCGCGTCCCACACCCGCGCCAGGTACGCTGCTCCCTGAGCATAGACGCGGCTGGCCGGTTGGAGCCGGGCGGCTTCTTGCGCACAGTGCGCGGCACGCGGGATGTCCCCTTCGCCAGACGCCACCAGCGCCAGATAAAACCAGTCGAGCGCCTGGGCGGGTACAGCAGCCCTGAGGCGGGCATAACCATGAGTGCGGTAATCCTGCCAGAGTTCATCAAGCGGCATGAGCGCATTCCTTCATTGAATCAGAGCCAGGGTTTTATTATGCTATGGCTAGGCCATTGATCAAAGTGAGGGCGGCTATGAAAGCGCAAGTGCTCCACACCCCCGCACCAGTGGATGGGGAACCGCTGGCATTGGAAGACATTGCCCGTCCGGAACCGGCAGCCGGTGAGGTGCTGGTCGAAGTAAGCGTTTGCGGCGTGTGCCACACCGATCTCCATGTCGTTGAAGGCGAATTGCCGCACCCCAAGCTGCCGGTCGTGCCCGGCCATGAAATCGTCGGGCGGGTGGCGGCGGTTGGGGCGGAGGCGACTCGCTTCCAGATCGGCGATCGTGTCGGCATCCCCTGGCTGCACGATGCCTGCGGAACCTGTGACTATTGCCGCAACGAACAGGAAAACCTGTGCGCAGCAGCCCGCTTCACCGGCTACACCGCCGACGGTGGTTACGCCGAGTATACCGTCGTGCCACAAGAGTACGCGGTGCCGATCCCAGATCAATTTACCGACGCGGAAGCCGCGCCCCTGTTGTGCGCGGGGATTGTAGGGTATCGCTCGGTGCGCCTGT
Source organism: uncultured Anaerolineaceae bacterium (assembly GCA_964611395.1). GTDB lineage: Bacteria > Chloroflexota > Anaerolineae > Aggregatilineales > Aggregatilineaceae > CAZSXY01. Next base: position 2,073 of record CAZSXY010000101.1, on the reverse strand, counting down.
CGGGTCTGCAGCCCGGCGAGCGGTTGGGCATTTTCGGCTTTGGAGCCAGCGGCCACCTGGTGATCCAGATCGCGCGCTACTGGAACTGTGAGGTTTTTGTTTTCACCCGCAGCGAAGCGCACCAGCGCCATGCCCGCGAGCTTGGGGCCGCGTGGGTAGGCGACGCCGACGATGTTCCCCCTGCCAGCCTCGACCGCGCCATCAGTTTCGCGCCGGCGGGGTGGCTGGTGCCCCTGGCCCTCGGCCACCTGCGCAAGGGGGGAACGCTGTGCATCAACGCCATCCACACCAGCCCGATTCCGGAGATGCCCTACCACCTGCTGTGGCACGAACGCACGATCCGCACGGTGGCCAATGCGACCCGGCGGGATGCCGGGGAATTCATGGCGTTGGCCGCCGAGATTCCAATCCGCACGACGATCCAGACGTTTGATCTGGTGGATGCAAATCACGTGTTGGGCGCTTTGAAGCGCCGCACCGTCAACGGCGCGGCGGTGTTGCGCGTGCGCTGAAGCCTACCGCTCAGGCAGGCAGCGTAAACCAGAACGTCGCCCCTTCGCCCGGCACCGAATCAACGCCGATCTGTCCGCCGTGCGCCTCGACGACACGCCGCGCAATAGTTAATCCCAGACCGGTGCTCCGTTCGCCACCGGTGGGGCGTGCCGAAAGACGCCCGAACGGCTCGAATAGCTGGTCGCGTTCATTGGGCAAGATGCCCGGCCCCTCGTCTTGCACACTGATACGCCAGTATCCATCCAGGTACGCAGCCCGCACGGTCACGGTGCTACCGGCAGGCGAATACTTCACCGCATTCGAGAGCAGGTTGTCCATAACCTGGCGCAAGCGAAGCGGATCGGCCCGGACGGTATCCGACGCCGCCGGCGGGTCCTCCAGCGTGATACACGTCCCTTTGGGCGAAGCGATCGTGCCATGACGCGCGACCGTTTCAGCGAGAAAAGCCGCCAGCGCGACCGGTTCCCGCTGCAAATCGAGCTTGCCCATTTCAAGCTCGGTGACATCCAACAACTTGTGAATCAGGTCAAGCATATGGCGCGACTGATCGAGCACGTCACGCAAGAGGATGTTGCGCTCTTCTTCGGGGATGTCCACCGTGGGATCGAGCAACAACGCTATCGCCATTTCGATCAGGCCCAGGGGGCTACGCAAGTCGTGTACCGCGATACCCAAAAACGTCGTCTTCAGCTCACTCAGACGCTGTAGCTCGCGGTTCTGGCGTTCGATAGCCCGCTTTTGTTCGGCCAGTTCGCTGACCAGGCGACCCCGTGCGACGCTGATGGCCAGATGGTCCGCGATGTGCATAAAGGTCTCGACATGCGCATCACGGTAAGCCCCTGGGTGAATGCTGGAAAAGAACAGGAAGCCAATGGGGTTACCATCCGCGAGCAAGGGGCAGGTCAGCGAGGAGCGAATGCCTTCAGCCACCATCAATTGTGTCGATTCCGAGTCGGGTTTGTGGCGCAGGTAGTCCTCAAGATCGTTTAAGATGCGCGGTTGCTTGCTGGTGACGATGTCGTTCAGGCTGCTGCCGGCAAGAGGAGCTTCGTAGCCGCGCTGCAAATGGATCGTCTCCTGGTCTGTCTTGGCCCAGCGGGCGCGAACAGTCTGCCCGTCATCCTCGATCAGTGACAGGCCCATGCGGTTGTAAGGAATAAGATCGCGAAAATCCTCATACACCCGATCCAAAATCTCATCCAGCGTCACGCCCGCGTTGATGCGTTGCACGATCTGGTCGATACGCGCCCGCCTGGCAGCGCGATCGTCGAGCGCGCGCGCGAGTCCAGACAGCGCTTCGCCCAACGGGGCCAGCATTCCGCCGGGCATAACCTGGGCGACGTCGAGCGTATAGTCGCCATGCTGCAAATGGCGTATAGCCGCGACATAGCGTTCGATTTCGTCCGCCAACCGGTCAGTCCGCTGCATGGATATGATGCCTCAACCTCAACCAGGGTGCACCAGGGGTCTGGCGCATGAATCCCCACCGCATGATTTCGATAGTATACAAACACCGCCGGGGAGGTTTGGCTACTCCCATTTCTTGGGGCGGCGGCCTAA
>CAZSXY010000100.1:0-14553 GCA_964611395.1 uncultured Anaerolineaceae bacterium | reverse complement strand
ATGCCCCATAGGGGCCTTCTCGACACCTCCGTATTTGAGCAGTTGGCGTATGCGGCGCGCCGCATGATCCTTGAGACGTATGTTGGGATCCCTCTCCCTCAACGACCAGTAACTCGTAACACGCCGACCCAGTGCGAACGGAACGAGGAAATCCACCTACGCCATCAGCACGGTGAAACGCTCATAAGCCTGGCTGAACTCTTTGGGATTTCAGAGCAGCGGGTTTGGCAAATCGTTCATGGTCGGCGGAAGTGATCGGGTAGTGAACGCTAAATTACGATTGGGATCATCCATGACTATCCCCAAGAGACTGCGTAGTGCCGAATTTCCCCGTGGATTAGCTTCTGGACAATGCGCCCAATTTTCGGGTATACAGGTACTCAATCAACCCCCGTTGCCGCGTAGCTCCACGCTTACCCTACTCAAAGACGACGGCTACCTTGCCGCATTTGCCACTTGCCGCAAGAGCGTAGGCTTCATCAACTCGGTCAAGCGGAAATTGATGCGTTACCAAGTCCTCAGGATGTATACCCCAGCGCACAATGCGTTCAACCAGCTCTTCCATTAACCAGATGCTTGTTACCCAGGAACCATAGATCGTTTTTTGATCGTGAATGATGTCAGGGCTAGGCTGAAAATCAACGGTTCCGCCTTCGCCAAGAAAGACAATCTTCCCCCATTTTCGAGTTGCTTGAATAGCCGTAAGCCGGCCTTTATCATTCCCACTGGCATCGACAGCGCGTTCGACGCCCTGGCCACCAGTAAGCTCACGCACTTCGGTGACGTTGTTCGGCCCAGCAGTCAAAACATGGTCGGCCAAACCAAGCTGACTTGCTAATGCCAGCCGTTCTTCTACTAGGTCAATACCAATGAGCTTGTTAGCCCCCATCGCTTTGGCTAACATGAGAGCGGCTAACCCTACCGGACCAAGTCCCACTACCAGAACGACATCATTTCCCGAAACACCTATGCGCTCTAAACCTTCATAAACGGTGCCAAACCCACAGGCGATTTGCGCGCCATCAACATAACTCAGCTCATCTGGTAAGAGAACAAGATCTTTCTCATCAGCCAGGATGTAAGGTGCCATCCCCCCATCACGCTGCCAACCATAAGCCGCACGATGCGGGCTAGTGCAACTAATCATATAACCACGACGGCAGTCATTGCACACCCCACAACCGGAGATGTGATAGATGATGACGCGATCACCTTTTTTGAATCGTTTGAGCCCCGGTCCTTCCTCAACGATTTGGCCGCAAGGTTCATGACCGGCAATGACACCCTGGTAGCCCTCCGGCCCTTTGCCGAGATGTTCATGATATATGGCCCGGATGTCACTGCCACAAATAGTAGAGGCCTTCGTTTGTATAAGCACCTGGCCGTGTCCTGGTTTGGGAATGGGGAACTCCCGCATAACAACAGTACTATTCCCTGGCAGAACAGCGCCTTGCATAGTTTCTGTCATACCACAACTTCTCCGTTAATAGCGAGAGAGTTTCTCACACGCACTGTAAACAACCACCATGAGTGTTGTGCGCCTGGTCCGTTATCTCTCACCAGGTACAGTAGCCACCATCGATGATCAGATCGTGACCTGTCATGAAATCGGACACCTCCGCTGCCAGATACACAACTGCGCCCTGCAAGTCGGTAACCTCCAGCAATTTTCCTTGAGGGATAAGAGCTATCCACTTGGGTAATATTTCTTGACCGAGCGGGGTTGCTAATAGATCATCAAGCAGTTTAGTGCGTGTATAGCCTGGGCTGATGCTGTTCACACGAATGCCTTTCGGTGCCCATTCTGCAGCCAGCGAACGAGTCAGGTGAACCACACCTGCCTTGGTCGTATTGTAGACGACCTGCTTCTGGGGAGTGTTCACAATGGAACCGGATATGGACGCTGTGTTGATGATCTTGCCATACCCCGCTTGCAGCATAACGCGGCCTTCGGCTTGAGCGCAGAAAAACAGGCCACGCAGGTTCAGATTGGATATGCGATCCCAGTTATCTTCGTCAACGTCTTCGGCTGCCGTCCAATCTCCAATGCCGGCATTGTTCACAGCGATCGTTAGCTTGCCCCATCTGTCGACGACTGCACCAACCATTTTTTGAATTTGCTCGCTCTGAGTTACGTCCGCGGTAATAGCGATCGCGTCAATCCCTTTATCGGCAAGTTCGCCAGCAACGGCCTCAGCTAGATCGCTTTTAATATCCACCACCGCTACGGCAGCCCCAGCATCGCCAAGCGCATGCGCGAACGCGCGGCCAATCCCTTGTCCCGCGCCCGTAACCAGCGCTACACGGCCATCCAACTTAAACCGTTCAAGTATTGGCTTTGATGATAAAACAACATCTGTCATGGCATTTTCTCCTGGCCCAAAGAATCGTTCGCCCAAATCAAGGTATCATTTGATATTGAACTTTCATGCGTTTTGGATCAGATTGCGCTAATTCAAACCCTTTAGCAAAGTCTTTAAGTGGCAGCACGTGAGAAATCAGCGGCTCGACTTTGACCATACCGCTCTCGATCATTGCTATACTCGCCTGAAACGTCCGGTTGACGGCAAAACTGCCGATGATGGTCAGGTCTTTGCGGAAGACGTCATAGGGCATAAACGAAATCCGTGAATCGCGCGGCGTGACGCCGAAAACCCAGAGTGTTCCTCGCGGGCGCAAGTAGCCAAAAGCGTCTTCAAGCACTTGAGGTATACCGGTTGCATCCACAACCAGATCAAAACCACCAGGTTCGATGGCCTTCAATCGTTTCGCCTGTTTTTCATCGGCCAAAATCGTTTCAGTCGCGCCCAGTTCGGCCACAAGCGCCAGGCGATGGGGAACGATATCCGAAACAATCACTTTGGAGGCGCCACGGTAGCGGATCGCCTGGGCTAACAGACACCCCATTGGCCCTGCACCAAAGATCAGTGCGCTTGCGCCCGGCGTAATATGCACGCGCTCCAGCCCCCAAGCCACACAGGCTAATGGTTCGACCAGGGCCGCCGCCGCAAACGACATGTCGCCGATGGGAAACACGTTGCCCTCTGGAACTACGATATATTCGGCAAACGCGCCGTCACGAGTGACCCCAACCGCGGTCAGGTGATGGCATTGGTTTGGTTCGTTGCGCTGGCAAGCCGGACAACGGTTGCAGGGGATGTTTGGATCAGCCGTAACCCGATCGCCAGTTTTGTAGCGTGTGACACGATCTCCGACGCCAGCTACCACGCCACTGAACTCATGACCTGGAATCAGCGGATACTGGGCCTCGTATTCACCCTTAAGAATATGAATGTCTGTACCGCAAATGCCAGCCGCATGAACCTGAATGAGTACGTCATCCGATCCCGTTTGAGGAATTTCCGCACTGGCGAATTCGGCCCGTCCTGGCGCTTCGATTTTTCCAGCTTTCATGACTTATCTCGCCTTATCATTCGATCATGGTTTGAGGATGACTTTGATTGAGTGCTCACCGGAGGCCACCAGGTCAAACCCGCGCTGGAAATCAGAAAGTGGTAGTTCGTGGGTAATGATCTGATCCAGGGGCAGCAGTTTTTTCGCGATCATATCGATCGCCACCGGGTAGGTATACGGGCTGAGGCTCGATCCGTGGATATTCAACTCTTTGTGATCCCCAATAATCGACCAGTCCACTGTAGCCGGTTCGCCCATCACACTGAACTCAACGAACGTACCGCCCTTGCACAGCATATCCAATCCTTGCTGCACAGCCGCGGGATGCCCCGTAGCCTCGATGTAGACATCACAACCATAGCCACCTGTCAGGTTGAGTACTTCTGCTACAACATCCTCTTTTCCGGGATTCATGGAGAGATCTGCACCGCACGCTTTGGCAACTTTCAGACGATGATCATTCAGATCAAGCGCGATAAGCAGACGTGGACTCTTAAGGCGAGCAGCCGCTACCATTCCCAACCCCAATGGACCCGCCCCGGCAATTACTACGACGTGATCGAAATCAATTTCCCCACGTTGTACCGCGTGTATCGAACAGGCAAGTGGTTCAATAAAAGCGGCATAAGTAGCGGGAATTGATGCGGGTACCTTGTAGTTGAGAGCACCATGCGGAAACTTCATGTATTCCGCCATTGCGCCAAAGGTTTTCTGACGAAAACCGTAAACATTATGCTCTGAACACAACCAGTACTGCCCGCGCGCAGCATAACGATCGGTCCAAGTTGGAACGATCTGTTCTGATACAGCCAGGTCACCCAGTGCCAGCCCATACTTTTCGCCGGCGCCCTTGCCAAGCGCTACGACTTCACCCACAAACTCATGACCGGGGATCACCGGCGGTTGACAGTATCCCTCCGTCTCCCCATTCCCCCAAAACGCTTCCGCACCCTGGTAGCATTTCAAATCACTGGCGCAGATGCCAACTGCATGTACCCGAATCACAACTTCTTCCTGGCTAGGTTCCGGAACTTTCCATTCCTGCAACCTGTAATCTCCCGGGCCATAGCAAACAACCGCGTGCATGGTTTGGGGCAGTGGTTCTTTCGCCTCGTAGTCCATGGTTACTGTTTCGCCTTACTGGGGCAATTCGATCTGAACTTTGACCGAGGTTGGCGGCATGTGCGCTGCGAACTCAAAAGCCTCGACACTCGCGGAAAAATCGTACTTGTCTGTGATCAGCGGTTTGACATTGAGCCGGCCGCTTCCCATCAACGACAACGCCTTTGGATAGACGTGCGCATAACGGAACACGTGCTCCACGCGAGCCTCCTTGATCTGCGCGGCTACAATATCATAGGCTATCGGCTTATCGGGCATGCCGATATAAACCACACAACCACCAGGGGCCAGAATGTCGAAAACACTCGCTGCGGCCTTCTCGTTGCCGCTAGCTTCGAAGACAATGTCGGCTCCCCAGCCCCCGGTTATGTCGTTTACGACATCAACCAGGTTTTCTTCGTTGACGTTGACCGGCGTAACCGGCCCCAGGGTCGCCGCCAGATCAAGCTTGGGTTGAACTACATCGGTAACAATGATCTGACCACAGCCACCAGCCAAAGCTGCTAAAATCGTGACCATGCCAATCGGACCAGCCCCCATCACTATGGCAACATCACCTGGTTTGATCTGCGCTTTGTTGGCGGAATGCATGCCGACAGCCAGTGGTTCAACCAGCGCCCCTTCGGCAAAACTTACGTTATCCGGGAGCTTGAATGTAAATGCGGCAGGATGCACGACTTCAGGACGTAGCACACCGTGAATCGGGGGAGTGGCCCAGAAGCGCACAGCAGGGTCTAAATTGTATTTTCCTAAACGGGTAGCCTTACTGTTGGGATCGGGAACGCCTGGTTCCATACACACACGATCACCGACTTTCAGGTTTTTGACCTCGTCACCGATCTCGATAATTGTGCCCGAAGCCTCGTGCCCTAATATCATCGGTTCTTCGACAACAAAGGGGCCAATACGTCCCGTTTCATAGTAGTGGACATCGCTGCCACATACACCTACTGTGTGGAGCTTGATGCGAACGTCATGCGGCCCTAATTCCTCCTGAACATCAATATCGCGCAAATTAAGCTTTTTGGCCTTTTCTAAGACAAGTGCCTCCATTTTCCCTCTACCCCTTTATGAAGATGATGACCGAAAGGATCAGTGTCAGAATGGTGGCGACCGTGAGTGTGATATATTCCTCCAGGAAACGCATCCACAACAGATGTATTGCGACCAATAGAACGATACTAACAAAAACCCGATCAAACGGGTTGGTATCGAAAGGCAAAAATCCTCGGCGCTTGCCCCTGATCTGTACAGAGTTTATTCTTTTCATAAACACGCGGAGATCGGACAATTTCCGGGATGAATAACTACTCTCGACCCGTTCGTTGGCCTTTTCTTCAGACACAGCGTTACTCCTTTACAGCGCCAAACGTCAGCCCCATCACAATGTAGCGTTGGACGAACGAAATAAAGGCGAGCGAAGGAATTAAGGTAAGTGTTGCCACCGCCGCCATCTCGCCCCAATTTGTTCCCGTTACGGTCACAAATTCCGCCAACCCGGTTGTGATGGTGCGCGCTTCAACACTGGTCAGCGTGGCAGCAAACAGATACTCGTTCCAGGCAAAGATCCAACTCAAAATAGCAGTGATTGCTAAGCCGGGGGCCGCCAGTGGAATGATGATACGCCACAAAATGGTCGGCGTACTAGCGCCATCAACCATAGCAGCTTCATCTAACTCCACAGGGATCCCGTCAATCATTCCTTGCAGTATCCATATAGAGAAGGGCAGATTAAAGACGCAGTACAACAGGATCAGTCCCAGGCGTGTATCATACAGCGTCCAATCGCCAACCTTAAAGGTCTTCGTAAACAACAAAAATAGAGGCAGCAGAAAGACGGCAGGAGGTGCCATACGATTAGTAATCGTCCAGAAAAAGATATTGTCGGCCCCAGCCAAATGCCATCGGGAAAGTGCGTACGTTGCCAGCAGCGCCAACACCGTCACCAGAACAGCATTCGACGTTGCGACAACTATTGAGTTGATCATGTATCCCCTGAAAGTGGCATCATAGATTACGTTGGTGTAATTTTCTTCAAAGAAGGAACGGATGATGAAGTTGGGTCTGTCAAACAACTCGACGCGGCTACGCGCCGAAACGATCACCATCCAGTAAATCGGAATCAGGGTGATGAGCGACACCAGCCCCCAGACGCTGTACGCGGTAGCATACTTCACTACTTTACGCGCCACCTTTGATCTGAGCACGGTCAACTCTCCCCTCTCCTCTGTTGCCCAATCATCGTATATAGCAGCCACGCGATCACAATTGTGAAATATAACGTCAGCAAGGACATAGCCGCTCCATAACCATAATCAGTTTTGGGGAACACAACACGCCAAATGTGAAGGCCTGTATACCGGGTTGCAGCCCCAGGGCCCCCGCCGGTCAGCATCCAAACCTCATCAACGGTGCGTAGCGCATCCATGAGTCGAATGAAAACTGTGCTCAAGATAATCGGACGCAATAGCGGAAGCTTGATATACCAAAACACTTGCAGCCGATTGGCTCCGTCGACCAACGCCTGTTCCAGGGGTTCTTGAGGGAGAGAAACCAAACCCGCCAGCATAGTCAGTGTGACAAACGGGGTCCAGTGCCACACGTCCATCACGACCGTAGTCCAAAAAGCTTGATCGGCAAACGCGGAGAGGCGGTAGTCAAAGTCAAACCACCGATCCAGATAGTATGACGCCGGGCCAAAGCCGGGTATGGTCAGCAGACGCCAAGTAGCACCTACAGCTAAAGGCGCCACCATCAAGGGTATCGTATGAATAATCCGAAAGATTGACTTTCCTGGGAAATCCAGGGTTAGCATATTGGCCAGGAAATAACCAATGACGAGCTGAGAAAGGATCGCATACGTTGCGAATTTGATGGTCAGTTGGAGTGACTTCAGAAAATCCTTGTCGAATACGAGGCGACGATAATTTTCAAGGCCTGCATAGCTCATCCCGCCTCGGGCCGAGAAAACGTTCCAATCAAAGAATCCCACGTACAGGATATATAGAAACGGAACAAAGCCAACGATAAACAGAATAATAAGCGACGGTGACAAGAAAAACCACGCAGTCCTATTTCGGCGCATAGCGTTTTTCCAAAACTGTTAGTCCGAGGGCACGAGTAAACGAGCGCAACCGAGCATAGCTAGCTAATGATTGAAGGGGTATGGTGGCGCCACCATACCCCCCACGAACAGACTACGGCGGATGACTACTCGCCATAGCCCAGACGGACAAGTTCCTCTTCCGCTGCGACCGCCGCTCTATCAAGCGCTTCTTCGGCCGAGATTTCACCGGAAATCGCCTGATAGATGAACGGAGCAACCACCTCACGAACTTGAGGATGGAATGGGAACGGAGGAGCCCCGGCAAACAGATGGCCTTGTTCTAACATCAGGGTGTAGTAACCTTTGGTTTGCACATCCATCTGCTGGACCAGCGGATCAGAGAAAGTCGCGTTGTGAACGATGCGTGCACCCGCAACCGCCCATTCGGGTTGAACAGACGGCTGACCGATAAACTGGAGCCAGAGCAAAGTAGCTTCTTTGTTCTTCGATGAGTGCGGAATGCCGAACGCACCACCGTCGTAGTAACCGATGTAGCCTTCACCAGCCGCGGCTTCTTCTAAAACGCCTTCAGCCGTAGGAGGCAACGCTACGCCGACATTCCCTACGACTTTAGACCGATTGGTATCCGAGGCGATCCAGGCGGCGTTCTCGCCGTAGACCCAACCCTGAGCGGCACGACCGGCAGCAAAGCTGGCCGCAACCTCATCCCAGGTGCTGCTGGTAGCTTCCGGAGGCGCATATTCGAGCATGCTCAGCCAAAAGGCAAGGGCCTCTTTGGTTTTATCGCTGTTCATCTCGCCCCCATTTTCTACCGTGGCCTTCCAGTTCTCCATATTGATTCCCCAGTTATATACGCCGAAGCTGGGTGCAATGGTTTCGAAGAACTCATAGAAAGAAGATGGGTGACCCGAAGCTGCCTGAACCGTGGTGCCCCATAGATCCATGTCGTTCTCCTCGCCGTATTCGGTGAAGAATTTGGCGATGTCAGCGTATTGCTGGTGATTCTCCGCCGGAGCCAGGGGATAGCCGTATTCCGCTTCAAACGCGGCCTGAATCTCAGGGTCTTCGAACAAGTCCGTACGGTACAAGTATACCTTCACGAAAGCTTCCATCGGAATGCCGTAAACATGGTTGTTTTCCGGCTTGATGAAATAGTTTAGGAAGGATGTGAATTCACCCAAATCGAAGGCTGGCGCTACCAGTTCCGGGTTGTCTTCCAACATCTGGGTGATATCGACCAGATAGTCCTGAGCCAGGTAGCCATAAATGATATCCTGCTCGATGTAGACAAAATCATAGATGCCGGTGCCAGCTTCCATGTCTTTTATGGCCTTGTCATACATCTGATCCCAGGATGTCGCCTCGAACTCAACCTTGATGCCGGTCAATTCTTCAAACTCAGCAGCCAACACGTCGGCAACATAGTTGGACGGGGGAGTACTCTCTGAGACGCCGCGTATCGTGACGCCTTTATATGGTGCGGCCGCCGTCTTCCACCAATCGTCGTCCTGAGCATTGGCAGACAGCGCAAAACCGCTGAGAACCGCCAATAACATAACAAAGGTGACTAGCTTTTTCATTTCCCTGCTCCCTTAAATGACATTTTGATGGGCGTACCGATCACTTTGAGTCGAAAGACGCTTTCATCGGGGAAATCGAGCAACCTTTCAGCAGCTTCACCTCCTTGAACTAACGCAAATGCGTCGTTACCGGCCAATGTCAGGCATTCGGGAAAACCCTCGTTCTAACGGATTCTGTGGTTACGAGGCTTTTTGCTTCACCTCACCCCTCCGCGCTTCGCGCGGTGTCGCCTCGCCATGCAATGGAGCGGGGAAAGACGTGCCCCAAGTTTTCCCCTCTCCGCGGGTGTGTCCAGTGTGGGGCGGGAGCCGGAGGATGAGGTAGCCCACCGCAGGCACGTCACCACAAAAAGCGCCAGAAACAGGGGAACCCTTGCGCCTGAGGAAAAATTACCCTCTTTATCCTTATATTATCACATTATCATATGAGGAAAAACCATACTTGCCCTGCCAAAACCCTGCCAAAATCCTGACTCCGATTCCAGGCTTCTTTCATAGCCGTAGTGCTTGAGCGCGCGGCGTCCGAAGCGAAAGATTGTCAGTCGAATTGGGCGGCCTCACTGATCGCCCGAATGTAGCGCAAGACTTTGGCGGTGGATATCCGATTTGAGTGCTGCATGACAATCCGGGTACCCTGTTTAGCTAGAAGATCCTCTGCGTAATTAGTGGAACTTAGTAGTATTATGGGGACATTAGCCAAATCATGATGGCCCTGCATGAATTCCAAAATTCGTATGCCCTTCAGATCGGGCATGGTCAAATCAAGCAAGAGCACATCGGGGACCTTTAGCTGCATCTGTGTAATCGCGTTATCACCAGTGTGGATACAATGTATGCTGTAATCGTCCCCTGATGTTTGGAGAATACGCTCCACCAGTTGAGCGAAACCGGGGTCATCATCGATGATCAGTACGTCGTGAACGGAGCCAATATCCCGAACGGACCGGATGAGTTCAGATGAGGTCACTGGTTTAACGAAGCTGGCCGCAACATTCAGTTGTTTCAGAATCCATGATCGGCTCGGGAGCGAACATTCGATCCACGGCACCAAAGTTGACAACGGGGGGCCAGTTTTGTTGTTTGTGTGCGGTGCGGTGTTATGAATAATAATGTCGGGATGGTGTTCACTGATTGCTGCATCCAGCATTGCCAGACTATCAACCTGAACAATCTCATAGTTGTCCATATGCTCTTTTACCATCTCTGCCACCAAGGGATCTGAGTCAATCACCAACATGACCGATTTATCCTCAACCAGCGGCAATTCCGCGATATCTTCAGGCGGTTCTAGTGCTGTCGCCACATCCTCTTCGAAGATTGGAATTGTAAACGTGAAAATTGAGCCAACGCCGACTTCGCTTTCCACTCGAATTTCTCCGCCATGTGATTCGACAAACTTCTTGGAAATGGCTAATCCGAGGCCAGTACCCCCATGACGTCGATTGAGCGAGCCATCCGCCTGGTAAAACTCATCGAAAATGAAGGGGATTTTCTCGGCAGGGATACCAAGCCCGCTATCGCTGACGCTAATGAATACTTCATGTTCATCAGCCCTCGCTGTGAGCCGGACGAATCCTGTTTCGGTAAAACGATAAGCGTTATTGATCAGGTTCAAAATCACCTGACGGATCCGTGTCTTATCAACCTTGACAACGGGGAGGTTATCGGCCAAATCAACCTGAAATTCAACTGGTCGCGCGCGGAACAAATTTTTTGCGATGTCAATCCCTTCTTCGAGTATGGCTCGTATGGGCATAGGTTCCTTGTTAAGCTTAAAGGTGGACATTTGGAATCGTGACAGATCAAGAATGTCATCGATCATGTCCAACAAGTGACGACTGCTCCGGTAAATCTGGTCGATGTCCCCCTTCAAAGTAGGAGGCCAATCATCACCACCATACACTTCGGGAGTCAGGCACATGACCTCGGTGAAACCCAGCACTAAATTCAGCGGGGTGCGTAGTTCATGGCTAATATTGGCGGCGAACTGCTCCTTGAGCTGACGGGCTTCCTCTGCTTTTCTGTGGGCCGCACGCAGTTCGATTTGCGTCCGGTACAGGGCCATATTTGACCTTTCCAAGGATTCCAACGCCCTCAGAATCTCCTCCCGATTTTTGCGTGTTTCCTCAAGTAACGCATTGGCGCGTCGTTCGTTCAGCTGGGTCCAGTGCAGTGTTACATAGATAGTTTCAACTGTCGCCCAAGACAGCACCCCTGTAAACACGGAAAAAGCAACGACCCCCAGCAACGGATAGTCGCGCTCGCCAGTCGCCGTGAGGATCAAAACAGTAGCTATGATGAGGCCACTGTTGAATATCCCTTCGCTTGAAAGCAGAATGATGCTGACCATAATGGTGGAAAGCCCAAAAAAAGACCACCAAATCTCTGAATTAAGCAAAAGAATAACGATCAGCCATAGGGTAATCGCCCACATGAATGAATAACGCGCCAGCCGTCGATTTTCTGCCCCATACTGGTAAATCATCGTGTCGACTATCATTAACGCCAGCGTGGCGAAAAACGTACTGATATTCAACATGTTTTCGATGACGATGAACCAGCAAATAACAGCAGCGCCAATGAGGATCAATAAAGATAGGCTGCGTGTTATCTCCCATAACAAATCATCGAGTTCGGCTTCGTTGACAGAAGGCGCTGACAAGAACATCGCTATAGTCAAACCTCCAGCTTCAAGGCTTTGATGATATCTTCTCGTTTGACTGGCTTCGATAGAAACGACGAAGCACCTAGCGCATATGCTAGTTCGGGATCGTTGAACACCGAACAAATAATCACCGGGATATGTTGAGTATCTGGATGATTCTGTAAACGCTGGAGCGTCTCCCAGCCATCCATACTGGGCATCATCACATCAAGTATTACGGCATCTGGCTGAATCTCTCTCGCCAATTTCAAACCCGACATCCCATCAGTCGCGGCAAATACCCGGCATTGATAGCCCGCTAAGTATCGTTTTAATAAGCGGCTCAAGCCCTCATAGTCATCAATAACCAGAACGGTTAGCACGTTCTTTCCGAACGAAAGCTCCATAATACGCTTCGCCCCTTGCGATGTATTCTGATTAATTTCCCACTTGAGTCGGTGGAGAAGTTGAGCGGTGATATCATTAATTAGGCTTTCATCACTTGCGCGTGTATCGGCAAAGCGCAGGGTCAGAACTGTTCGTTCGTCGCTTGGTTTCAGTAGCAAATGAATTTGATTGCCATCAGACCTCTGAACAGCACTACTAAACAGATTAATAAGGACATGTTTAGCAACGACAGGATCTGTCAAAATCATCACAGGTTCCAAAGGAACGTTGACTACTATTTCCACGTTCCGTTTGGAAGAAAGCCGTTCAACTGATGAAATGGCGGCAGAAACGAGACTTCCGATATCGATCCTCTGAAAATTGGTTTGTAACTGCTCAATTTCCAAAGTTACCGAATCGTCCGGCTTGGAATTCCCGGCATTAGGAACAGCAACCTCTCCCATGTACCAGGACCATAGAATTGTAGCCAAGTCCTCTTCGCCCTGTCGCAAATCGCGATGGATTTGTCGTTCGGAGATACCTAGTTCATACGAGATGTTTGGAATAGTTAGGCGCTCAAGATAGCGCAGGCGCATTACATTGTGCCGCCTTGGAGGACTCGAACCAGATGAACGGACTTGACCGGAATCCAGCATGCCGATGGCTCTGGATAGATCTTTTCGCAGCAGTTGTCCACGAGTCTCTTCGACTGCTTCGTCTTTACGTTTTACCTTTAGCGCAAAAGGATGATTTTCCAGGTGGGTAAGATCATAGAAGTGCTCAAGAGCATCCTTGGCTAGTTCTAGGAATTGATCCCGTGAATACCGAAATTGCGTCGTTTTTTCTTCTCTCGTCTCCATAGGGTACTTCCATGAAACAACTCAGGATTTACACGGTTGAGGGAAAACGGGATGGTCTAAGTCGATGGGCTCAATGGAGCGTTTGCTCATGCTCCTGTAGCCCTGGTGGGTGTGGGGGAGTACTTAACGTATCCGACCTGATTTCCCCCTGAATTGTCGAATACAATGTCCTTGGTTGAAGTGTAGACCAATTCTGGCGATAGAGCCAACGGGCTCACCGGTAAACCTCCCCTAAAATAGGCTCATGCGCACATGTGGTGCTAAGGTGGCTGCATGAGCCTATTTTAGGGGGGCTTTACACCCCAAAGCTCTATTTTGTGTAATATTTCTATCGACTCTACAATATCTCGCGTCCAACACTTACCAAACAAAGAGACTTGTTTTGCCAGAGAGTGAAATTGCGCCGTCTCACTGAGGTGTTTCATGGGTAGTCTATTCCTTGGCATTGATATAGGTACTTATAGCAGTAAAGGGGTTTTGGTGGAGCCGGATGGGCATATATTGAAGTCTCATGTTGTCAAGCATAGAATGTCCATTCCGCATCCTGGCTGGGCGGAGCAAGATGCCGATGAGGTGTGGTGGGCCGACACTGTTACGATTTGCCGGGCATTACTCGATGGACACCCCTATACAGGAGAGGATGTCGCCGCATTAGCGCTGAGCGCGATAGGCCCCTGCATGGTGCCATTGGATAGCCGGGGGCGTCCAGTTCGTCCGGCAATTCTATACGGCGTTGATACACGCGCCAGTCAGGAAATCGACATACTCAACGAGAAAATAGGTGCAGAAACTATATTTCAGTTTTCAGGGATGATGCTGAGTAATCAGGCTGTTGGCCCTAAGATGTTGTGGATGCGTCGCCATGAGCCAGAATTATGGCGTCAGGTCAGGATGGTTACAACGGCGAGCAGTTATCTGGTTTATCGCCTGACGGGGCAGCATGTTATAGACAGGCATACGGCCAGCCACTTTATTCCTCTTTTCGATCTTCGCCAACTTTCGTGGTCAGAGCGTTACGCGGATGGCATTGTTGACATCGAAATGCTGCCCACTCCAAAGTGGAGTGACGAACTTGCCGGCGCTATTCATGCGAAAGCCGCATCAGAGACAGGCCTGCAGACAGGAACGCCGATTTCGGTAGGTGCTGTCGATGCACTCAGTGAAAGTATTAGCATTGGTATCGTTCATCCCGGCAAAATGATGCTTATGTACGGCAGTACGGCTTATCTACTGCTGCTTCAGGACTCACTGGTGACTCATCCTGCTACCTGGTCTTTGGCCGGTGCTTTCCAGGGACAACATTGTTTAGCGGGGGCAATGGCAACGACTGGCACGCTCACAGCCTGGTTGCGGGACTTGTTCTCATCTGATGAGTTTACCCCGACCTATGAAACGCTATTTGCCCTGGTGGACGAATGTCCACCCCTGGACTTTGGCAGTTTAAGGAGACCGTTGTCGAGAAGACAGCGGTCTGATGGC
>CAZSXY010000099.1:10462-15054 GCA_964611395.1 uncultured Anaerolineaceae bacterium | reverse complement strand
TTAGGAGAAAATCACCGCGCTATGCTCGACCGCCCCCGTGCTACCACCCAGACCAATCTCACCTGAAATCGCCTCACCCCGCCCCAAAACCCAGCGCAATCTGTTGCGCTTTGGCGCGATCATCTACGTCAAGCACAAGCTGGCCTGATACGCTAATGTATACCGCGTTGATGTTGACCCCCGCGTCGGCTAACGCCCGCGATAGCCGGGCCAGCGCCCCCGGTTCATCGACCATTGTCACCAACAGCACCGTTTGCGTGACATAATCAAATCCCGCGTGGCGCAACGCCTCGGTCGTCGCGTCGGGGTTATCCGGCACAAACTGGACGACGCCCTCGCCAATACACGAAGAGGCGTGGATCGCCAGAATGTTGATGGCGTTCCTGGCTAAAATCTCGGTCAGCGCTGCCAGCGCACCGGGTCGATCTTCGACCTGGACGATGAATTCGGTTGCCATGCTCCACTTCTCCTTGCCATTCGCCACAACGTGAACGGGGGCTTGCCTTACTTTAGAGTATAGGGCAAGATGGTTCCAGCGAAAAACAACCTGTGCCCGGCACAATCCGCGCTACCCGGCACTGCCATGCCTTTAAGACCGAAAGCAGGTGGGACAAGTCCAGTGGGAACATCACACGCCAACCCATCACCAGACCCGCACATCCCCGTGCTCCTGGAAGCCGTGCTGGACGCCCTGCGCGTCTCCGACCGCCCGGACGGCGTCTTCGTCGATGGGACGGTCGGCGCAGGCGGACACGCTGCCGCCCTGTTGCAGGCGGCCCCGCAAGCCCGGCTACTGGGCCTGGACCGTGACCCGGTCGCGCTGCGGCTGGCCGGGGAACGCCTGGCTCCCTTCGGAGAACGCGCCACGCTCCGCCACGCCAACTACGAGCAGATCGATGAAGCGGTCCGGGTGTGGCTTGGCGAGGCATTGGATCAACGCGGCGGGGTGGACGGCATTTTGCTCGACCTGGGCATTTCCTCCATGCAAATAGACGATCCGGCGCGCGGCTTTGCCTTCATGCGCGATGGCCCGCTTGACATGCGCTTCGATCCGGATAGCGGGGGGATCACGGCGGCAGACATCGTCAACACGTGGGATGCAGATAGCATCGCCGACATCCTCTTTCGCTATGGCGAAGAGCGACACGCCCGCCGCATCGCCCGCGCCATCCTCGCGGCGCGTCCGTTGACCAGCACGAAACAGCTTGCGGACGTCATCGCCGGGGCGATGCGCGGCCCGCGCCAGGCGATTCACCCGGCCACGCGCACGTTTCAGGCGCTGCGCATCGCCGTGAACGACGAGCTGGGTGCCATCGAGCGGGTACTGCCCACGGCGATCAGCTTGCTGCGTCCGGGCGGGCGGTTGGCGGTCATCAGCTTCCACAGCCTTGAAGACCGCATCGTCAAGCAGACGTTCAAGGCCGAAGCCACCGATTGCCTGTGCCCGCCGCACCAGCCGATCTGCACATGCGAACACACGGCGCGGGTGCGCTTGGTGACCCGCAAGCCGATTCGCCCCACCGATACCGAAATCGCGGCCAACCCGCGCAGCCGGAGTTCACGGTTGCGCGTCGTCGAGCGCCTTGAAACCAAGCCGACCATTCAGCACAAAGTGTAGTATAATCACCGGTCAACTTTGGAGTTCGACCCGGATGATAGCCAGAAGACGAAACCCATGAGCAGCGACAACAGCTACCAGCGCACCGCCCATACCATCCAACAGCCCTGGCGCAATCAACGCCAGTTCGTTGCGACACTGGGATTGATCGGCGTCGTGGGTCTGATCATCGCCACGCTCTACCTGTTCGAAACGTCGCGCAACACGATTTCGGCCCGCGAATTGGACGACATGACCGACTACCGCGCCAGGCTGGAACGCGACAACGAGCGGCTGAGAGCCGAAATTGCCGAGCTGCAGAGCCTGCCACGAGTCATGACGCGGGCGGCAGAACTGGGCTTTCGGGAAGCTGGCGAGGACGACATTCAGTACATCATCGTGGATGGCTACCGTTACCGCTACGACCGCCCTGCCATCACGCCATCGCCCACGTCCACGCCACCGTCATCAGAGGCGATCTACGACGAAACGCTGGGCGGCTGGTTGCGCAAGCAATGGGATACGATCAAGAAACAGTTCGAGCAGTGGCGCAGCGAATAGCGCCCGCGGGAACAGGCAATGATACGCGACGAAACGCTCAACCGGCGACTCACCATGGTCAGCGTGGCACTGATCGGCATCAGCGTGATCTTGCTGGGGCGTCTGCTGTCATTTCAGTTCCGTATGGACCCAGAGATCAAGCGCGTGCTTGAAGACCAGGCCAGGAACCGCTACCAGCAGACCGTCGAGGTACTGCCGAATCGCGGCCAGATCTATGACCGCAACGGGTACCTGCTGGCGACCAATTCGTTCGATTACCGCGTTGGTATCAGCCCCAACCAGGTGCTCGACCGTCAGGAAGTCGCGCTGCGGCTCGCCCCCCTGGTCGGCATGCCCGAAAACGAACTGTTCCACCTGCTCCAACCGGACGAAGATGGTAACTTTGAGCCGTATGTGCTGCTGGCCCCCCGCGTCAGCGCGAATGTCGGGCAGGCCATCGCCGATCTCGAAATCGACGGCATCATCATCGAGCCGCTACCGATTCGCATCTACCCGCAAGGCGCGCTGACGGCGCAAATCGTCGGCATGTTCGCCGAGACAGAAAAACCGGGCGAGCGCCAGGGGTTCTTTGGCGTCGAAGGGTTCTACCAGCCGTTGCTGGCCGGGCAAAGCAAGCGCGTCACCAAGAGCAATATCCCATTGCTCGAAGAAACCCAGACCAAGGCCACGCGCATTCGTAATGGCATGGATTTGATCCTCACCATCGACCGCGATCTCCAATTCCTGGCGCAGGACATCCTTGACAAGGCCATCGAAAACGACCCGACCGCGACCGGCGGAACCATCCTGATCATGAATCCGCGTAACGGTGAAATCCTGGCAATGGCGAACTACCCCAGGTTCGATCCGTATGACCTGTCCCCTGAAAGCCTCGAATACGCCCGCAACCAGGCCATCTCCGATATGTACGAACCGGGATCGGTGTTCAAGGTGATCACGATGTCCCTGGCGCTGGACGCGGGCACGCACGATCTCGACTGGTCATACTACGATCCGGGCTGCTTTGAGGCCGGCGGCGTCGCCATCTGCAACTGGGACCGCACCTCGCATGGCAACCCAGACTTCGCGCGGGTGTTCATCGACTCGCTGAATACCGGCACAGCAACCATCTTCAAAGAGGTGGGGCCGTATACGGTCTATCCCAAGTTGCGCGAGTTTGGCATCGGTAGCCCAACCGGGGTAGACCTCGAAGGCGAAGCGTCGGGCATTCTCGTCGAACCCGGTGATCCCAACTGGAGCGAGGCGCAGTTCTTGAACACGAGCTACGGGCAGGGCGTTTCGCTCACCCCGTTGCAAATGCTCGCCGCCACGAACGCGATTGCCAACGACGGGTTGATCATGCAGCCCCATGTCGTGAAGGCGCGCATCGACGGCGGCAAAATCATCAAAACCCGGCCAGCCGCCACGCACCGCCCCATCAGCGAAGCCGCCGCGCACACAGCACGCGATATCATGGTGCGCGTGTTGCAAGAAAGCAACGAAATCGAGTTCGAATTTCCGGGGTACACGGTCGCGGGCAAGACCGGCACTGCCGAGATTCCGACCCCGTACGGGTACGAGCCATTTGCCCCAGGCAACTCCATCGCGTCGTTTGTGGGGTTCCTGCCCGCCGATGACCCCGTCGTTTCCATCCTGGTGAAACTCGACCGTCCCTACGGGTATTGGGGCAGCAAGACCGCCGCGCCGGTGTTTCAAGAATTGCTGGAGCGGCTGGTTGTGCTGATGGAGATTCCACCGGACAACCTGCGCTACCAGCTTGTCGCACAGGGCGGAAGCCCATTCGAGCGCGAATACTGAGGGGCTTGCCCCGCCAGCGTTCCCGGACACGGAATCGGTGATGAGTATCAGTGACCAACCGCACGCCAAGGGGAGAAGACCAGTCATGAGTCACCCGGCCAGCCCCCACGTAGCCCATATCCTGATCGTGGAGGACAACGTCCCGGCGTTCGTTGAGATCGCCCGCCTGCTGGCGCACATGGGCGTCATTCATTGCGAATGGAAAACCAGCGGCTGGCAAGTTATCCAATTTGCCGACACCCTGCCCCGGCTGGATATGATCTTGATGGACACCCGGCTGCCCCATGAAGACAGCTTCGAGGTGCTGCAAAAGATCCGCAACCACCCCCGCCTGGCCCGTGCGCGTGTCGTTGCCGTGACGGGCAATGTCAGCGAGCAAGAAATGCGCAAACTGCAAGAGGCGGGATTCGACGGTTGCCTGAGCACCCCGTTCAATCCCGACAAGTTCGCCGGTCAAATTCGTCACCTGCTGAAAGGCGAACCTGTGTGGGAGTAGCGCGGGCAAAGCCTGGGCAGATGGTGCAATCTGGCGTACAATGACGCGGCCTGCCCGGTTCCAGCAGAGCACGCAAAGAGCGTTGGACAACCGGTGCGGGTGATGTGCAGGAAGTTATGGGTTATGGGTGATGAGTTATGG
>CAZSXY010000099.1:0-10362 GCA_964611395.1 uncultured Anaerolineaceae bacterium | reverse complement strand
ACAACCGGTGCGGGTGATGTGCAGGAAGTTATGGGTTATGGGTGATGAGTTATGGGCTATAGGCCCACCACAACATGAGACATGAGGCCGGGGGGATTGCCTTATCGCTCCGAACGCCCAACTCATAACCCCAAACTCATGACTTCCAGTTCATGCGCAGGTGAAACAGCAAATCAAAGTAACGGCGTATCTCGTATCCGAAATTCTGTACCCTTACCATTCCGCCTATGACACCCGAACTGCCATTTGCCCTCACCCTGGGCGCGATCACGTTTCTGCTCACCGCCATCTGGGGCGACCCGTTTGTCAAGATTCTGCGCCGGTTGCACGTCGGCAAACAGATTCGCGACACCGGCCCGCAATCGCACTTCGCCAAGAAGGGAACCCCGACGATGGGCGGCATCCTGATCCTCGTGCCGGTGGTGCTGATCACCCTGGGGCTGAACCTGGCACGCCTCGTCCAGGAAACGCTGACCGGCTCCAGCATCCTGCTGCCCCTCTTTGTGCTGGCCGGGTTCGGACTGCTGGGCGCAATCGATGACATCGAAGGGATTCGCGGCATGCGCGAACGCGGCGAAGGGATTCGCGCGCGGACGAAGTTTGCCGTCCAGGTTCTGCTGGCAGTCCTCGCCGCCGGGGTCATGGCGTTTGTCCAGGGCGGCTTCCAGAACGCCAACGGGGTGTTCATCCCCCTCTACCCCGACTTCGTCGAATTGCCCGCGCTGCTGTGGATCCCGATCGCCGTCTTCATCATCGTTGGCACCAGCAACGCGGTGAATATCGTGGACGGGCTGGACGGGCTGGCGGGCCTGATCACGGCGAGCGCGTTCGCCGCGTATGGGGTGATCGCGCACCTGCAAGGGCAGGTATTTCTGGTGCAATTTTCGTTCATTGTGGTCGGCGCGTGCTTTGGCTTCCTGTGGTACAACGCCCACCCCGCGCAAATGTTCATGGGCGATGTTGGATCGCTGGCTTTGGGTGCGGCGCTCGGCACCATCGCGCTGATGACCGGCCAATGGTTGTTGCTGCCGATCATTGCCACCATCCCGGTGGCCGCCATCCTCAGCGTGATCTTGCAGGTGACCTACTTCCGGCTTTCGGGCGGTCACCGGCTTTTCCGCATGACCCCGATTCACCATCATTTTGAGCTGGGCGGATGGAGCGAAACCCAGGTTGTGCAGCGCTTCTGGCTGGTCAGCATCCTCGCCGCCATGTTCGGCGTCGCGCTGGCCCTGCTGCGTTAACGCTCCCACCGCATGGGAACCATCCCCACCCGCAATCCGTTACTATACTGACGCCGCCCCACAACGGGCGCGGCATTTCCTGTATACTTGTGTCTGATACCGGGCACAACCATCGCCGGGAGCGATGCGGCAGCACGTTCGGGAGAACTGTTGTGGATCACCTGCTCACGGGCCAAAACATTCACGGCTACATCATCGGGCGCACCATCGGCGCGGGCGGCATGGGCCACGTGTACCACGCCTACGAAATCGCCACCCGCCGCTCCGTCGCGATCAAGATCATGCTGCCAGAGTTCGCCCAGGACGAGAGCTTCCGCATCCGGTTCTGGCGCGAAGCGGAACTCATGAGCACGCTGCGCCACCCCCACATCGTCCCGGTCATAACTTATGGCGAATGGGGCGATTACCTGTACATCGTGATGCAACTGGTCAGGGGGCCATCGCTCGAACGGATTCTGCTTCACCACCGCTTTTCGCCGCTCACCGCGTGGCAGATCGTGCGCCCGATCACCGCCGCGCTTGGTTTCGGGCACGATCACCGGATTCTGCACCGCGATCTAAAAACGGCGAATATCCTGATCGAGCGGTGCGGCGAAGGGAACCACAGCTATCTGACCGACTTCGGGCTGGGCAAGCGCCCCGGACTGGATACGACGCTGACCGCGGCGGGCGTTTCGATTGGGACGCCCGAATATATGGCCCCTGAAGTCGCTATGGGCACTCCCGCCGATCACCGCGCCGACCTGTACTCGTTCGGGGTGATCATGTACGAACTGCTGCTCGGCACGCTGCCGTTCAAAGGGGCTAACATGCAAATGACGGCCCTCGCGCATGTTGACGAGCCAGTTCCGCCGCCGCGTACACTCCACCCGCGCTTCCCCATAAGGTTGCAAAACCTGCTGCTCAGGGCGCTCGCCAAAGACCCTGACGGTCGCTACCAATCCGCGCAGGAGTTGCAGCAGGCCTACTATGACACAGTTAAAACGCTCGATGAAAGCGCCCAACGCACCTGCTATTGGCCGGAGAAGTGAGCGCGACAAACGGCGCAGAAAGAAGACAGCCGCTAACAATTAAGCAAGTAGCCGTTAGTCATGAGCGATCAGCCGCCAGCACAAACGGGGTGTTCGCGTCGTATCATGGCCAAGCAAGCGCACCGCTCCGACGTGAGGCTTTTGGCTGACCGCTGAAAACTAAAAGCTGTTGGCTCAACGGGCGTCATCACACCAGGGTTTTTGGCGTCCGTCGCGCCACCAGACGGCCACTTCCCCGCAGGCCACCGGGCGGAACCCCATCCGATTCGCGATCTGGCGGGCCGGATTGCGCGTCGTCACGGCCCATTCAACCGCCTGAATGTCTTGCGCCTGGCAGGCAGCCGTCGCCCGCGCGATCAGCAGGCGGCCCAGCCCGCGCCGCTGGTGGTGGGGGTGGACAGCCACATCGGCGACAAACATCGTGCCATCCTCGATAGCCGCCACTACATACCCCACGGCTTCGTCGCGCCCATTGATCGCCACCAGGCTGGCGTCCTGATGCCACGTTCCACCGGCTACCTGCACCCCGGCCCGCAACCGGCGCAACGTCTCAGCGACGTTTTCGCCGTCCAGTTCCGGCACGGCGATCCGCTCAATTGAATCTGCATAGGCGGCCCTGGCGACCTGTCCGATCTGCGCCAGGTAGCGCGAGTCCCACGCCACAACGCGATAGCCGTCCGGGATGGGCACAAAGGGAACGGGCACATGGCCCAGCGCGCGCGCCATGCGGCAGCGCTCGAAGAATGCGGCATCGCGCTTCTGCCAGCCGGGGCGCACCCCTGGCGATGTGTCACGCAAGCGCCCCTCGACCACTTCCAGCCCCGGCGACTGGTACAGTTCGGAAAACACGTAATCAACCAGCATCTCGCCCAACGCTGGCGGGGCCACCGGCTGCACATATTGCACGATCACCTGCGCATGAACGCGTGTCCCGTTGGGCCAGCGCCACGCGGCCAGCCCCCGCGCCTTGCCCGCATCATCATACAGGCAGACCGCGCTCAACCGTCGATCGTCCAGGGCGCGGCGCACCTGCAAGAGCATTTCTTCGGGATCACGTGCGTGTTCTGCCGCCCGCATGCGCAGCAAGGCTTCGCCGTCCGCAGTCAACGCGCGCAGCAGATCAAAACGCACCATGACGGATTCCTTTCTCGCATGGCCGGACACCGGTCCGAAGCTGTTCAAAGGCCGGACACCATGAGAGGTCAATCGTTGGCGTCCGGTTCATCCCCAAAAATGGCATCGTAGGCTGCGTCACCGGCATGCTCATCCAGGTAACCGCGCACAAAGTCGCCGTCCAACGCCTTGATGAGCGCGCGTTCTTGCCCGGCGATCTGGGCGCTGACGGCGCTTTCGAGGAGTCGCCGCTGGGCGGTGAGCAGGCGGCGTTGTTCGCGCCCGATCTGCCAGTTTTGCCACAAGGCGGCCAGTGTCGAAGCGGTGTCAACGGCCATGTGGAACATCTCAAGCGCCCGTTGGGCCTGCGCCAACCTGGCCGACACCTGACTGCGAGCCGGCAGGCGCGGAGCCGTCGCCGATGGTGTGATCACCGGAACCCGAACCGGCGTCACCGGCAACCCCCGCACCGACGCGTACCGCTGCCACAACGCCTCGCGCGCCGGGGCAAGACCCAGCCTCTCGAACGGATCGGGGCTATCGAGTAGCGCTTCGAGACGGGGCCGCACGGTCGCGCGTACCAGCGCGATCCCTTCGTGCGGGTCGTCCGCATAGGCTGCATCAAGCGGCAGCGATGACAACGGCAACAGCCCGTAACGCAGCGTCTCGATCCGAATCCGGAGGCAGATCAGGTCTGCCGGGCGCTCAACCTGGTGCAATGTGTAAAGGCGCACATAGCGATTGAATGATAGGACATACGGTTGCTTTTCCATCGGCGTGCCCTCAAACCGACGCTTTCAACCATAGTATAACCCCAGTTTTAGACCGGCGGGTTAGCCGCTAAGACCCAGGGGACTACACACCGGGACAGCGACATAAAACGGAAAAGCGGGTCATTTGCCGGGCACGTCCAGGTCGACGTTCTGGAGCACGCTCAGCACATGCAAGAAGGCGTCCATCTGCTCCGGTGTGACCAGCCCGCTCAATAGATCGTCGAGTTGCGAAGCGACGGATTCGACCTGATCGCGGTAGGCACGCCCCCGGTCGGTGAGGAAGATGCGCACACACCGGCGGTCGGTCGCATCGATCTGGCGGCGCAACAGCCCCTTTTCCTCCATCCGATCCAGCAGCGCAGTTATCGACGAGGGGTGGCGACACACACGCGCGGCCAGGTGCGATGCGCTCTGGCCGTCCTCGTCATACAACGCACGCAGGGTATACCATTCCAGCACGCTCAAGCCAATGGGGTTGACCAGCCGGTCATACACCTGCTCAAGATGCCGATATGCCTGTTCGATGTTGGTTGCCATGCAACCGTCAAAACGCAAGACCGGTAATTCGCTCATGATGAGGCAATTTTACAGCGAAAACACTTTAGCGCCAAACCTTTTCGCACGCAACGGCAGGGCACGCCCCCGCCAGCGCAATCCAGCGGCTGCACACGTATTGGTGTCGATCCTGACACCGCCCGCGCATCTAACCTGTCAGCCGGGCGCTAACTTTAGGTAACAGGTTGGTTGACAACGCTTAAAAATATTTATAGGATTTAGATACAGTTAACGTACGGTAGCACTTTAACGGTTCATCGGGTTGTTTGTGGATTTCCTCGTCCCGTCCGATTTTTAGATAGCACGCATATCATGCTGGTTGGATGCGCGGCTTTCCGCGCAAAGGAGGGAAACCCAAGTACCCTACCCCCGTAGCACTGACACTATCGGTAACAGGGTAAGAGGCCCATCCCGTATCCAGACACACCCCTTACCCAAGACACAATCGCTAGTCTCTTTCTAGGTTTCTCTCTTCTCTTCACTTTGGTCCGGGTGTATGCCCGGACCACTTTTTTCTGCCCCCCTGTAACGACCCGGCACAACACACACCACAACAGAAAAGCCCCGCACAACGAGTGTGCAGAGCTTCGTCTACAACAGGCGGGCGATCCCCACCGTCAGGTGATATCAATCCTGAAGCGAGTCGTCGCGTGCCCCCATGATGTATTGCACAATTTCTTCTGTCGTCGTCTCTTTAGCGCGTTTGTCGGCCACCTTGCGACCGCGATGCAGCACGACAATGCGATCACACACGGCGAAAATGTCGCGCATCGTGTGGCTGATCACCATGACGGGCACACCTTGCGACCGGAGCCGCCGGATCAGGCCCAACACTTTGGTCTGCTCCGCCACGCCCAGGTTATTCGTCGGCTCGTCCATGATCATCAGGCGTGCATTCCAGTACACCGAGCGTGCAATCGCGACGGCCTGCCGCTGCCCACCCGATAGCTTGTCGATGTTGGCATTCAACGAGGGAATGTGCACTTCGAGGTCGCTGATCAACCGCTGTGCTTCCTCGGCCATGAACTTCTCATCGAGCATGCGGATCAGACCGCCCAGATAGCGCCGTTTGCGCTCGCGCCCCAGGAAGATATTCGCCGCCACGTTCAGGTTCCCGGCCAGCGCCAGGTCCTGGTAGATGGTTTCGATGCCCATATCACGCGCGTCGGAGGGCCGGGAAATCGACACGCGCCTGCCCTCGAAGTAAATTTCGCCCTCATTGGGCTGGTACACGCCGGAGATCATCTTGATCAACGTCGATTTTCCCGCGCCGTTGTCGCCCACCAATCCGACGACTTCCCCCGGATACACATCCAGGCTCACGCGGTTGACGGCGACAAGGCCCCCAAAGCGTTTGGTCAGGTTCTTTACACTCAGCAAGGGTTCCATGGCGCACTTACTCCGCTTCCGCCCGGCCAATGATCAAGTCGCGGGCCTGATCCATCAAGACGGCCATAATGACGATGACACCAACGATAATATACTGGTAAAACGTCTGGACGTTAATCATGATCAGCCCGGTCTGGAGCACGGCCAGGATCAGCGCGCCGATCATCGTCCCCATCACGCGCCCCTCACCGCCAAACAAACTGACCCCGCCGATCACAACCGCCGCAATGGACATCATCATCAGCGCGTCGCCGGCGTCCGCTGCGCCGCCGGAAAACCGCGCCGTATGCAGCACACCGGCCAGCCCCGATGTCCCCGCCGCAATCACATAGAGCAGGATCACATGCCGGTCAACCGGCACACCGGCCCGGATCGAAGCCTCGCGGTTACCGCCAATGGCATACGTATGCCGCCCAAACTGCGTGCGGGCCAAAACGAATATGGCAATGGCCACAACAACCGCCGTAATGAACACCGGCCAGGTGATTATGCGGTCGAGCAGGCGCAACTGCGCACCAACGACATCGGGTTTCTTGAAGAAATACAAGCCACCACCCTCGCCGCGCAAATAGTAGATCAGCGATTCGTTGCCCAGGTTGCGCAGGGCCTTCGGCTGCCCGCCGACGACGTTGCCTTCGGCCAGCACCCAGGCGACACCGCGTGCCACAAACGAAACGCCCAGCGTTACAATGAACGGGGGGACACGCAACTTGGCCGTGACCACCCCACTCACAAGCCCCACGACCATCGCCGACACAATGCCTGCCGCAAAACCCATGACAATCGCGAGTTCAACAGCCACACCGGCATTGGCCTGGTCGCGGATGACCAGCGCCGAGACAACGGATGCCAGCCCCATCACCCAGCCCACCGATAGGTCAATGCCGCCGGCGATAATGACGTAGGTCTGCCCCAACCCCATGAGCAGGATGGGGACAATCGCCACCAAAATATTCTGTGAGTTACGGATGGAAAAAAAGCCGGTTCCCTGCCACGAAAAATAGATCAACAACAAAATCAAAAATATCCATGACCAGACCCGGCTGACCATCAAGATGATGCGCTGCCATTGGGAACGCCTTTTTGCGCCATCGCCGGTCGGGGATAGCGCAGTGGCCTGAACATCCAATGCCATTACCAGTCTCCTCGATCCTGTAATGAAGATAGGGGGTATGAGGGAACAGTGCCCCCCATACCCCACGGGTTACACCATCAATGACTCAATAAACTAGGGCACCTGGTAAATGAAGCGTGCCACTTCCGGATCGTCCACGTTGTCGATCGTGATGACCGCGTAGCCGGTCGGGACGCGCTTCGGCAGGCTGGTCACGCCGCGCCAGTCGGCCATGGCGAACTCAACGGCCAGGTAGCCCATGTCGAACGGTTTCTGGGCAATAACCAGGCTCACCACGCCAGCCCGCAACTGCTCAATGGCGTATAGCGTCGCGTCGAAAGCGATCACGTCCACAACGCCACCCAGGCCGGCATTGTTCACTGCGTTGCCTGCCCCGATCGCGCTGAAGACATTCACGCCAAAGATGCCAGCCAGTTCCGGCTCGCGCTGCAACACTGCCGAAGTCTGCTCGGCCGAGGTGTTGGCGTCGTCCAGGTTGTAATCCATGCCGATCAGTTCCATCTCGGGGAATTCGGCAATCGCCTCCATGAAGCCTTCGCCGCGCTGTTCGGTGGTGCTCACGCCGGGGTTGGTGTTTTGGATATAGACCTTGCCCTGGCCACCCAACTTCTCAGCCAGCGCACGCCCTGCGATGCGCCCGCCCTCAACATTATCGGAGCCGATGTACGACAGCGGGAAAGTCACCGGGCCATTCACGTAATCGCCGTCGCCGAGGAACGTGTCAACGGTGATGACCGTGATGCCAGCATCCACAGCGGCCTGCAACGGAGCGATCATCTGCTCTTTGTGCACCGGCGCAATGATGAGGTAGTCCAGGTCGCCGCGAGCGATGTACGATTCCAGGATGGGAGTCTGCAGCGTCACATTCCAGTCTTCCGGATATTGGGTCACAACCTCAAGCCCAAAATCCGCCACCGCCTGGTTCACGCCCAGTTCCATCACCTGGTAGAACGGATCGACCACGCCCGGCAGGAAGCCGATCTTCGGCAGGTCGTCCTGGGCCGTTGCCGTCACCGGAACGACCAGCGGGAGTGCCAGCAGCACCACAAGGGCGAGAAGCAAGAATTTCTTAGACATGACAATCTCCTTTACACATGGACTAAAACCGATTTTTCAGGCCGGATTTTCAAACGAGCAGTGATCATACGGTTCCTGGCTGGCAAACTCCTTTCTCAATAACACGCATGCCAGATAAGGTACAGGGAAGCATGGCGTCTGGCGCGTTCGCGAACACCCAACACCGGCAAGCGCAACCATCGCCATCATGAATGGGAGTCGGGGATGGATGGGCGCTCAGCCGCGAAAAGAACTGTCAAAGTCAGGTAATGTATCAGGCATCGGTGAAGGTTTTTTTAATCCGCTTGCAACGCGAACTTAGAGAAAGGATACGCTGGCTCGTAGACCGTGTCAAGTTTCCACACGCGCTCCGGCGCATTTCAGATTCCAGGCAATTCCGGTCATACTTGAGCGAAAATATGTCAATTGTCGCTATCGTGCCTAAAACTTGAAACGCACCCTTGGCATGTCTGCGGCTTGACTGTCTATGTATGGGGTGGAATCCAATATATCGCCCGGAACCCAGTATCACCACCGCAAGGAGTATAAAACAACTGTGTGGTTTCGTTGGCTTCCAAATCGCTCAAGCCAACGAAACAAGAGGCAGTTTCTTGATCCATTCCAATCCACATGACTTGCTCACCATCTCCGATGAACACGTAAGTGTGCCCTGGACTGGAGATCAACTGATCGGTGATCGTCGCCGGTTTGCCATCCGGAGCTAACACGATCAATGAAGCACCAGGATGAGATTCCTCGCAAGGCACGAGGACAAACGCAATTGAACTGTTTTCCAGCCATGTCAGAGAATGAGCGCGCTGCCCCACCCCTTCGTAAACCACCTCTGGCAAGGAAGTGTGGGTCACAGACTGCCGAACCAGAGATAAGTTTTGGCAATTCACTCCCACATTGGCGGGGCTGGCATAAGCAAAACTCACAGAAGATGTTCCATCGGGGCTGATGGCAGTCAGCCCATAGAATTTACTGTCCCCAGGAGCGGCCAACACCAGCCCATAATCCTCCAGAAGCGCCCTTGTATTGGCCCGAGCCGCTGGATTTCCCAGTCCGATCTCATAGACGGGGATTTGCAGATCGATTTCATCAACATTCCCCGTTTGTGGATCTATCCGAAGCAGCGCCTCATGGACGGATTCTCCGTAAGCAAGCGCGGCGACCAATAACTTATTTCCCGTCAACCATGCAGTGGCATATGCGCTTATACCGGGCATATGTGTGTTTTCTCTCGGATTGACGATGATGGTCACAGGCAATTCAGCGGTCGTCAGACTCGATTCGCCAGAATCTGGAAGAGGACGCGGCTGGAGCCCACCCTCATTCGGGCCTTCGACAAAACTGAGCCACTGGCCATCAGGCGACCATTCAAAGGAGTGCAGCCGCCCTTGAGTCTCGAATAGCACCTGGGTTTCAAGCGTTTGCAGCTCAACGGACTTCAGTTGGGCACCGGACTCTGTTTGAACAATGTACACTACAATGTCATGCTGAGGCGATGGATAAACATTCAGCGCGTCCACCGCTCTGTCAATTCGGTGCGCATCATGTCCGTTGAACTGGCCGAGATAGAGATCGCGTTGGAAAACGAAAAGCAGTTGGCCACCTAACTCCTCAGCTACCGGCAAACGCGGCGATTCCGCCGTGAATTCCTCAATTTCTTCAGAATTCACTTCCTGGCCGACATTCGGTTCCTCTTCCGCAACGTCCGGTGGTTTAAGAGGGGTTTCAGTGTGATCGTTACAAGCGCTCATCACAATCGCAGAAAAAAGCAAAAATAAGAAGTAAGAAAAGCGGGTCTTCATATCCGCCTCCAGCTTGTCGCCACTATATGGAACCCAGTATAAAGCAACTCTCTATCACAGAAAAGAAAACCCGGCGCGTTTGGCCCCGGGTCGTCGCCTCGATGCGGATGTTCAGCCGTCAGCCCAACGGGTTGTACGCGAGAAACCACGCCATACGCCCGCACAACGCCCGCGCATTGATCGCCCCACGAATGCAAGTTGGTTGTTGCCACAGGTCACGGCGGCTTTTATACTGGTCATCACACCGTTCGT
>CAZSXY010000098.1:0-15353 GCA_964611395.1 uncultured Anaerolineaceae bacterium | reverse complement strand
CGTCACGGTCTGTGCTCACGCATCTACATCTCCGTGACTTATATATACAAGGAAGTAACTGACACGAAGTGCGCCAAATTGCGCAGAAACTCATGCGCCGCTTGGCGCTTACATACCTGTGGTAGGTCTGCTATGCTGGCACTAAAAACCGGTCACGATTCAGGCGAGAAAGAAGACAAGCGATGCGTAATAAACACATGCTGTTGATGCTGGCGTGCTGCCTGATCCCTCTGGCGGCACTTGGGGCTGTGTATTTGTTTCATGCCAGCGCCAGTTCGGTACTCTTCTATGGTTTGGTGCTGCTGTGTCCCGCACTGCATTTCGTTATGATGCGCGGCATGATGGGCGGACATGCGCACCATGATGGACAACCAGCAGAAGCCGTCATCCCCCGCATTGCTGAGCCAACGGAAGAGGCTCTACCGCGACAAACCGGTGTGTAGAGGCATCCTTCGGTGAGCTGGTTTGTCTCGCTTTGCTGCTACTTAGCTTTGTTCCCTTTTTGCGAAACCCGTTCCGGTGACTTCCTGGAACGGGTTTCACTTTTCTAGAATCGTCCCGTCGTGACCAGAATGACAACCTGTCATATTCTATAAGCGACATTCTTTTTTCGGCTTACCAATATGCCAACGGGCCAGATTGATCCGGAAACAGCATGAAACTATGAACGCAAATGCAATCGAACAACTGCGTCTGAATGTAGAGCATATCGCAAAGACCTATACCACCGGTATCTGGCCATTGGCGAGGAAGAATCAGGTTCTAACGGATACTTCGCTTCAGGTACGAGCCGGTGAGATCGTCGCACTAGTTGGGGCAAATGGGTCTGGCAAATCCACACTGATGATGATTATCGCCGGTGCGCTTTCGCGTGATGCGGGATCCATCACAATCTACGGCAGGATCGGCTACTGTCCCCAGTATCCAATCCTGTATGAAAAACTCACCGTAGTCGAGACCTTCAGACTCTTCGGTGCCGCGTACAGCATGGCCGCACCAGACATTGAGGAACGAGCATCCATGTTGATGTCCGATCTGGAGTTCGACCGCTATCGAGACTACCTTGTTGAGCATCTGAGCAGCGGGACAAAGCAGAAGCTAAACCTGGCACTTGCCCTGTTACATGACCCTGAGCTTCTCCTGCTGGACGAGCCATACTCTGGTTTTGACTACGAAACCTATCTACGCTTTTGGGATATGTCCGAAGCAATCGCTGAGCGTGGACATAGCATCTTGATTATCTCGCACTTCGTCCAGGAACGGGAACGATTTGATCATATTTACAGGCTGGAGGAGGGCGGCTGTGTACGCGAGACTTAGCGAACGTTTCTTCACGCCGCTGGGTATGTTTCTGCGCGAGTATTACCGAAACACGCTGAATCTCGTGCTCCTGGTCGTCATCCCCATTCTACTTATTCAGTCTTTTGGGAATGCGCTGAGTCGGTTAGCAGATTTATTCAGTGGCATCACACTGACGTTGAACATGGGAAAAGCACTCGGTGCGCTGTGGTCGGCTGCCTTTCTGAATGGCATCATGGGTTTCTTCATGATGAGCGGCGCGCGTGAGGCGGATCGGCGGCTAGTGCGTGCTGGTTACCATCCTGTTCAGGTGGTCGGCATCCGGCTTTTTACAGTTGCCATTTTGGGCGTTATCGCCAGCGTAGCAAGTTACATCGTGCTAATCATTCAATTCACACCCAAGAATCTGGTACTCACTTTCGCCGCGATCTACTTGGCAGCCATCATCTATAGCACAGTGGGCATTCTCGTGGGCTCGCTTGTCCCTGGTGAACTTGAAGGCTCATTTGCGATGTTGTTCTTCTTCGTTATGGATGCGTTCATCGGCAGCCCGCTCTTTGGCACCACTTCTGAGGTATTCGTACTGCTCCCAACTCACTATCCGACCAAGATTCTCGCTGCCATGACTGCACAGCAACCGCACGATGCTATTCACTGGTTATATGTGGCAGGCTACGCTGTGATCGTCATAACACTCGCAAGTTACGCGTTTTACCGAGTAGCTCGGTTGAGGTGAATCGTGCAACGAAAGTTTTCTCTGGCGATGGTCATGGCGGCCAAGCAGCATTTGCGCAACCTACTGTTCATTGTCTTGCTGATCGGGCTACCGCCTACTTTCATCACCCTGGCGTTCATTGCTACGCCAAACGCATCGATTCCGCTGGAAGTCCCAGAGGGCACGAATGAGTTTACGCAGATGGTGGCAATGCCCGACTTACACGGGGCGATTATGGTGCCGATTACCGTCTCCTTTCTGTCAGGCTTTCTCGGTATGTTCGTGATGTTCAGCGCACGCCAAGGGGATCGCCGATTAGTCATTGCGGGCTATAATCCGATGCTCCTGCTCAGCGCACGGCTGGTCATCATTACAGTCATGGGTATATTGATTACGATCCTCTCGGTCGGCATCACACTGCTGAGCTGGCAGCCCGAGCAGTTGGCACTTTTCTTTGTCGCCAACCTGTTCCCTGCCCTTCAATATGGGTTTTTAGGTGCGATTGTAGGCACGTACCTGTCAGCGACCAGCGGTACCTACCTGATGTTCTTTCTACCGATGATCGATGTGGGGTTGATTCAGAACCCGATGTTTCCACGCCAGAATGTTCAGTTCTGGGTGAAGATACTCCCCGATTATGCGCCTATGGAAATCTTGATCGACACCTCATTCAGCTCCAAATTCGACACCGGCTTGTTCCTGGTCGGCGCTGTGCTCTATGCGGCTGTGTTAGCTGTGGCCGCTGGGGCGCTATTTCGCCGGGCTGTGTCCCTCCACCGTTGAACCTGCTCAGAGCATCCCACGCAGACGTGTGGTATCCGGCAGAACTATCACCGCAGGGCCTTCAGCCAGGAACTTGAGTGCGGCAGCCGACTGCCAACAAAACTATCAAGCTCTGCGAAAAGCTGCGGTGACCCGCGTAGTTCACGCCTCATACGTGGTAGCAGCATCTGCGCCAGAGCGAAATCTAGGGCAATTGAGAGGTTGTCGGCTACGTTTTTTGCAAAAAGACCTCTGCCCTGGCGATCCCAGGCGTTCGCCAGGTAGATGATCGTCTCGGCTCGTACAACATCCGGTACGTTATACCCATGTTTGTGAAAAAGTGCCTTCATCGTGCGCCAGGCGCGCAAGCTAATGTGCTGCCACCCCACGACACTGACCAGTTTCTCCCAGGCCAATTGCTCATCGCGAACGGCGGTGATCAAGAAGGTCTTTCCCTGATTGGTGGTGCTGTGCCAACCATATGAGGGGAACCCAGAGTTCGCTGGCAGGCGCTGAGTTCCATTCGCAGTCCACCACACAACGGTCGTATGCGCGTACAATTTGGCACTGACCTCCGGCTCGGTCGTCGCATCCATCGTGCCAATCAACAGCAGATTTGGCGGATAGAGCAGTCCTCGCTGCAACCAAATCGTCGATAGTCTATGTATGCGTGTCCGCAGTTGGGTGGACAGATCAGTGAAAATATTGGACAATTCTGCCGGGCTGATCCACGCCAGACAGGCGAGGTGCACTATGTCATGGTTTTCTGGCTGTAAAGCCTCTTCTATGATTGATAACAACTTCTGATCATTGAAGCGTGCCTGCCCCGTGGCAAACTGCCCAACGTTGCCTGTTTGCTCTGCCCACCAGGCGTGACCTGCCATCAACTGGCACCGAAGGGGGTTTCCCCCGGTGAACACCTCCGCAAAACACCGGACAATCACGCTCTTACCACTTCCAGAGGGACCGACCAGAAGTGCCATAGGTTTCGACTTGAGCGCCACATAGAGGTTTACAATGGCATTCCGGTTTGTCTTGAGGCCAGCCTCCTGTGCCTTGTTGACGAGCTGTTCCAGCAACTGTTGTTCCCCATTTTGCACCGGGTGGGACTCAGGGTTCAAAGACACCTGTGCGACACTGCTCATCAGATTCTACCTCAATCCGTTTACCACCAATCCTCGTGCTTTTGTCCTGGACGCCATAAGCTTCGCTCTTTTTCACAGACCACGATGTGCGACCTGCGTATTCGATTGAATCTAACATATCCTAATCTGGTGATCATGGTTAGCGCCAGATCACCGGCAACAACATAGGCACTTTTGCGCATGCCAGTTAGATCCCCGTCTGGGTTTGAAGAATTTCGTCCTTGGGATGAGGGAAAGAGTACAGGCGGATAGTTCTTTCTAAGCCAAAAAGCCTACACCGATGTACGCAGGGTTGCTCATGTGTTTCGGTAAAAAAGAATTTACACTTTTGATAGTAGTTCCTTCAGCAAGCATGAGAGCACTCAGCACCAGGAACCGATCAGACCCGGGCCACGGCAGTCTGACCATACAACCATACAAGGGGGGCGTTTCCAGGAGGAATCGCCCATGGCACAGGAACAGCCTCATGTCAGGTCTATAACACCGAACTATGATGTGATCATCGTCGGTGCCAGCTTTGCCGGTCTGGCGGTTGCCAGCCAGTTAACCGGCTATCGAGTGCTACTAATCGATCGCAATTTGATAGGGCACAACCAGACTTCAGCGTGTGGAACGATCTTAGCGGCACTTCAGCATTGGAATGCAACTGAGACGGTTCTACAGGTGCACGATCACCTTGTGCTCCACACTGCTGGTCGTCAGTTTGACTTTCCTTCGCCCTATCCGTGGTGCACATTCGATTACCGCCACCTGTGCGAGCTTCTATTTGAGCGAAGTAATGCCGAATTTCTCCAGGCTGCCGTTCAAGCATACCATAGTCATTCAGTTCGCACCTCCCGAGGCGACTTTGCCGCCCCTGTAATCGTCGACGCTTCAGGCTGGCGAGCTGTTCTGGCCTCGTCTATCGTCCCCGGTTTTGCATCAAAAGATGCTATGAGCTTCGGGATTGAGACGATTTCGTCACGCCCGAGCAACGGACATGCGAGTTCGACGGGCTTGCATT
The DNA here is from genome assembly GCA_964611395.1 of uncultured Anaerolineaceae bacterium. Taxonomy (GTDB): domain Bacteria; phylum Chloroflexota; class Anaerolineae; order Aggregatilineales; family Aggregatilineaceae; genus CAZSXY01. The sequence goes on along the minus strand of CAZSXY010000098.1, from coordinate 10,429 downwards.
TCTGGTACGACTCCAAAGTTTTGCCACACGGCATCGGGTGGATCTTTCCGCGCGGCGATAACCTGAGTGTAGGAGTCGGATCGTATCGAGGAGCTGTACGCCTGCTTCCCAGTTTGGAACGCTTTAGCGAACGGAATGGTGTTCATCTCAATGCCGTTCACGGCACCTACTTCCCGCACTCACCGCGAGCACCCCGTGCCGGTAAGGTGTTTGTCGTTGGAGACGCAGCCGGGATGTGTCTGGGATTGACGGGCGAGGGAATTCGGCCAGCCTTATTTTTCGGTGAGACCTGCGGGCAGACTGTGCGGCGGATCCTCGAGGGTGAGTTGTCACTCGAGGATGGATTAGCTGAATACACCCAGTTTGTAAAGACACGTGCCCATTTCTTCCACACCTTTTCGACAGCCCAAGCAATCCTGTCTCGCCTCCCCGGCTGGGGGATCGCGTTTCTCGCGTCCTTTCTGACACGCGATCCCTGGCGATCGTGGTTGTTCCGCATGTACTGGAACTTGACACGTGAATGGGAGATTACCCGAGTAAACGGATCGGAGGTCAGCATTTCCGAACTCACAGGATACGATGACACCAGCCCATGGGGAATTCAGGAGAGCAAATCATGACCAACCATTTGGAGGCCCTTTCCGACACATCTGCTCTTATAACAACCATGCTTACATCTCGGAACGGAAAGCTATTTGCCCGGCAGACGTTCTGGCCCGCCGATGGCCAACCAAGAGAGTTGTGCCCACGATCTGGCATCTTTGCGGAACGCCCTCCCCGTGTGTGCCGACATTGGTCTCCGGAATCCCAAGTCTATGCCCCTGGCGATGTGCTGTTGCACCTGATTAGCGACGGCTGGAGGATTTACCGGAAGGTCTTTGTTGAATCATATCGTTGTGTCAGCCAACGATATGTGAATGTTTACCACTTTGTATTGTTACGCGGCAATGAGCGTCTGAGTCTCCGAGTGGTGGCAAACCCTGCTGTCAGACGTGTGGTACAGGAGCAGCAGTTGACCGTTCTAGACGTCGTGCAGTGATGATCTTCCGAACCGGATGGGATTATGTTGCGGCACAATGCGGCAAGATGCAAATGGCAAAACTGCCTGTATCTTGCCCACGCTACAGGCTATTGTACGGAGGGCGATTAGGCCAAACGGCGCATGGTTACCCCGGCAAAAAACACCGCTCCAAGACGGGCTGTTCAGCGCCTCCATTTTCTCCGAGTTCGACTTACAGTTAAAGCATCGTATTCGCCCTCAATGGAGGTAGCCATACGGAGGCAGAAAATGGCTCATAGCCAAACAATGCATATTCACGAGGCAGAAGCTGGCGACCAAGAGGCAACAACTCGCGAGCGTGAGTACCGCAGTCTGTTGCGCAAGTTTTGGTTTGCTGCCCTGATTTCCGTTCCGGTGGTGCTCACGGCCTATCCGGAATACGTTCCCTTCCTCCGGGAGCAGTCGGATATCACACTGCGCCTGATATGGGCTCTTGATGCCCTGTTGACGCTACCAGTCCTGCTGTGGTCTGGATTGCAATTCTTTACCGGCGCATGGCAGGCCTTTCGGCATCACAGCGCCAACATGAACACCCTGATCGCCGTCGGTACCGGCGCAGCCTGGCTATATTCAGTGGCGGTAATTACGGTTCCCTCTGCTTTTCCAGAAGGCACCGCCGAGCCATTCTTTGACGTTGTAGCGGTCGTCATTGCGTTGGTTGTACTCGGACAGGCGTTGGAGATACGCGCCAAAGGGCGCACCAGCGAAGCCATCAGAAAACTGCTGGATCTGCAAGCCAAGACCGCCCATGTAATTCGCAACGGCACAGAATACGATGTCCCGGTCGACGACGTCGTGGTTGGGGATATTGTGATCGTCCGGCCAGGAGAACAGATACCGGTTGACGGCATCGTTATCGAAGGACGGTCGTCCGTAGACGAAAGCATGATCACGGGTGAGCCTATCCCGGTCGAGAAAAACGCCGACGACGAAGTGATCGGCAGCACGCTCAACAAGACCGGGGTGTTCAAGTTCTCCGCCAGCCGAGTTGGCAAAGACACAGCGCTGGCCCAGATCGTAAAACTGGTCCAGCAAGCCCAGGGTACCCGACCGCCTATCGCCCGGCTGGCCGATGTGGTGAGCGGCTACTTCGTACCCGCCGTACTGATTATAGCGATTGCAGCGTTTCTTGTGTGGTTCAACTTCGGTCCAGACCCCCACCTCACGTTTGCGCTGGTGGCTGCGGTGACCACCCTGATCATCGCCTGCCCGTGTGCCCTCGGCCTGGCAACGCCGATGAGCGTGATGGTGGGGGTGGGTAAATCTGCCGAACACGGAGTTCTTATTCGCGATGGAGAAGCGCTGCAAAAAGCAACCAAACTCGACACGATCGTGCTCGATAAGACAGGCACAGTCACCAAGGGCAAACCGGAACTGACGGATATCGTCACGCTGGGAGACAAGTCTCGGGATGATATCCTGCGTCTGGTCGCTTCAGCGGAATGGGGAAGTGAACATCCCCTGGCCGAAGCAATTGTCCAGGGAGCCAAAGCAAAAGGACTGGACCTGGTTGAGCCAGTCGCTTTTAATGCGATCCCTGGGCACGGTATTGAAGCGGTCGTGGAGGGTCACTCTGTGCTCCTGGGTAACCGCCGCCTGATGGAACGATCCTCGGTCAACATCGTCTCACTGCTGCCTAAGGCAGAGCAGCTCGAGCAGGATGGCAAGACGGTCATGTTCCTGGCCCTAGCGGATGACGCTTCCGGAACCCCAAAAGCTGCCGGACTGGTCGCCGTGGCTGACACGGTCAAAGAAGACTCGGTCATCGCTATTCAGGCTCTACAAAAGCTGGGACTTGACGTGGTAATGCTGACAGGCGACAACCGCCGGACCGCCGAAGCCATTGCCCGTCACGTCGGCATCACGCGTGTGTTGGCCGAAGTGTTGCCGGAACAAAAAGCGGCGGAGATCAGCCGCCTCCAGACGGAAGGACGAACAGTCGGCATGGTCGGTGACGGGATCAACGATGCTCCGGCCCTCGCGCAGGCTGATGTCGGCTTTGCCATCGGCACCGGGACTGACGTCGCGATTGAAGCAGCCGCCATCACTCTAGTAGGTGGCAGCTTGCGAGGTGTGGTCACTGCCATTGAGACATCACGCGCGACGATGCGAAATATCAAGGAGAACCTCTTTGGGGCCTTCGTCTACAACACGCTCGGAGTTCCGATTGCCGCTGGCCTGCTGTACCCGTTCTTCGGGTTATTGCTCAGTCCGATCATCGCGGGTGCCGCGATGGCATTTAGCAGCGTGACGGTGGTCAGCAACGCGAATCGGCTGCGTCGCTTCCGACCGCACTTTTCTCAAAGCTAACGGTAGTGATCCACCTAGCCGGATAACAAGGAACAGAAACGGAGAGCTGACATGACAACAACACAACTGCTGGTCAATGGTCTGGGGTTAGCCCTGATAGCCTGGATCGTATGGTACTTCTGGCTCTACCAAAAGCAGGGCGTGGCAGTCGCCGAAATCGACGGCGTACAAGACGTACGTGTCCGGGTGAAGGGCGGCTACGATCCGGATGTGATCGTGGTCAAGGCGGGTAGGCCGGTGCGCTTCCACTTCTACCGCGAAGAAGAAGGCGCTTGCAGCGAGATGGTCGTCTTCGACGGCCTTGACAAGTCCGTCACATTACCCGCCTATGAAGAAACCACGCTTGAGCTGCCGCCGGTGACCGTAGGGGAGTACAACTTCCAGTGCCAGATGGGCATGCTGCGCGGCAAGCTCGTGGTCGAGTAGCAGATCTCACACCAGGATCGGCCACAGCACATACTCCCTATGGCCGATCCTCACCACAATTGGGCATAAAGCAGGCTTGAGCAAGACAGAAATACGGGGGTAAAACCACAATGAAAAAGGAAGCCATTCTACTGGTGGGCATAATCGTCCTGGTCGGAGCTGCTGCGTTTGCCCTAGGCAACCTTTCAAGCGGTTCATCCGATGGAAACAGTTCAACCACATCGTTCAGTCTAAGTCCTGGTGTTCAAGGCATGGTCGCGGGCGGTTCAGGCTACTACTACGACTTCTACTTTGATGTTGAAGCTGGGCAGGTCCTGAGCAAAGAGCAGATCGTGGCCAAAATCCGGGACTATGTGGATCGGCAGGAAAATCCGGACCTGGTCATCGCTCGTTTGCGCGAGTTCGCCCTGGCGTACCAGGCCGAGGTTATCGAACGCAGCACGGGACGCCATGCATTCGACCTGATGGTAAGCAAAGGCGCGTCACAAATATCACCCGCTGCTGGCCCTAACATCATGTGGAACACGAAGTACGGCCCCACGATTGCCGAGATCGGGGGCGGATATGGCATGTTGGGCCGGGTCCTGGCTCAACCTTCGCCGGGTGACATGACGCTCAGTGAAGCGGAGGCCCGGAATATCGCCGAATCAGCCGTCGATGAGATGGGCGCGAACGCCACTCTGTCGTTGGAAGAGGATACTACAGCCACCTTCTACGGCTTCTACGAATTCTACCTGGATCGAGATGGAGAATCTGTAGGAGCGTTAGCTGTCAACGGTTACAGCGGGCAGGTCTGGTTCGAGGATTGGGGAACGCTTCAGCTCAGCGAGCGGAACCTACTCGAGTCATCCCAGAGTTCGTGAAGCCCCTTCCCGTCCACGTTCACGTTGGTGGAACAAAGGCTTCGTCCAACACCCGAAGGTGAGATGGCCCGAGGTAAATGCGTCAGCTCTGCTGCGGACTGTCTCACCTATTGAACATCAATAGGCGCAGTCGGAGATCGCTGAAGTACCTGTTAGACCATGCGTCAAATGACGCTAGAAATCCGAGTGGTGTAGAAGTACAGTGGAATTAACACAGTAGATATTGCGCCCATCTCTTGGGGCACGATAACAGTATGAGTAAGCTATCACAATCAGATCACGGAGGACAAAATGACAACCATTACAACGACAAACAAGCAACAGACGCAAAACCCTGGACTGCTATATCGGTTGTTTTCAGATGTGCGGGCGGCATGGCTATGGTTACCGGTCCGTCTTTGGCTCGGCTGGCAATGGATTGAAGCCGCCGAGCATAAGCTGGGCGACCCAGGATGGGTTGACACTGGCGTAGCTCTGAAAGGATACTGGGAACGTGCGGTTTCTATCCCAGAAGGTGGTCGTCCACCGATTGCCTACGAATGGTACCGCTCGTTCATCCAATCCCTGCTTGACGCTGAGGCGTATACCTGGTTCGCGAAACTGGTCACCTACGGTGAGCTTCTTGTGGGCATAGGGCTCATCCTCGGCGCGTTTGTCGGCATTGCCGCGTTTTTTGGCGCACTGATGAACTGGAACTTCATGATGGCGGGATCGGCGAGCACAAACCCGATGCTGTTTCTCGTCGCGATTGGCCTGATTCTGGCCTGGCGCGTGGCAGGATACGTCGGTGTTGACTACCTGGTGATGCGCTGGTCAAGCCGAACCTGGCCTGCAATTGCGCCTATGAGGGTAGCACCGGAAGCTGCCTGTGCCTGCGGGACTAACTGCACTTGCGCAGAGGAAGCGCATCCTCACCAACAGGTGCAGTCAGTGTAACACAGGAACACCGTGGCGCATCGCTTCTTGCCTTGGCTAATAAGGACTGCCAGTGACAGGCGCTGAAAGTTCACAAGGGAGATGCTGGCTGCATTAGTGCCACTCATGTGATTTTCTATCGAGCGCTACGAGAGCAGCCAGCATCTCGGCCCCGTCAGGTGCTTCTGAGTAAAGTCACCACTAGCCCTTCTGTTCAGTTCCTGGCAAGTTCTGTTGGCAACATTAGTGATTCTTGAGTCGAATTACACCAAGCAAAAGGGGGTCAAATGTCAACAGAGCCTAGTACTACAGCCGCACTTGCGATTTTTGTTAGATTCTTTTCCCTCACCACAGACACTTTTGAGTTGTCTCATTCATGCATTCTAAGGGAGGCAAATCGGTAATAAAAGCTATCTGCGACTGTAGTACTAGGGGGTTTCGTCTCGCCCGCTCTTAGGTTCTGGTTTCTGTATTGCTGAATTCTGGTTTTTCTGGCGCGAACGGATTGCGCTGGTGCAATGCCCAGGAGATGCCCATTTGGACGCGTTTCACGCTCTCAGCTTTCGGGTTTCTTTCTCGTTGACACGCCCCATTCCCCGTGCTCAGATGGCCTCACCCACGCAACATATGCAACAAAGGTCCCCGATGAAACACTCTCTCACCGTCAGCGACATCGCCCAAATCACGAGCAAAGAGCGTCCCACTGTCTTCCGCTGGATCAAGGCGGGCAAGCTCAGCCAGGTGTGCAAACAGTATCCGCGCGCGTATGAACCCTGGTCACCAGAGCAAGAACAGCGTTTGGGGGAATTGCATGGTCAAGGGTTGCCAGTCAAGCGCATTGCTCAGGAGTTAAGGCACAAAACGGGCGCGGATCGGCAGACCATCTGCTACAATGGACATGTGCCAGAACGAGAGCGTTCGCTATCTCCAGAACTAGATCGCGGCCTAGTGCGGGATTATGCGTCAACCTTCATCGCACGTATGGACCAATACCCGCTACAACGTCCAGATGGCCGTTACATTTCAGTCAAGAAGCCGCTCAACCTGGGGCTTGTCGCGTCTCATCTGGAAGGCGAAGTCACGCTTGGTGCCTACGCGCTCGACGCCAGCAGCCGGGCGAAATGGATTTGCTTGGACGCCGACGATGATCCGGGATGGCACCAGCTCATCGCTCTCTCCCGCCACCTTTCCACGGCTAATGTTCCCTCATATCTAGAATTCTCGCGCCGCGGTGGGCACCTGTGGCTGTTCTTCGCCGCGCCCCTGCTCGGTGCGGAGGTACGCCGCTTCGGCCAGCAGCTTATGACCACCTATGACCTAGCCGAGATGGAACTCTTTCCCAAACAGGACGTGTTGACGACTGGCCCAGGCTCGTTAGTTCGTTTGCCACTCGGCATCCACCGCAAGACCGGACGCCGGTATCATTTCATCCATCCGAATGGCTCCCCCATCGCCCCAACCATCCGCCAGCAAGTCCAGCTGCTGGCGCGTCCGCAGGCCGTGCCCCAAACATTCATTCATGCCCTGCTGGCGCGTGTTCCGGTTCCCGACCAGCGGGTGGCTGAGCCTGTCCTCTCCCCTACTGGAAAAGGCGCGGGTGAAACGTTATCAGCACGCATCAAAGACCGCATCACGGTCTACGCGTTTGTGAGCCAGTATGTAGCGCTCAACGAGCGCGGTCAGGGGTTGTGCCCCTTTCACCCAGATCACCATGCGAGCTTCAGCGTAGATCAAGAGCGAAACTACTGGCACTGCTTTGCCGGGTGTGGTGGTGGGTCCGTGATCGACTTCTGGATCAAATGGCGTGAGAGTCATGGCCAAGACGCGGACTTCACCGCCACGATCAAAGACCTGGCGGAGATGCTCTTCTGACGCGATGAGATCGATTCTGCACCCAGTCTCCCCGACGCTATGAATCCAACATCATCCACAACCAATCAGAGGTTTATCGTGTCTCTCCCGCGGTGCCGTTATTGCACCATCGTCATTACGTGGCTTGCACGGTTGCTGCGCCAGATAGTGCAACCTCATATCGCGACTTGGCCCAATTCCGGTACCAGAATAACGCTTGACAAGCCCCTATGGATGCTTCACTATGAAGTATGTACGCGACCTATTTCGGCCTGTCCGAGACCCCGTTCAAGATCACCCCCGACCCGCGCTTTCTGTGGTATTCCGACCAGCACAAAGAAGCCAAGGCGAAGATCGAATTCCATCTCACGCAGAAGGATGGCCCGGTTTACCTCAGCGCCGCGGTGGGCCTGGGCAAGACGTCCATCGCGCAGCGGCTGCGGGATGAGTTTGCCGCGGATCAATCCAAGCAGGTAGTACTGGCATTTGCGCCCAACTTGCGCACGGCGAACCAGTTCATGCGCTTCATTGCCGACGAGTTCGAAGTTCGCACCGCCCGGTCGTATGCCGATACGCTGAAGCACTTCGAGCGCTATCTCATCGCCCAGTACAAGGCTGGCATCACGCCTGTGCTGCTGATTGACGAGGCACAGAATCTCCCCTACGAGACTCTCAAGACGATCCATCACCTGTTCAACTTCACGACCAGCAACCAGTTCCTGATTCAAATGGCGTTGTTCGGCCAACCGGAACTGCACAAACGCATCACACGGTTCAAGTCATTGGCCAGCCGGATGTACGTCGCGAAACTACACCCGTTCGACCGCGAGCAGACAGAAGACATGATGCGGTTTCGCTGGACGGTGGCCGGTGGCGACCGGTTGCCCTTCGACGTGGGTGCGGTGGGTGAAATCTATCGGCTGACCGGTGGCATCGCCCGCGATATCTGCAAGCTAGCCAACGAAACCCTGCTCCGCGCCGCGGTTGAGAAACGAAAAACCATCGATAAGGATACTGTCGTCGCGGCCGCGGCGGATGCATTTGAAATGAACTGATATGGGTATCTACGACGAACTATCCAAACTTGAACAGCAGTTCCCGGCGCCAGCCGTGGCGTCGAAAGCCCCCGCTGATAAGACCCCGTCCACGTCAAAATCCACGCCACGGCGTGACAAAGCACGTCCCCCATCACGCGATTCCTCACGTAAGCCCGCACGTGAGAACCCACGCGCATTACCGACCCGTGATGAAATCCAGGAATTCAGTTTCCGGTTGCGCGATGACCTGAAAGTCAAAGTGCAGGCGGAAGTGCCGCACCGCTGGCAAAAGGAACTCGAAGCCATCGCCCGCAACCTGGACGTCAAGAAACTCGAACTGTATCGCTTCATCCTCGGGGAATTCCTGGGCAAGGTGAAGCGCAAGTCAGCAACGTAACATATTATGCAGCGTGTAGGGGACATCAAAGCCTTTCGGGATCGCAACCTGATTCTGAAAGGAGCCGACCTCGCCACCCAGCGAGGCTGGACGGGCGTGCCCAATTTCATCCTGGAGAGCAAGGAGGTTTCCGCCGGGGCCAAGCTGACCTATGCCATGCTACTCAAATATGCGCGCGAGCTCGATCAGTGTTTTCCCGGCCAGGACCGGCTGGCACAAGACATGGGCCACGGTGAGCGCAGCGTGCGGCGCTGGCTGCGCGAGCTGGAGCGAGCCGGGTTCATCACGATCAAGCAGCGCGGGCAGGGCCGACCGAATCTGTACACCGTGCATCTCAAAGCGTCGTTCTGGAAGAAGCACAAACGAGGTTGACCGGCCATGTTGGCCGTTCTAGAACAGCCAGGATGACCGGTCTAAAACGGCCAATTTGACCGCCTAATACTATGCAGCGAATATCAATCAGAGAACTAAGATACAGCCAAAGCGTAAGACGCTCAGATTTTGGGGAACGTAGCAGCGAAGCTTATCAAGAATTGGAAGGAGGTGAGTGATATCGCAACCATACGAAGTACGAGCAGACAAGTGCGGGCAGGTAGCCGCACCTATTTCATAGATCGGGAGCTGACAGCAGGTAACAAGCCGTATCTGCGGATTACGGAGAGTCGGTTCAAAGGTGAACCGGACCAGCGGGAACGTTCGAGCATCGTCGTATTCCCGGAACACGCCAAGGCGTTTGCGAGCGCGGTCCTGGACATGGTGACAGCGCTTGAGTAACGTTTGTCCTCACCTGGTGATGGCCCAGCAGTCTGTGGTTTTGCCTATGGTTACCTGTTACCACAGGCATATGGCCCTGGCATAGAACTCCAGCGCTTCGCTTCTGCCGCCCACCTCAAGCAGGGGATGCCCGTCACCGGTGCGATGTATGCCCGAAAACACGGGCGCACATCCACACGTTCGGTTACCCCCACCATCGGTGAGCGGCCCCCCGTCGGTCTTCTGCACGGCAGCCAGATCGGCTTTGCTTGAAGCCCGACCACCCCCCTCGCCGTTCCTCGCGCCGTGTCCCCCCGCCGCGCGGCGTGCCACGGTGTCGCTCGGATCCCGCAGGTGGTCCCCACCCGCGGTCGAACGCCTGCTGTAGACATCGTACATCTCGCCCACAGCAGGCTCGAGGGGGGTGGTCGGTCTTGCAGACCGACGGGGGTTGCGCGGCACGCCGCGCGGCGAGTAGCGGGGGTCGCTTGTCGACCTTCTCCGAATATCTCGACTCTCGACTGTTTAGCCATGCATCATCTTGTCTCGTGGTACTTGCGCCCACCATCGAATACATGACTGAAAGGTCCAAAGGCCCGTCAGAAATAATGAAGGAGTATAGCTTGCAAAGAACAGTAATTTGAAAATTATCAAGTGCTGGGATTACCCTGAGAGTATGTGTCTGGGAGACGCGGATTGACAAGCTGACAGTACACAACTAGCGCTGGTGTGTGCGGTTTCTCACATTCCCGAAGGAGGAGTCTGTTTTTGATAAAGTAAAAGTGATCCACCAAGCTTGAAAACGATCGAGCAAAAG
>CAZSXY010000097.1:0-15915 GCA_964611395.1 uncultured Anaerolineaceae bacterium | reverse complement strand
CCGCTCCGACGTGAGGCTTTTGGCTGACCGCTGAAAACTAAAAGCTGTTGGCTTAGTTGTCAGATTCCACAGTGATGATTACTTTTCCTCGGGCGTGTCCTTCTTCAAGATACCAGATAGCGTCAGCAGTCTCACTTAACGGGTAATGTCGATCGATAACCGGAACTACTTTGCCGGATTCGAGCAGCTCTTTGGTGAAAAGTGAATCCTTTTTGTTTGGTTTCGCATTCCCCATAGTGCTGATTCTTTTTGCTTCCGGTTCATGAAACCCATGATCCCAGGGCCGCAACCTGGAACAACAGATGAGATGCCGAACGGTTTGCCACGTGTGAGGGACCACACCAGATTATTAATTAAACAATTAATAGTATATAATATATATAGATTCTGCTCTACGACACATTCCCCAGTACTTTATTTGAAAAAAGGATTCGATACATGAGAAGGCTAACGTACGCCGTAAGACTGTTTTTGCTGGTCGCGCTGCTCCTGTTTCCGTCAGCCACTGCGATGGCCCAAGGTGGCAGGGGAAGGAACTATGAGTATAGGGCTTATGCCGAATTCCTGGTTAATCCCACGGGATGCCATGAGACTAAGGCCAAGGTGGAAGTCATCGAACAAACCGTTCACACGCCGCCGGGTCGGCCTCAATCGCAAGCTACTGTCGAGTTAACTTACACCGTAAAAAGTACGTGCGAAGATGTAGGCGACCTTCTGTGGTATTACGACTATCGCACGGACGGGGCCGTTACGATTGACGCACACGATTTCGACATCAACAGGGGCTTGCGAAAGGCAACCTTGAAGACCACTGTCCCGGTGTTTGAAGAAGAGGCTAGCATTGATTTTTATTTTGGCGTGGAAGTTGTTTGGACAGCGGTCAACAATCGCGGCTCTCACTCAGTGGAAGCCACATTCGAGTTCGTTAGCCCTGAGCTGTCGGCTATCCCGGAAGAGGCTATCGTCAACCCCATACCGAGCGCGGTGAGCGCCGACCTTAGCCGACTGCGCTGACGCGGGGGGGTTGCTTAGCCTGGCGCGCCTTCTTGCTTGATCTCACTCACCCCACCCACGCGGGCAGAAACATGTTCGTGGCGACAAGCTGCCGTTCTCCGCTGTGCGTATCGATCACCCAGATTTCCGGTTGAGCGTCGGCTTCGCCCAACAAAAAGCGCTGGTAGACGACGAACCGGCCCGTTGCGTCCCACTGGGGCGCGGCGTGGTTGTAAGCGGCATCTATCACCAGCGGTTCGGCTGCGCCTGACTCGACTTCGAGCAGGTACAGTTGCTTGCCCGCCGTATAACGTTCGTCCAGGTAGCGACGCGCCACGACCAGCCGCGATCCATCCGGTGACCAGGCGGCGAACGCATCGTCTACCGCCGCATCCGGGTCGCCGCTCAGCGGGGTGACACGGCGCGTGATAAAGTCGGCCACTTCCTGGTGAGTATAGAACTCCTGGCCGATAGCCCCCCGCACCAGCACCGGATAGACCAGTCGCGATCCGTCCGGCGCAAAGGTTCCGGTCATCCCCACATCGCTGGCGATCATCGTGTCGGTTTGCGCGGCGAGGTCATGCACGCGGATAGCCTGGGCAGCGGGATCGTACACGGCGAGCCGCGAACCGTCCGGCGACCAGGCCGGAGCGCGACCGAGCACCTGCACATCGTCGAAGAAAAGCGCGGGTTGCAGCGTCGCCAGGTCGACGATCCAGGCGCGCGACGTGTCTTCGGGATAGCCGATCTCCTGCCGCTGGTAGGCGATCTGCGTGCCGTCCGGCTTCCAGGTGGGGGCGGTGCAGCGTGCCTCGACACAGCGGGTGATTGGGCGTGATTGCCCGGTGGCCACATCCACCAGCCAGAGGTCAATCGTGCCGTCCTCGTTGTGGCGCGAATAGGCGATCTGCGTCCCGTCCGGGCTGGGCGCGAAGTCCTCGACGCCGTGAGGGGCATCCGTGAGAGCGGTCACTGTGCCGGTTTCGAGGTCGGCGAGGTACAGGTTGCGCACGGCGGCATCGGTAGGGCCGAGAAAGGCCACGCGCAGCGGCACGCGGGCGGTCGTTGACCCTGTGTCCGGAGAAGCGTCATCGCCCAGAGTGATGACCGCCACCGCGCCCCCGATGGCAACCACTAGCGCGATCACGGCGGCGATCCCGATCCAGGCGCGGCGATCCAGGTTGAAGCGGCTGAGAATTGGACGCAGAGAATAGCGGTTCATGGCTGGTTACGGGTAGCGATACGGTTGGGGCAGGCGCTCGACGCGGCCCACACGGTGGCGCTTGCCCGCGACGATTATAGCGGGAATGGCAAAAGCGCAAATGAGCGTTTGATAAAAACGGCCTCACCCGCCGGCGGTGTTATACTGGCGCTGCGATGAAAGGAGTCACCATGACTGATCTCTTCACCCGCCTGGACGCGCTCATCACCCGCAACCGCGACGCGCAAATTGCGTTTTTGCAGGCGTTGGTGCGCACGCGCAGCGCCAATCCCTTTACCCCTGACACGTCCACGCCGGACGAACCCATCGAGCGGGAGGTCGCATTTCTGCTCCGTGACGAGCTGCGCTCGCTGGGCCTGGAACCGGCGCTGGTCGGGGCAACGGAGGCCCGGCCCAATGTGCTGGCCTGGGTGCGGGGCGCATCGCGTGCGCGCACCCTGATTCTCAACGGTCACATGGACACGGTCATGCCCAGCCCGCTGTGGACGCGCGATCCCTTCGGCGCGGCGATCGAGGAGGGGCGGCTCTATGGCCTGGGCGCATTGGATATGAAGGCATCGCTGAGCGTGTTCGTGTACGCAACGCGGGCGCTGCTGGAAGCGGGCGTGCAGTTGGGTGGCGACCTGGCGCTGGCGTTCGCTGTCGATGAGGAGCCGGGGGCGTACTCCCCCTTTGGAACCGCCTATCTGCTGGAACACGGCCTGCGTGGAACCACCGCCATTGTGGGCGAGCCGGAGAACACGAACATCACCGTTGGACACCGGGGCGGGTATCGCTTCCGGCTGGTGGTGCGTGGTGAGGCGGCTCATTCCGGCTTGCTGGTGTGGGAGCGCGGCGCGATCGGGCGCAACGCCATCCGCGACATGGCGCGGGCGATCACGGCGCTGAACGGGCTGGTCATCCCGCACGACGAAACTCCCGCGTTTCCCGGCAGGCGTTCGGTGTTCACGTTCCCCACGACGATTGCGGGCGGAACCGCGATCAACACCGTGCCGGACGAGTGCGTCGCCTGCGGCGATGTGCGCCTGCTGCCGGGGGCGGATGCGGCGACCGTCGAGGCGCTCATCCGCGAACGGCTGGATGCGATCCCCGGACTGGATTACACGCTGGAGCGCCTGTTGTTCGTCCCGCCGGTAGAGATTGCAACCGATCACCCCCTGGTGCAGATGCTCGCCCGCCACGTGGAAAGCGTCACCGGCATCGTGCCGACGCGCCTGGGCTGCGGCCCCTGGAACGACGGCTGGATGTTCATCACACGGGGTATTCCGGCGATCTGCGGCTTCGGCCCCAACGGGCAGGGCGCGCATGCTCCCGACGAATACGTAGAGCTGGACAGCGTGATCGCGACGACGCGCATTTATGTGCGGGCCATCGTGGATTATCTGGGCGTCGTGTGAGCGGGGGCGCAGCGTGTTTGGTCGATACGCGTTTTTTAGTATATCCTGAGGGCAGAAAACGACGCAGATCATGACTCGACCAAATGTTCTATGTTATAATCGGTACACACGCGTTGTACCTTCATTCGGGCGGTTCACCCGACCGCACCTTCACAGGGCCGACCATGATCGCAACCGGGTTTTCCGCCGGTGAATGTCGGGGAAATGAGCGACTAGGAACGATGCCATGGTGAATCCATTCCGCAGAGGCTCCAGGGACGACGACGAGCCGTCCGATCCACGCGATCGCGGGCGTCGCCGACCGGACCCCGGCCCAGGATCGGGGGAGCGCGGGCGTTTCTCACGTCGAGGGCGTGGGGCCGACGATGACCGTGCGGTTCCCAGTGCGCGGCGTGGGACGAAGGATCGCGATAAACCCGGAGAGAGGTGGGTTCCTTTCCGCCGCAACCGCACTGATGATGACGATGACTCGTCCGTGATACCGGCGCGCCCGACAGGACTCTATGGCGCACCGGCCCCTGCCAGCAGGCGACCCAGCCGTCGGGGCCGCGATGCCGGTCAGGATGACAAAGCCGGGGAGAAACGCCGGTTCGGGTTTCTGAAGCGCGGCAAAAAAGAGGACGACAAGCCGCCTGCCAGGCGTGGTGACCCGTTCGACGGCCCGCCGGGCGGGCCAGCCCGCCGGAGTGGTTCAGGCTCGCCCCGTGATGCGCAACGCCGTTCGCCAACAGGTTCATTGCCCCCACGGGAACGCGGGGCGGCACCGTCGAGTCTCCTGCGACGGCGGGACGAGGATGACGACGACGACCTCATCCCAGATCGCTACGCGCGGCGGGGCGGGGGTAGCTCGCCGGTCAGTCCCTTTGCCAGCCAGGATCGCGGGAAGTCACCGGCGAGTCCCTGGCAACAGCGGGACGAGGACGAAGACGACGGCTTCTCGCCGGATCGCTACGGGCAGCGAAGCGTAGGCGGGGGGCTGGCCAGCCGCGATCGCCGGCCTTCGACGGAGCGCCCCTTGGGACGCCGCGAGCAAGATTCTGTGGACGATGCCACCCCCAGCCGCCGCATTGATAGTCCCTTCCGCTCGAAACCCTCATCGTTGCAAAGCCCGGCGCGTGATCGCGCCCCGGACCGGCGCGACCGGACGCCGTCCCGTCCGGGTATCGGTTTACCGGCTCCGGGCGCAAAGGCCGGAAAGAAGCCGGAGGAGGAACGCAAAAGGCGGCTTCCGTTTGGCCGGCGGAGTAAAGGGGTCAAAGACAAAGACAGGGACAAAAAAGACGACAAAGCATCTCGCCAGTTGCCGCCGTTCGCCGGTTCGGCAACGTCACGGGCAAGCAGGGGCGCGCCGCGCTCAGGGGCGGCTGCACCGGCACGCCGTAGGTCGGAGTCACCCCCCGCGCGACAACTTGCGCCCACACGCGGCACGACCGCCAGGACATCACCCGCAGCCCCCACATCGCGAAGATCGCGTAAGCCCTCGCAACCGGCCCAACCGGCACGTCGCTCACGGGCTTCTGCTGGGGCTGCCAGGGCGGAGCCGCGACCACTGCCCGGTGGGCGCGAAAAAGGCACGTTCACCGTTCACCAGGGCCTTGACTTTGATCGCAAAATTGACCTGATCGGCGTGGGATTGCTGATGTTCGCGATGGTTTCCTTCTTCTCGGTGATCCCGTCCGTGTCATTGGGCCTGCTGCCAGAGCCGACCGCCGGTTTTACCGGGGCGCTTAACCACCTGTTGAGCCAGTTGTTTGGCTGGGGCAAGATCGTCTGGCCGATGGTGACGTTTGGCGTGGGCGTCTGGCTGATGGTCAAGAGCTTCGAAGACACCGGCCTGGACCTGGATTACACGCGCATTGTTGGCGGCGTGATGCTTTATACCTGCGTGCTGGCGTGGTTGCAGATGATCGAGTTGTTCGACAACGTGGCCCCGTCGGTCGAGGCATTTCGCCCCATTTCGTATGACCTGGCCATTGAGCAGGGGCGCGGTGGCGGATGGGTCGGCCACCAGGTCTATCTGTTTTTGCTCAGCCAGCTTTTGGACTGGGGCACTGTCTCGGTGTTGTTTGCCTGGCTGATCATGGGCCTGATGCTCACCTTTGATCTGACCGTTGTCGAAATAATCGGGTATGCGGCGCGCTTCGTGGCGATATTCCGCGTCACTCCGCAAGAACGCGCCCGGCGGCGTGCTGCCCGTGAAATGCTCAGGGCCGAGATCGTCGAGGCGATGCGCCCGAAGGATGCGACGCCCCAGCAACTCCCCCTGGAGCAGGTCGCCGCCGTTGCCGGTGGCGCGGGAGCGTCTGCTGCTGCTGCGAGCGCATCCCGGCCAGCAGCGCCCGATGCGCCGGTTGCCGCCGAGCCATCCCCCCCAAAGGCTCCCCGGATCGCGCGGCGGGGGGCGCTTGCCGCGCAAGATGCGGACGAGGCGGAGGATGCCGGCACGCCCCGGCAGCGCACTTTGGACGAGCAAGCGCCGTCGCGTCCCGGCGTGCCCGCGAGCCGCGCGCCTCGACTAACTGCGTCCGGCGCTGAGCCGGTTGTTGCGTCGCCATTTGCGCTAACTGGCGAGCCGTTGGAACGTCCGGAGCAGACATCGCCGGGCGAAGAGGATAGCTCCGGCGAACCGGGCGAACGCGCCGCGCGTGTGCCGTCGCGCCGCCCGCTGCCACATATTCGTAACGCGGCCCGCGCCCAGGAGTCGGCCCCGGCGAGCGCGGACAAAGCCTCGCGCCCGGCTTCTGCGCCCGCCGCTGAATCCGGCGAAGCAGACACGGGGCGGCGCTTGGGATTCCTCCGGCGACGCGGCGCGGCTGCCGGAACCCCTGCAGCCGAAGGCTCCCCAGATGTAAGCGGCGAGTCCGGTGCCCCCCTTGATGATGCCCAAACCGCAGACACGCCCGACCGCCCGCCGTTCGCGCGATTGGCACGTGAGGCGGACACCAAGGAGCAGGACCTGCCAGCCATTCCGGTTCCGCCGGGCCGCGACAGCGCCGATGCTGCCGGTGGCAAACCGGACGGCGCAGCAACGACCGGACGCCGGGGACGGTTGGGGCGATTGTTCAGGCGTGGGGTGCAGGCTGATAGCGCATCTGCCGCCGAACCAGGCGAGTCACCGGCTGGCGCAGGCGATGCGACCCGAACCAGAGACGAAGACGCCGCCGACGCTGCAAAACCGGAGGAAAAGTCCGGGCGGCGCGCATTGGGCCTTCTGGGGCGGCGTGGAGCCGGTAGCGCGTCCGACGCGCCGCCGGATGACGCGCCCTCTGCGCGTGGCGAACCCGATCCAGTATCCGGCGAACGTGAGGCGGTCGAGACCAGGCCGGAGCCGTCCGGCGAAACAGCGCCGGATCGTGATCGCGTGCCGGGGGATGTGGCTGAGCCGCGTCCGCACCCTGCGCCCGGCGATGACTTGAATCGGACGCCAGACCGCAAACCGGCTGGTTCGCGCCCGGTGCGTTCGCCGTTGTCGCGCCAGGATGAGCCGCAGCAGGATCGCAAGGGCAGTACGCCACCCGGCGACGGGGTTGCCGGGGCGATCGGTGCGGCGGCGCTGGCAGGTGAACGCCTGAAGAAGCGCGACGCGGAGACCGCGCCAGCGTCGAAATTACCGGGGCCGCCACGCCGCCCGGAGCCGCGACCAACCGCGAAACCGGCGGACGAACCTCCCGCGCTTGAGGAAGAGGATGATGGCCTTGAGCATAAGCCATTGCGCGGCGTTTCCCCGGTTTCGCGCCGCGTCGATCCTGGAAAGCGCCCGGCCCGGCCCGCGTCGCCCTTTGCTGGCCCGCCGCGGAAGCCGTCCCCTGATGGCGGCGGGGTATCAGAAGTGGATGCCGAACCCGCTGAATCCGCTGGGTCGCCAGCGGACGCGCGGCCACATGCTGCGCCTCCGGTCGCGGGCAAAATGGCGCGCCCCGCGCGGCGCGACCTGGTTCGCGGGCGCGAGCGAGCGCCGCAAGCGCCAGCGGACGCGCGAGAAAAGTCCCGCGAAGGCACTGCCGGTTCCGGTGATGATCCGGCACGGAAGCCTGCGCCAGCCAGTAAAACCGGCAGGGCGACGCGCCCTGCGGAACCCGTCCCGCAGTCCGTGTTAGAAACGCGGCCCGCACCGGCTCCGGATGATGTGCCGGTGACAGAAGCGGCGGCGAAGGACACCAAAGCAGCCGCGAATCCTGCGCCACAGGCGGCTGGCGTGCGCCCCCCGGCTGAATCATCCGCGCCCAAAGCGCCACCCGTCGGCGCGGTGAAGGCATCCCGGCCTGCCGGTGACAAACCCGGCAGCGCCGGGGATGGCAAACCGGGTGTTGCCCGCCGTCGATCCTCCTCCAAAGGCGCGTCGCGCAAGCCGTCCCGCTCGCGGGCAGCCGCGTCTGGCTCCAAACGCGAGGATGCCGCGTCGCGTACGGCGGAACAGGTGCGCCCCCAAAAGGCAAGCTATGAATTGCCGGACTTCCGTCGATTGCTGAACCGGGGCGACGAACAGCGCGTCAACGACGAAGTCTTGCTCGACAAAGCGCGGGTCATTGAGGACACGCTCGCCAGTTTCAACGCGCCGGGCAAGGTGGTTGAGGTGAATCCCGGCCCGGTGATCACGCAGTTTGGCATCGAGCCGGACTACCTGATCACGCGCAGCGGCAAAAAACAGCGCGTGAAGGTGAATGCCATCGCCCGCCTGGATGCTGACCTGGCGCTGGCGCTGGCGGCCAAGACAATCCGCATCGAAGCGCCGGTGCCCGGCAAGAGCATGGTCGGCATCGAAGTGCCGAACGACGAAGTCACGCTGGTGAGCCTGCTCGACATCATGGAAGCGCCGGAATTCACCCGCATCGATTCGAAATTGCGCATCGCCCTGGGGCTGGCCGTTGACGGAACACCGGTTGCCGCCGATCTGACGTCCATGCCGCACCTGCTGATCGCCGGAACGACCGGTTCCGGCAAGTCGGTGTGCGTGAATGCGATTATCACCTGCCTGCTGTTGCAGAATACGCCGGACGATTTGCAGTTCATCATGGTCGATCCCAAGCGCGTCGAGTTGACCGGCTACAACGGCATCCCCCACCTGGTCGCGCCGGTGGTGGTCGAACTGGAGCGCATTGTCGGCGTGTTGCAGTGGGTGCAGCGCGAGATGGAGGCCCGCTACCACAAATTCGCGTCCCTGGGGGCCCGCAATATTCTTGACTACAACAATAAAATCGGCCCCGGTGAAAAGCGGATGCCCTATTACGTGGTGGTGGTCGATGAGTTGGCCGACCTGATGATGCTCGCGCCGGATGAAACGGAGCGCCTGCTGGCCCGCCTGGCGCAGATGGCGCGTGCGACCGGCATCCACCTGATCATCAGCACGCAGCGTCCGAGCGTGGACATCATCACGGGGATGATTAAAGCGAACTTCCCGGCGCGTGTGGCCTTCATGGTGGCCTCGTCGGTCGATTCGCGGGTGATCCTCGACCAGCCCGGCGCAGAAAAGCTTCTGGGGCGCGGCGATATGCTGTACCAGTCGCCCGACGCGGCGGCCCCGCTGCGTATGCAGGGCGTGTTTGTCTCCGATGAGGAGATCACGCGCATTACGAGCTTCTGGAAATCCCAGTTGATCCAACGGGCGGGACCCGATGCCCTGACGTCACCGCACCGCGATTTCAACCTCGGCGCGGGGGGCGACAACCGCCGGTCGTCGCGCGGGTCGCGCCGCCGTTCCAGCCGCCCGGCACAACAGGCATTCTGGGATGACGCCGAGATGAGTGGTGCAGGTGGCGAAGATGAGTTGTATGGTGAAGCGGTTGAGGTGGTGCAGAGCCTCAGGAAAGCGTCGATCTCGCTGCTGCAGCGACAGTTGCGCATTGGCTATACCCGTGCGGCACGCCTGATCGACCGCATGGAGGAAGAAGGCATCATCGGCCCGCCACAGGAGGGCAGCAAGCCCCGCGAAGTGATCAAGTACGACTGAGCATGAGGGTTGCCTCGTCCGGCCTCGCCTATCGTGCACCTGGCGGGGCCGGTTTGCTATGGCATCTGTCCCTTTCCCCCGCTACAATAGCGCCCTGATCAGAACAAAGGAGCGGATGCGGTGACGTCATCGACGATTCTCAGGGGCATGAATCCCCAGCAAAAACAGGCTGTGACGGCGGGCGATGGGCCGGTGCTGGTGCTGGCCGGGCCGGGCAGCGGCAAAACCCGCGTGCTGACGCACCGCATCGCCTACCTGGTTCAGGAGCGGGGGGTGCGGGCGCACAACATCCTGGCGGTGACGTTCACCAACAAGGCGGCCCGCGAGATGGAAAACCGCGTTGTAAAGCTGTTGGGCGGGTCGGGGGCGCTTGACGGGTTGTCGATTGGCACATTTCACGCCAACTGCGCGCGTATCCTGCGCATGGAGCACGAGCATACACCCTTTTCGCGCGATTACGTGATCTTCGACACAGACGACCAGCTTGCCGTTATGCGACGGGTGATCGCTGACCTCAACCTTGACCCGAAGAAGAATAATCCGCGCGGGTTGTTGCACGCCGTTTCTGCGGCCAAGAACGAGTTGATCGGGCCGGATGGTTACGATCCGCAGGACTACACCCAGGAGAAAATTCGCCGCGTCTACGTTCGTTATGATGAACTGCTGCGCGAAAACAATGCCCGCGACTTCGACGACCTGCTGGTGCATGTCGTCCAATTGTTCCGCGACCATCCCGACGTGCTGGAACGGTACCAGCACCGCTACCAGCACATCCTGGTGGACGAATTTCAAGACACGAACATGGCCCAGTATACGCTGGTGTGCCTGCTGGCCGGCGAGCGGCGCAACCTGTTCGCCGTTGGCGATCCCGACCAGAGCATCTACGCTTTTCGCGGGGCCGATTACCGCAATGTGCAGCGCTTTCGCGAGGATTACCCCGATACGCAGGTCATTCTGCTGGAGCAGAATTACCGTTCGCACCAGGCCATTCTCGACGCGGCAATGAGCGTGATCGACCAGAACCCCAACCGCACGCGCAAGGCGTTGTTCAGCGAGCGCAAAAAAGGCCCGCTGGTCACCGTTTACGAGGCGTACAACGAAGATGACGAGGCCCGCTTCGTGGTCGATGCAATAGCCGATCTGGTGAACACCGCGGCCTACCAGCCGGGCGACTTTGCGATCATGTACCGCACCAACGCCCAGTCCCGCGCGCTTGAGGAAGGCTTCCGCCGGGCGAACATGCCCTATCGCATCGTCGGTGCGACGAGCTTCTTCGCCCGCAAAGAGATTAAAGACGTGATCGCCTATCTGCGGCTGGTGCACAACCCCGATGACAACGTGAGCCTGCAGCGCGTCATCAACGTGCCGACGCGCGGCATCGGCAAGAAGACGCTCGAAACGCTGGCCACCTGGGCGGATGATCTGCGGGTGTCGCCACCGCAGGCGCTTATGTTCCTGCTTGATGAGCAGGTCGAAGCGCCGTTTACCGGGCGGGCGCGTAACGCACTGGTGCAGTTCGCGTCGATGGTGGAGGAATGGCGAGCCGTCCGTGACCAGCTTGCGCCGGACGAATTGATCACCCGCGTGCTCAACGACACTGGTTACCTGTCCTACCTCGATGACCGGACGGAACAGGGCGAAAGCCGCATCGAGAACGTGCTGGAATTGCGCGGGTACGCCGAGCAGTACGCCGGGTTGCCGCTCGTGACGTTTTTGGAGGAGGTGTCGCTTGTCTCCGACGTGGATACGCGCGACGACGACGAAAACCGCCCCAGCTTGATGACCCTCCATGCCGCCAAAGGACTGGAGTTCCCCGTTGTGTTCATCACCGGTCTGGAAGAAAACATCCTGCCGCACTCACGCTCGATTGCGCCGGAACGCAATCCTCACGCCACCCCCGAAGAGAAAGATGCCGCCAAGCGAGCCATCGAAGAAGAACGTCGCCTGCTCTATGTGGGGATTACCCGCGCCGAGGAGCGCCTGTACCTCGTCTACGCCACGATCCGCTCTCTTTACGGCGACAGCCGGGCGAACCTGCCCTCGCGCTTTCTGTACGACATCCCCGAAGAGGTACGCGAAGGCACGACCTTGCAACGCCAGGGACGGGCGGAACGCGATCGCGAGAGCTACCGCGCGTTGATCTCATGGAATCGCAGTGCGAGCATTGAAGACACGCGCGGGGCGCGCGCGGCCACGCAACCCAGTTCCCCGGCGCGTTTTAAGGGTGGCGATACCGTCTGGCACAAGAAGTACGGCGAGGGTGTGGTCATCAGTTCGCGCACCAGCGGCGATATGGAGCAGGTCGAGGTGTTGTTCCCCGGCGAAGTCGGTCAGAAAACGATCATTGCTGACTTCCTGCGTCCGATGGAGGGGTGACGGTGAAGATTGTTGCGTCTCGCCTTGGGCGGCGCACCCGCCAGTTCGGAACCTCCCCGAACGGACTGTTTCCTTTCACACACTTGCTATAGTTCCGCATTCGCATGCTACAAGGAGGTTGTTGTATGCCAACAATCGTGGTGGTGGTGTTCTTGGGGTTGCTTGGCGGGATGGCGGTTGGTTTGCAGGGGCCGCTCGCCAGCCTGATGACCGAACGCCTTGGCTTGTTGGAAAGCATCTTCATCGTCCACGTCGGCGGGGCGCTATGTGTGGGGGTTCCGTTGCTGTTGCGTGGCGGCGGGAACCTGGCGCGCTTTCGTGACGTGCCCTGGTACGCGTTGGGCGCGGGCGTGATGGGGCTGATCATCCTCAGCGCCGTGAGTTACACCATTCCCCGCATTGGGGTTGCCCCGACGGTAACCCTGGTCGTGGCCGGGCAACTTGTGCTCAGTGCCGTGCTCGATCACTTTGGGCTGCTGGGCACAGCCGTTCATCACCTGGACCCGGCACGTTTGCTTGGTATCGTGATCTTGTTCGTCGGCGTGTGGCTCATCGTACGCTAACGAGTGCTGCAAACGCGGCGTCATACTGCGGCGCGAGCGTTCGCCAGTCAAAGGCGGCGACGTGCGTTCGTAATTCTGGCGGGGCGGGGCGCGGATCGTTCAACCGCTCGCGCAGCCGCCGGATCAAGCCCGCCTGGGCGTCATAGAACGTCTCGCGGTGCCACCGCTCCGGCACCAGCGCCGGATAGTTCAACCGCCGGGGAAGCACTGGCCAGCACCCACAAGTGATCGCTTCCACCACGCTGATCCCGAAGAAGTCCTGGTTCGACGTGCTGACGACGATGTGGGCATCCCACAACAATCGCGCGTATTCGGCGAACGACTCCACAAAACCAAACCGCACCACGCGGTCGCCCAGCCAGTCGCGGGCCTCCATGAACTCTGCCGGTTCCTGGCGCACGTTTTCGCCAACGAGGGCCACCTCGAAAGAAATCCCCTCAGCGGCCAGCGCATACAATGCCGCGAAGAAAGCCTCCGGGTTTTTATCGTATTCCCAGCGGTGGTTCCACACGATCAACGGCGGGCGGCTGGGGTCACGCGGCGCGGCGGGTTGGTGGGCGTCGTAGCGGTGCAGGTCGAGGCCGACCGGCAGGACGCGGCTTTTGGCGCGAATGGCGTCGATGGTGTGCAAGTTGGTGTGATCGGGAAAGTGCTTGAGCAGACGCGGCAGTTCGTCCAGGAAAATGTCGTGGTGAAACGCGCTGTTGAAGAACACCGCATCGGCTGCCAGGGCGCTGGCATAATTCATGAAGGCGTAGTGCTGCTGGAGCTTCTGGCGGGGGCCGCGCGGGTAGGTGAGCTGGTTCTCGTGGAAGTACACGGCGATGGGCAGGTGCGCCGTCACGGGCCGCGTCAGCGCCAGAAAGGTTGTCAGGTCGAGCATGTCGGAGGCAACGATCAGGTCGGGCGGCGTTTCCAGCGCCAGGAATTGCTGCGCCAGCGTCACGGCCCCGCCGAGCATCCGCCACTGCCAGAATTGCCCTTCCAGGCTGAGAATGCGCACCTCGTGGGCGCTGTGCGCCTGGTAGCCGCGCATCCAGACGCCGTGCGAGCCGGTGTCGTAGGGTTCGAGCAGCAAGATATCCATCGCGATTAACGCACCATCGGCAGGCTGCCCGCCAGCAGCGCGGGCATGACCGGGTCGCTCCAGGGATCGCACTCAGCGGGCACAGTGCGCGGGTCAATCGCCGCCACCGGATTTTCCGGGTTCAGCGCGTTCCATGCCATGCGCGACAGTTCCGCGATCACCGGCGAGGAACTATCGAATTCCAGCCAGTCGCGCCCGTACAGCACCGCCACGAACACATACGCCCCGTTGGGGCCGAACACGATCCCCGCGTCGCCGTGGGTGTCGCCGATCCAGCCATGTTTGTGGATCACGCGCGTGCCCGCCGGTACGCCCGCTTCCAGAAAGACGCCGATCGTGTTGGCGTCCATCGCGGTGAGCATCTGGCGGCACTCTTGCGCGGTGAAATCACCGGGGAAGCGTTCCGCCAGCAGGCCGGTTCCGTCACGGGCGCACTGGTAGATACCGGCCAGCAGCCAGCCAAGGTCTTTGGGGACGACCTGGTTGTACGCGTCGGGCTGGGTACGTTGCTGGTCTGCACCGGTGCGGATGGTTCCCACGTTGGGCAGCGTTTCGCCCTCACGCACGGCGTACTGGCGCATGATGAACGTGCCCGTCAGCCCCAGTTGCTGCATGGTGGCGGTAACCCGTTGAGCGCCGCGCAGCGCGTCGCCGTCACCGATCTGGGCCAGAAGCTCGTTGGTGGTGATGTTCTCGCTGCACATCATCGTGTCGGCGATCAAAAAAGCTTCATTCCGGCTCAATGCGTCGCTGTGCCGCTGGAAGTACGCCACCAGAATCGGGATTTTGGTCAGGCTCATGCCGCTGAAGGCCACGCCATCATTCAGGGCAAAGGAATCGCCGGTCACCAGGTCAAGCACATATACGGCTGCGATCTGGTCGCCGTAGGGGGTGAAACCCTGTTCGAGCAGGTATTCGTGCATGGCGAGGCCCAGCGTATCGGCCAGTTGCCCCGCCGCCGCCGGGCCGCCGTCCCAGGGCGCATTGCTGACGATGACGGTCTGGGGCGTTGGTGTCAGCGTGGGATACGATACCTCTATGATCTCGGTGGTTGGGATGCGGGTGAGATCGCCCCTGATTTCGACGATGTCGCGGTAAATCCAGCCGCTGCCCGTAGGCGATCCCGCCAGCGCAACGCGCACCCAGGGCACGAGCGCGTGCATTTCAAGCACCTGCAGCGCCATCCCTTCCGGCACGCGGGTGATCACGGGGTAGCTGAGGTCTGGCCCGAAGCGAACGTTTGCCTCGCCCAGGGTATTCGCCCACGCTCCGGCGGGCGTGAGCGTCACCGTTGGCGTAACCACCGCCGGCGAGGGCGTGGCGGGCGGCGCAACGGGTGGTTGTGGCGTTGCGGTCGCCGGGTCAAGGGCCGGGTAGCCGTTCACCGGCGGCACGTCATCCAACCGGCCCGTGATCGTCACGAGGTCAGCATAGACCCATGCCTCAGCAACGCCGGGGATTTCCAATCGCAGCCAGGGCACCACCACGTGGCGTGCCTGTACCCGGTAGCGCGTTCCGGCCACGATCTCGCCGACCTGACGGTATTCGATGCCGGGGCCTGCCCGCAGATTGGCCTGTCCGATGGCTTCAGCGTATACTTCGAGGGCCGGATCACCCTGGCGCAAGCGAGGCTGCGCCTGGCTTGCCGGGGCGGTCAATGCCCACACCAGCCCCAGGACGGGGGCCAGCAGGCCGATCCAGACACGGCGTGTGCGATGTGACATCGGGGATTCTCTCGGTGGCTATGTGCTCATTTGTGTAATTTACTCAAATAAACTCAAACAAAAAGAGCGATCCCACAGGTGCCGGATCGCCCCCCGATCAAGTTGTGAGCGTGGAGGGAATCGAACCCCCAACCAATGGCTTAAAAGGCCACTGCTCTGCCAATTGAGCTACACGCCCGACCAATCTAGCGCAAGTATAGCACAAACCAGGGTGTTTTCAACGGCTGATTTGGCGCTTCGTAGCGTGTTTTACGGGGTTGCGCTTTATGCGGTTTGCACGAGACGGAAATTACACGATATTGCCAGACCGTAGTATTATAAATACTATAGGCTAGGCCTGACTGTCCAAAGAGATCCGTTTAGTTGAATCATTATTTGCCCGTACCTAAACTGTAGCGAGGAGAAAAGAGTCAATGATCAAAAGGAGACGTCTGATTGGTCTGCTGCTCATCTTGAGCCTGATCTTCGTGTTTGCGTTGGCCGCATGTGGCGGCGATGACGAGGAAAAGGAGCCGACTGAAGCACCGACGGCTACCCAGGTGGAGCCGACCGAGGAACCGACCGAAGAACCAACCGCGGTTCCGACGGAGGAGCCAACCGAAGAGC
>CAZSXY010000096.1:0-16088 GCA_964611395.1 uncultured Anaerolineaceae bacterium | reverse complement strand
CGAAGGCCGATAGGAGCGTGAACCTGGCCAAGCTTCGGTTAGGCTGAATAGCTAACTACTCGAATGTGACTTCAGTAAACGATTGAGGCTATGCCGTCGGGCGTAATAATCCAACGATATCAGAGAGGGGGTATACGCGTGGGGCACCGATTGATTCCGTCTCTAGCAGAACCATGTGCATGGGAACCAGTGATTTGAGCCCTTACACGGACTTAATAATACAGAGTATAATATAAGAATTAATTAAAGTCCAGTATTTGCGTGCACGGATGCACCTACATTTTGGGGAAGTTACGCAGCAGGGAGATAGAATTTGTCCCCTTGTCCTTTTTGAGAGAAGGGGCCAATTTGGGCAAACCGAGATCGGTCAAAGTGCGGTGAATAAACTTATGGAGCACACAAATAAACTTTGCACAATCGGCATGGGTGCCGGGTAGCGAGTTATGAGTCGTGAGTCATGGGTGAGAGAGCCAGCCTCATCACCCCAAACCCACCACTCATAACTTCCAGTTCATGCAAAGCGGAAATGGTTTCTCCATTAGTTGTACAGATGAGGTCTAGCGCCGAGCACGCCGGAATTTCACAAGTCCGCTTATCCCGAACCGAGATAAAAAGCCCATAGCAGGCGCTAGAAGTCTGCCGTTGCTTCCTCAACCGAATCATAAATATCGAAGAAACGATCAAACCCGATGATTTTGAAGACGCGCTCGACTTTGGGGGACAACGATACCAGGTGGAGATCGCCGCCACTGGCGCGGTTGCGGGTGAGGAAGTCGGCGAGAGTGCGCAGTCCGGCGCTGTTAATATACGTCACGCCAGACAGATCGAGCACTATCCGGTGCTGACCGGCAGCCTCCGCATCTTCAAGCGCTTGGTCCATCTCCACTGCGCCGGTGCTGTCAATCCGGCCCTCCAAGACGAAGACAGTGATACCATTGTGCGTTCGCTGGGTAATTTGCATGGTCTTTGGCCCCCTGGACTCTGGTTTTCACGGTCTGGCTACGGATAGTGTTACCATACAGGACAGTGGTCAACAGTAGTAACGAGCAAGCGGTGCTACTCCCGTCTGGCTACCAACCGCGCATCGATTTCGTCCGGCGATACAAGTTTTCCATCGCGCACTTCTTCAACGCGCGGAATCTGTCCGGCTAACTCCTGGTCGTGCGTCACCATCACGATCGTTGTTCCCTGCGCGACCAGGTCTTCAAACATGGCGAAGACCAGCCCGGCGGAAACGGCGTCAAGGTTGCCTGTTGGTTCGTCGCCCACCAACACCTTGGGATTATTGGCTAAGGCGCGCGCGATGGCGGCGCGTTGTTGCTGGCCCCCGGAGATCTGGCTGGGATACTTATTAGCGACATCCGGCAAATCGACCATTTCGAGCAATTCCATGGCACGCTCTTTGCGCTTGCCGCGGAAGGTGCCCGTATAGTGCATAGGCATCATCACGTTTTCCAGCACCGTCAACGTGGGCAGCAATTGGAAGAACTGGAAGACGACCCCGACATTACGCCCGCGCCACTTGGCAACCTGGTTCTCGCTGAGGCTGGCCAGGCGCTGGCCTGCAACATAGACTTCGCCGGAAGTCGGGCGGTCGATGCCGGTGATCATGTTGATCAGCGTGCTTTTGCCGCTCCCAGACGGGCCAACAATGGCGACGAACTCACCTTCCCGAATCTCCAGGTCGACGCCTTTTAGCGCCCCAACCGGCCCGGCTTTTGTCTTGTAGATCTTCTCTACCTTTTGCAACGAAATAAGTGATCCGTTGTGAGCGTTGCTCATCGTCTGTTCTCTCCCAGGTGCTTACTGGTAGCGTAGAATGTCCGAAACCGTGCGGCGGGCGGCGGCGATAGATGGCCACAGGCTAGCTATTGTCGCGATGATCACCATCCCGGCCAACCCCAGACCCAATACCCCGATCGGGTAACTAAAGTCGATAAAGTCAGCAAAGCCGAGGCCATCCAGCAGTGAGACGGCCAGCAAGTAGCTGAATGGGATAGCGAATAACCACGCCAGGATGCCGATCAGGATACCTTCGACCAGGAACTGCGAAATGATGGTTCCTGAACTCGCCCCGATGGAGCGCATGACGCCGATCTCCTTCTGGCGCTCAAAGACGGCCATCGACAGGGTGGTCAGCAACCCGATAGCGCCCACGGCAGCCATGACCACCGAGGCGACCTGGAAGATCATGTTGAAGGCCATCATGTTATCCGCGATCTGTTCTTGTATCTTCACCATGTTCTGGAAGTTCGCGGTGATCTCCTGGTTGAGTAGCGCTTCTGAAATGTCGCCGATCACGTCTTCCACCTGGCCCACACTGGGGTCTTCTTCGCTCAGGGACACGATATACGCGGTTGGTAACGGGATATCGTCGGTATAGTCTTCGGGCGTGCCGCTATCACCCAGCACGAAACCCGCTTGCCGGGCCAGGTCGTCCCATTTCATGAATATGAGTGGGGCGGGAAAGGACGCCACCCCAATGATCTCGTATTCTCCGGTGCGCCCGCCCGCAGATACCACGATCCGGTCGCCGGCAGTCTTGCCCAGTGAATCGGAGGCCGCGGTGGTCAGCACGACGCCCGCCCGCTGAGGATCATCACGCCAGCCGATGCCCGCGTCGTAGGCGATGCCCAGCGTCGGAGTGGCCGGGTCGATGCCAACAGCATCGAGTTTGTCAGCCCCCTCGAAGCCCGCTCCAATGCTGATCACCGTGCCGCTCAGATCAAGGATTCTAACCAGGAATCCGGAACCGCGGAAGACCGTACCCACGCCTTCCACCCCCTCGATGAGATGTGACACGGTGGTGAAGTCTTGTGCCTCACTGGGGATCACGACGACTTCATACTGGAACGTATCGAACAGTTTGTTGATCCCGTTTGTGGTCGCCGTAAACATAGCGAAGATGCCCATGAACGCGGCGGTGGCCAGCGTGAGCGTGATCACCGTCAGCGCCAACCGGCCTTTCTTCTGGGCCACGTTGCTCAGTGCCTGCCGGACGTTGATCGGGACCGGAAGCACTTTGATCACGCGGGCGGTGATGCCGCGTCCCCACTTGGTAGAGATACCCAGATCGGTCATGGCATCCAGGATGGTCACGCGCGTGCCGTTGAAAACCGGAATTAACGCCGCCACCACCGGCACGAGCAAACCCATGATCGCCCCCACGGTGACGCCAACTGTCGATATCTGGAACTCATCGATCAGCGTGAATGCTAATGGCGCAACGGCCTGCGCCATCGCCGACCCGGCCAGGATACCCAGGATCACCCCTGGGATGGTGCCAAACACGCCGTAAAGCAAGGCGATGCCGGCATAGATCATGAAATTATCCCCGCGTGTCGCCCCAAGCGATTTCATGACGCCAATTTGCCGTTTTTGCTCGACGATGATCGTGTTAATGACGTTCATCACCAGGAAGCCCGACACGACCAGCGCGACGATGGCCAGCATGTTCAGGATGTTGGTCACCTCCTGCACTTCGCCGATCAGGAAGTAATTGTCCGGGTCATCCAGCCAGACTGTCTGCGGAATGTAGCTGGTCCGGTCGGCAACGGCTTGCATCAGGTTGTCGGCTTGAGACTCACTAACGCCGGTATCGATGAAACGCAGATAGAATGACGTGAAGCCCGAAAACGGGACGACCTGGCGGGCATCTTCCCACGCCGCATACATGCGGCGCTCTGGCGCGTTCTCCTGTTCGTTAATAGCAACCCAGTAGGGATGAAATACGGTTGCGGTGATTGTCCATGCCGTCTCTTGTTGGACCTCCCCCAGCGAGCGGAAGACAATGGTGTCGCCCACCTTCAGATCATACTCATCGGCCATACGTCGCTCAACCGCTAGCTGGTGTTGGCCTGGTTGCGGCCATTCACCATCGACCAGTCGCATCGGTTCGAGCTGGATATCACCGAACGGCTCAGAGAAAGCCATCAGATCAGCCCCGCGGAAGCGTTCGCTCCCTTCCTCCTGCCAGACAACAGGAACCATAACCTGTCCCTCAATGCGTGTGACGCCAGGGATGGCTTTCTGATTGCGAATCAGATCAAGCACCTGATCGTCGCCCGATGTGGTGGTCACATCGGTTCCGGCAGAGGGCACGGTGACATACAGCCGGGTCATGGCGACTTCGTCCGGGTTGATGTCTTCTTTAATCTGCCGAATCAGCAAATCGTTGGTAGAGATCAGGGCAACTGCACCAAATACGCCGATCAGGATGCTGATTGAAACCAGCGCGGTGCGTCCCTTGCGCGCCACAATATCGCGAATGATTTTTCTTCCACGTGTACGGATCATGTCCCTGTACCCCCTGCGCTTGAGTAGTTGACCGTCAGCCGGTGGCTAGACGAGTGCGCGTCGCCCGCAATTCGGCGGTGTGGCGGCGAGCGGCTGCTTCCAGTGTGGTTTTCCCCAGGGTGCCGTCCACGATCTCGTAGATTTTGGGGACATTGCGGGCCAGTTCGCGGTCATGGGTCACAAGGATGATCGTTGTGCCTCCGTCCGCGAGTCGCTGAAAGATCTCGTAGACGTTGGTAGCACTCATGCGATCCAGGTTGCCTGTAGGTTCGTCACCGACAATCAGCGGCGGGTTGTTCGCCAGCGCGCGCGCAATGGCGACGCGTTGTTGCTGGCCACCGGAAAGCATATCCGGCGTTTTATAGGCCTGGTCTTTGATCCCGAAGCGATCCAGCAACCTGAGCGCGATCTCACGACGTTCACGCGGCTTCCAGACGTTGGCAAAGTCCATCGGGGCCATAACATTTTCAACAACGGTGAGAGTTGGCAACAACTGGAAGAACTGGAAGACAATGCCTACGTTGCGGGCACGCCATTTTGTGAGCTTGCGCTGCGGGGCTTGTGTAATTGGCACGTCCCCGACGAGAATCTCGCCGGAGGTTGGCGTATCGACGGCGGTGATCATGTTCAGGAGCGTGGTCTTACCGCTCCCCGATGGCCCGACCAAAGTGACAAAATCTCCCTTATGAATCTCCAGGTCAATACCACGCAGAACATTCAGAGGCCCGGCAGGCGTGTCGAAGGTTTTGGTCAAGTTGCCGATCTGGATGAACGTGTCAGCCATACGATGATGTTCTCCTTTGCCGGTGCCAGGGGGCAACCTGGCAGTCAAGTGTTGTTGTGTGAGTAGCAAATGCGGGCAACTGGGATCAATTACGTAAGAATGTCAGGATAGTTGCAGGTGTGCCCAAATCACCCAAATCAGTCCAACTGAGACAGGCGTGTCAGGCGGGTTTCGTCACGGCTCCTGACGTTACGAAATCAAAAGAAGGATTGAGATTGAATGGGTCGCGGCTGTTCTATGCTTGTTAACAGGATGATCAAGTTAATAGTACCCTGTTCCCGATTAATGCGCCACTTCCGCATTCTCTCACGGAAAACGCGCCCCTTGGTGTAACCCGGCGGTGTATTTGTCTGGCACGTCCTCCCGGTGAGATAATGATCAGCAGATCACATCGTGGACCGTCAGTGCGCAACTCCCTTCGGGTGACACTGATGTCCTCATGTTTGAATTAGCGGGGAACAGATTGATATGCGCCAGAACCTCCATTCCTTAAGCAAACAGAGCGTTCTCGGTTGCCTGTACGGCGCGGCGTTGGGCGATGCGCTTGGTGCGGCGACGGAATTCCTCTCTGTTCCGAAGATCCTTGCGCGATTTCCTCCACACGGACCACAAGAGCCTCCCGGGAATCCTGCCCGCGTGACTGACGACACGCAGATGGCTCTGGCCGTGGGCGACGCCCTAGTTGCCGCACCGCTTCCCTACGCACCGGAGAGCCTCAGCAAACATCTCAGGGCAGCGTTCGTCCGCTGGCTCCATGATCCCGAAAACAACCGCGCCCCCGGCCGTACCTGTATCACCGCCTGTCACCGCCTCGAACGAGGAGAAAACTGGGTCAATGCCTCGGTGATCAACTCAAAAGGGTGTGGGGCTAACATGCGTGTCATGCCGGTCGCCTTTTTGGGAGCCGACGCCGAGACACGATCCGCAATCGCCCAGTTCCAGGCCGCGCACACCCACGGGCACCCCACTGCTCTGGCTGCTTCAGACCTGACCACCTTCGTGATCGTTGATCTTGCCAGCGGCCAACCCGCTACCGGCTTGCTGGCACGTGTCCGCCAATACGCCGAATCGCAACGCCGCATCTATCACCAGACGTGGCTCGGCGATCTCTGGACACGTTTTGACCAACCTCGATCGGCGGAGGCATACATTGAACGGGGCTGGGAAGAATGCCTCGACGTCGTGCGCCGCGTCGAAGCTGCTGCCGCCGTGACGCATCCTTCCGAAGACCCGTGCCAGCCTGTCGGGGAAGGATGGATAGCAGAAGAGGCGTTTGGGGTAGCCCTTTTGTGCTTCCTGATGTTTCCCAACGATCCCGTCTCCACCATCCGGCGTGCGGCTGTGACCGCTGGTGACTCAGACTCCATCGCCTGCATTGCCGGAGCGTTTGCCGGAGCCTATCATGGCATTGAGGCGTGGCCTTCTGACTGGATCGAACGGATTGAGTACCGCGAACAATTGCTGACCCTCGGCGAGGCACTGTTCGCCCGGGCATCAAGAAAGAGGGGCGCTTGATGATCTGAGCGGAAAAGTCGCGTCGGTGCCACCAGGCTTTTTCCCGCAGCCCACTGCATGAGGGTGCGCGCTCGGCGGAAAAGACCGCTTTGTCTCCTTACGTTGCTACGTCACCTCAGCGAAATGCGCTCCCCGTGTGGTGCAGCCAGCACAACCAAAGCAGGAATCCAGTATAATAGTAACCACTCCCAACTTATCTAAAAGGGACTCCTCTATGCTTCATCTTAAGATCAAACCGCCCCACGATGCCGATGTGCTGGTAGTGGGCGCAGGGCCGGCGGGCGCATCTGCCGCCGCGCACCTGGCCCGTGCCGGCCTGTCTGTGGCGTTGATCGATCAACACACCTTCCCCCGCGATAAAGTGTGCGGTGATTTTGTAGGCCCGGTGGCGCTGGTGGAGTTGCAGCGCCTGGGGATAAACGAGAACCCTGCCTACCGCCGGAGTAATCTCATTTACAGCGCCGCAGTCCACCTTGACGGCAAAGAGCTTGTCAGCAGCCCAATCCCAGAAGTCCCAGGGTTGCCCGCGCATGGCCGGGTGGTGCCGCGCATGCAGCTCGATGCCTGGATCGTCGACGCCGCCCAGGCCGCCGGAGCGCAGCTCTATGCAGGCTGGCGGGTGAAACGGTACGCCGTGGACAGTGACGGGGTGACCGTATACGCCGGGCAACGCGGCCAACAGCGTAGCTGGCGCGGTCGCGTGCTCATCGGCGCTGACGGCAGCACCTCGCTCATAGCTCGCCGGGTGCATGGCAAGCCCCCCTCCGGCAAGGATCGCATCATTGCCATACGCACTTACTACGAAGGTGTCGGCGGTCCTTCGGATCGAGCGGATTTGTTTTTCTCCAGCGCGAGTTTTCCAGGCTATTACTGGCTGTTCCCCGCCGGAGAGACCAGCGCCAATGTTGGTGTCGGCATGTTGCACGATACGCTCCCGGAAGCAAGCGAGCACCTTCCCGGCCTGCTTGAGCAACTCATCGAGCAAGACCCCGCTCTCAGGGAACGTCTGGGAAACGCTCGCCGCGTTGGGCGGGTCTCCGGTTGGCCGCTCACCACCTATAACGCCGCGACTTCCCTGGTCGCCGACCGGGTGCTCCTGGCCGGTGACGCCGCCGGACTGATCAATCCCCTGAACGGAGAGGGCATCCAATATGCGTTGCTCAGCGGGCGTTGGGCGGCGGAAACCATCCTGAAGGCCGCAGCTTGCGACGACTTCTCACGGTCTGCGCTGGCGGCTTATGCGGATCGCCTCCGCCGTGATCTGCGCTATGATATGGCGCTGGCTGGCCTGATTGTCCGGCTCATCCGCAACCGGACCTTTAATCCACTCTGGATACAGGCTCTGCGCGTCATCCTTTCACGCGCCCGCGTCGATCCCGTCTACGGCGACATCATCGGCGGCGTGCTGGCCGGAATGGAACCGGCCAGCAGCGTGATCCAGCCGCGCATCCTGAGGGGCACGGTGCAGCAGGCAGCCATCTTACTGGGTGTGGGTGCGGTCAAGCATACCCTGCGCGGCCCCAGACACCTCCTGCGCATAGGAATGCAGGCTGCCGGATCGGGAGTGAGCCTGGCCGCCGAAACCGCCAGCCATCCGGTGGAATACGCTCAATGGGGAGCCGAGGTGGCCCTCGGCGCAGCGGAACTGGTGGGTCAAATGGTACACCATCTGGCGGCAAGCGATCCTGCCACGACCGGCACAGCCTCACCTTCGGACACATCCACCCACCCGGTCGAGCAACACCCTACCACCACACTACGGATAGAGCGCTGACCCGTTCAACGTAGGGCGCGACCGAAAACAAGGCATTCGGGGCTTTCGTTCCCGCGCTCACAGGTCTCGTTCAATCATATAAAGCACAATGTCGGCAATAAAACGTTTATCCTCGCTGTCTGGCAGATTGCCATAGGCCACAGCGAACTCCTGCAACGCCGCCGCGGCAAGCTGGCGGGCGCTTGACCGGGCGTACTCCATGCTCTTGTACTTCCCCATGATTTCGTATACCCACAGCACATCCGCTGGCGAGCGCTCAGACCGCGGCGTCGCCAGAAAGCGGCGCAGGCGCTTTTTTTCGCGGGTGTTACAGCAGTTCAGTGTATGGATCAGAACCAGGGTGCGCTTGCCCTCCCAGATATCCCCGCCAATTTCCTTGCCGTATTTCGCCTCGTCACCCGCCAGATTGAGTAGATCGTCCTGAATCTGGAACGCTGCCCCCATGAAATAGCCGAAGCGGTTGAAAAGCTTTAGATCAGCAGTTCCGCCAGAGCCTACTAACGCGCCGATGCGACACGGGTGGATGCAGGTGTACCAGCAGGTCTTCTTCAACACCATGCGCAGGTAATCACCGTCGCTTAAATCGCAGGCATTGTCGTGAACCCAACCCAGTTCCATCGCCTGCCCCTCCACAGACTCGTGTACCATGTGCTCGATCTCGCTGAAAATCCGCCAGGTGAGCGTGGGACCAAGCCGGTCCAGGTTTTCCATCAAAGGGCGAAGAGAAAGAACGTTCATGGCATCGCCAACGTTGACGGCGATCGGCAGGCCGAATTCGGAGGCCAGCGTCGGGAGACCCCGCCGGTTGAGGCTGCCATCTTCCACATCATCGTGTACCAGGAAGGCGTTGTGGAACAACTCGATCGCCACCGCCGACAACAGAACGCTACTAACGCTGCCGCCGAAGGCGCGGCAGGTGGCGATGCATAGGGCCGGTCGCAGCCCCTTGCCGGAGCGTTGGGGATAGAGGGGAACCAGGTCGTACAGGTAACGGCGTGGCTCTTTGTCTGGCAATAACGCCATCAGGCGCTCCATGGTCACCGCTTTGTAGCGATCTAACATGGAGACGACGAACTGTGACCGCTCAAAAGCACTCATGGAGCGATGATAGTCCCGTTAACCGATCTGGATCGACAACACCGCACGGAGCTGGTCCATACGGGTCGCTTGCAACAAGCCTGAGTAGATGCCTGGTGAGGCGTTTTCAGGCACGCGCACAATCACCGTGACGGTGGTGGCGTTCTGCGGCTCGATGACCAGCCGTTCCGGCGAAAACGAAACGTGTTGGGCGGGAATGCGCTCGCCAGTGGTATTCACCAGGTCAGAGCTGTGGAAGTAGAACGCTTCTGTGGGCTTGTCGCTCGCGTTCTCCAGAGTCATTGGAATCTCGACTTCCTCGCCGGGCTTTACCAGGGTAGGTACTGCCAGCGATGGGATTGCCCCTCCGGCCCCTTTCTTTCCTGTCTGGCGCGGCTCGCCTACCCCGATGCTCACGACGCGCTCGCTCAGGTTGCCCAACGCGTTGGTCGCCACGTTCACCAAATCAATTAAGATGTCCACCATATCGTGAGCGTCTTTGCGAAAGCGCTGAATGACCTCCCCGGAATCGGCTGAGCGCAGCTTTTCCACATCCACATATTTCTGTTCAATGTCTTGGGTCATACCGATCCCTGTGGCGAGTTCCTCTTCTAAGATCGAAACAGCGCGGGTCACAATGCGGGAGGTTGTCTCCGCCACCCCGGCCAGCAGGTCAAGCTGGCCCCCAAGCCGCGATGCGGTCGCGGTCTCCTCTCGCTTTTCAGAGAGTGGAGCTTCCGGGGCGGGAGCGCCGGCCTCCTCCTCCGCAGTGTGGTGGAGAGGCGGGGTTTCATTGGCCGGTGCAGTCTGGTTGGTTTCACCCGTTTCGTCGGTCATGAGTTATAGCTCCTCTCTACAGCCGAACAAGCGAGTCTTGCCGCGTATGGTAATGGTGATCACCTGGCGGTCAAAAATCGAAATCGCGATCGTATAATTGCTTTCCGCGCAGATAGGTTCGCACAGGCGAATGCACAGCGGCAGGGTTTCCGGGGCACGCAGATTCATGTTCATGTTCACGGCGAGCGGGTTATCGGGTGGAGAAGCGATAACCACCCGCACAGGGGAATTTTCGAAGGAGATCGCCACCGGAATGTCTTCGGTCTGGCGGAATTGGTGCGCCAGTCTGACAGGCTCTGGCGGCCAACTCACAATGTTAACGTGGTGTTCTTCAGCCACCGCTTACTCCTTCTCTGGCTTATCTTTTTTGTGTCCAACAGCCGCGCGGTAAGCGCACAGATCAATCAGCAACCCCTCGTTGCCCCCGCCTGAGATCATCAGGCCAGCGATTCCGTCCGCGCCTATTTCTAGTGTCGCAATACCGGGCTGGCTCGACGAAGAGGACACCTGGCCTAGCTTGGCCCCGGCCTGATCAAACGCTTCCATTCGCACCGGCTTCGCCGTGCCGCTCAACACATGGGCGACGACTCGCCCGGCTTCGAAGGGCAGGAACACCCGAACGCCTCTAGACGGGAACTGCAGCTTGCCCTGGTTCGCCGGATCGCCCCAGAAGGCGATCAGCAGCGGCATGCCGGTGCGCGATTTGAATGTAAACCCGGCTTTCTGGTAATCGCCTTCCAACCGCGCGGGCTTCCGTTCGTCCTTCCAATCCACACAGGCACGCCGTTCCGCCGGTGGCTCCTCCGGTTGGCACTCCTTTACCTGACAGGGATAAGGGATCAGGAGAACGTCGTCGAAATAGCCTATGGCCCGCTCTTCCTGGGTATCCACTTCCAGGAAAACGGTGATCCGCCGCGCCGTGGCAGTCACACGAACCAGCAACTCCGACCATTCACGCTGTTCGCTGCCTTGCGACCATACAACGGTGGCTGCTTCGGGATCGTTGCCGCCAGCCGGATCGACGCCAAGACGGCAGATTCCCCCCCCGCGCTCGTCCAGGTGATACCAGGCCGAAACCTGGTAATCCCAGTCGCGGTTTGCGCCGATCAGTTGGTAGATGCCTGCCCGGAATTTGCCTGCGCCGCCGATCTGTTGCGACCGCTGGCCGCCGTGGACGATAAACTCTTCGGCCTGGAACACCTGCCCGGCACCACCGGCTGCGAAAACATTCGTTCGCTCGCCCGGCACGTCACCGTACGGTTCCCAGCCGTTGGCCACCTCACCCACCAGCCGTTGGCGAAAGCCTCCTTCGAAATCAGCATTTTTCAGGGTCACCACGCGCACGTGGAGGCTGTCCTCACCGACACCCCCGTCATCATCCGTGACGACGCAGCGCGCCAGGTACGTGCCGCGGTGCTGGTAGACATGCGCCGCGGCTGCCGCGCCAACCCCGTGTGGCGGATCATTCTTTTCATACACCACCGCGGGTGTGACCGGCGTGCCGTCGCCGAACTCCCAGGAAGCTGTGTGACTGTCGCACCAGCCCGGATCGATAAAACATGCCTCCAGGCTAATAGCAAAACCGGGGTAAGCGAATAGATCGACGCCCGCGTCTACTTTGGGCGACACATTGCGGACGGTTACGGTGCGCCGGTCGATGCCCACCCCGCCGTCGTCATCGAACACCTTGACGGTGACCGTGTATTCGCCGTTGTCACAATAGGCGTGCTTGACCCTGGCAGTGCCCTCGGCGCGGGGCGCTTCATTGGTCTCGGTGACCTGGCCTTCCGCCGGGAGTGAGTCATCGCCAAAATCGAAGATGGCGTTGTGCGTGTCGGGCCATTCCTGGTCGTTGAAGGCGGCGATATATTCCACCTCCTGGCCTTCGTCAATCGTCAGATCGGGGCCTGCGTCTACCACCGGCGGCACGTTGCGGGCGCGCACCTGGGCGAACTGGCGGGTCACTACCCCACCCAGTTGGTTAACAGTGGTGGTCAATTTGGCGACGTATACGCCGTCGTCGGCATAGGTGTGCGTCACCACCCGGCCAGAGGCGGTCGCCCCATCGCCAAAGTCCCATTCGTAATCGGTGTCCTCGGTAATCGGCCCACCCTCAAAAGTAACCGGAGCGCCAGCATCCACAAGATAAGGCCCCTTAGCCTCGGCAAAAGCGATCACGGTTGAGGCGAAAATGGCCGTGACCCCGTACGCGTCGGGGAACATCACACTGCTGGGATCGATGACGACTGGATTTTCGAAACGCGCCGCAACCTCGCCGATGCCCTCCAGCGTTTGCGGCCAGGCCCCAATGCCCTTCATCTGCCCGGTGATCTCGTCACGGATGATCACCCCACCGATCTTTTCGGCAACGCCTTCGGCAACCGCCACGATAACAAGGGCGATGATCCCACCCACCAGGCCCACCGTGATGAAACCGATGAGAAAGCTCAGGATCCAGGCCAGCAATGACAGGTCAACGTCAGGTTCGCCGATCACGAACGGCTTGAGCGTCTGGGTTCCGTCGGCGTTATCTTCCCACTGCAATCCCACTTTGGCACTGAAGCTAGCATCTACATCGACGCAGGCAATCGCATCCACAACCGTAACATCGCCTTCAATGCGAATGTGCCCGTTTTGGAGCGACACGTTGATGCTATGGACGATGGCGTCGTGCCCGTTGACGTTATGCTCGGTGTGCGGGAGACCACCGAAGCCCCCCTCACTCTCAGGCTTGTTGATCTGGTCGCGGATCATCTGGATCACACGCGCCCCGTCGATGGCAATGGCGCAGGTTCGGCTCGCCGGGATGAAATTGGTGATGACGCCGGTGTTACCGCCGGGGTTGTTCAGGCAGAACGCGATGGCATCGGGCAACGCCAGGGGCTTTACATCGGTCACCGTCACATCGCTGCCGGGGGGCGGGGTCGGCGTCCACAAGGCGATATCACCACGCCCGATGATGGCAGTGTGCGCCTGGTCGGCAATAAATGTCTCGATCTGGTTGACGGTGGGCAGGGAGAAGGTCTGATCGCCCAGCGCGGTCACAACTTGCTGGCCGCGATTGCGCATCTCGGCTGCGAGCAACGCCTCCAGGTCGATTCCGAACAGGGCGGCCCCAGCCTTATTGGCGGTGTAATTGGTGCCTTCTGCTCCATCCGCCGGCCCGATGTCTTCAATAGCCACCGTTGCCGTCGTGAAACGAACCGTGAGAGACCCGGTGCCGAACTCAAGCGCGGCGGTGATGGCGATGCGCCCCTTAATGCCCATTGGTGATAAGGGCTGCGGGCCAGCCGAGGATTGCAGGTTGCTGAGGCGCAGATGGAAGGGCAAGCGCACCTTTACGTGGTTCGCGTCTGGCTGCGATGTTTCGATCCGCCGGCTGGCGTCGCTCGCATCATCGAAAATCTCTAAGAATGCGTCAGTCGTCCAGACGCCTAAGGACAATCCGGTTTGTGTCTGGGTGTGGGGGATGGTGTTGTCCTGATAGCGGGCATGAACATATTCGCCGATCAGACTCAGCGTTAACGCCGGAACAGGGTCACCGCTGGTGAGGGTGGCGCTTACACTCGCGCGCGGGATGTTGTTCAGCAAGGCCGCCACGTGGATCGTGCCCGGCAGCACGCCGATCGGCACGGCCGCGACGATGTTGGCCGTCATATCAAACAACCTGGCGCTCGGCACCGGCGGATTGGCCAGCTCCACCTGGATTTCGGAGGGAAGAGTAATGCGCACGCCGTTAGCGGGCACATCCATGGCCAGGCTGAGGCCAGCGCGTCGGATGTTGACCACCCCATCTGCCAGCGAGTAAGTGCCAAAAGTGGTCCCGGCTGGGATCTGCACGCTGTGGGGAATGGTATTGTTGTCCCAGGCGCTGCCCAAAATCTGGTTGAGGACCGCTACCGTCAGTTCGCCAACCACTTCAAAACCACCCAGGTTCGGCATGGCAGATCTCCTTAAACTTACGGTTCAGGAATGTTCTTCAACCGTAGCTGTAGTCGGGTGATAGGCAGATCGATATCGCCACGTCCGATGCGGTCGTAGAGTTCGCGCGGCGCTAACCGCGCGCTGCTTGCTTCCAACTGCCGGTATTCCAGAAGCGGCGGCACGATCGGGTGAGCGTCGCGCAAGGGTTCCAATGGGTCATCGATAGGGCCATGACCCACCGGGCGTGCGGGCAGAAGCGCAGTGAGCTTCCTGGGATCAGGCTTCTGAGCCGCGTCTGTATCAGGTTCCATCGCGCGGGTCGTTTTTTTCGGCGCTTTGCGTTTGCGGCGTGGTTTTTTCTGCTGCGCCGGATCCTCGACCTGGGGGGGAGACAGCTTCAATTTCGTAAACAGGACGTGCGCCAGCGCTTCTTCCGAATCGATGTCAAAGCGCTCACCTGCCAGTTCCCAAACCTGTTCCTCTAACGCTTGCAACTTTTCAAACGTCTCGGTCGGAAAGCGCACGCGTCGAGCGGCGAAGTGCCGCATCTCGTCGCTCAGCGTATAACCCAGTTCCTCAGCGAGAAACAACGGGTTGGCCGCGAAGCGTAATGCCAGCGACAGGTCGGCGTTGACCGCTTCGATGATCTGCGGGACAACCGCCATCAGTTCTTCCATCGAGCTGATTGTGTGAGATTCTCGCGCCATAATATCGCCTCCCTATTGGATACGAAACTTACGAATCCTGACGAGCGGTCGATAGTGTACGCCCGGCTGTGTACGAGGAACTCCGACCGGTTACCCCACCCTTGTCAAGACAGTCGCGCCCTGCATTGGCCGGTAGCACACCTCTACCAACGCCGCCTCGTTGTCCCCACCCGTGATGGTCAACGCTGTAATGCCGGTCTGGCTCAGGGTAACTTCTTTCACGGTATTGGCAATCGAAACCGTGAACTGGGTGAGCAGGTTAGGCCCGGCATAGGCGCTGATCGTCAAGTCAGGATGCGCGTAGTTGTTGATGGTGAGCAGCACATCTTCCACCGGTTGCGGGAAGTCAACCCGCACTCCCGGCTTCATAAAGGCCAGTTTGATCCGTCCCGCAGGCTCGCCGAAGGTCGCCATCCGCAGCTCACCCCCCAGCGGACTAAACGTAAGTCCCTCGTGGGCAAAAGCCGCAGAAAAGGTGGTGCCTTCCTTTATCCTGTCAAAGCCGACGCAAAGCCGTTCTTTCACCGGTGCCTCGCCGCAGTTTTCGATCTTCGTCATGCCGCGAATATTGATGGAAGCGAAGGGGTTGTCGAAGATACTGATGCCAATGGTATAGTCGCTTCTGGCGCAGATCGGCTCGCACAGTTTGATACACAGGGGAATCGGCTCGCTTGCTGTCACTTTCATGTCCATATCCACTGCTACCGGCTGCTGGGGGTCGGTGGAGACGATAACTCGCGCCGGCGTCTCGGTGAAGGAAATGGACACGGGGCAGGGTTTTTCGGATGGGAAGTGGTGCTCCAACACAGCCGCTTCTTTCGGCCAGGCAACAATCGTTACTTTGGATTCATCGTCTGCCATAACAACTCTTCCCTTCGAATTCTTACGGGCGTGGGGCGGGGAGTCCAGGAACACCAGGAACAAGCCGGTTCCCGGACATTTAGCGTAGCACTACTGTAAATCAATTGTTGGGTTAATCGAGTTCAGATTGTTTCACCACTCTGACTCGATATCTAAATATTAATCAATTGTTTTCAGTGTACACGGTTTTGACCTGCCATGCAATCATTGCGAATTTCGGGGAGTGGATAAAAAGGCGGTGACAGGGTAATCTATGGTCATGAGCGAATGTCCACATTGTCACATTACAGAACAGCAAGTCAAAGCGGGGCGT
>CAZSXY010000095.1:0-16114 GCA_964611395.1 uncultured Anaerolineaceae bacterium | reverse complement strand
CACCGATGATCTTACCGAGCACACCCGCATAAACGCGCTCAGTATAGTCGGCAGGCAGTGGCATTTTCTCTCCCTTTCTAAAAGACAGTTTTCTAGGCTTTCAAACCACCCTGGGTCAGGCCCTCGATAAAGCGGCGTTGCAGCATCAAGAACAAGACGATCACCGGTAACATCATGATGACCGATCCCGCACTGGTCAGCCCCCAGTCGCGGCCAAAGCGATCCTGGAAGGCGAATAGGCTGGTTGCGATCGGCTTGAGTTCAGGTTTCAGCAGAAACGTTATGGCAAACAAGAACTCATTCCAGACCGCCAACCCAACGACCAGGCCCGCCGTCAAAAAACCAGGCCAGGACAGCGG
Source organism: uncultured Anaerolineaceae bacterium (assembly GCA_964611395.1). GTDB lineage: Bacteria > Chloroflexota > Anaerolineae > Aggregatilineales > Aggregatilineaceae > CAZSXY01. The sequence goes on along the minus strand of CAZSXY010000095.1, from coordinate 15,755 downwards.
CATGATTACATGCCGAAAGACCTGAAAGTTCGAAGCGCCGTCGATCCGCGCGGCTTCCATAAACTCCTCTGGCAGAGCGACCATATAGGAACGCAACAGATACGTTGCAAACGGCGAGAACAACCCGCAATAAATGAGGATCAACCCGAAGTGAGAGTTGATCAACCCAATTCGTCGCCACATAAAAAACAGCGGGACCATAAACAACTGCGGCGGCACACTAGTCCCCACAAGAAAATAGAACGCGATCAGGTCTCCGCCCCGGAGCTTCAGCCGTGCCAGCGCATAAGCGGCCAGACCAGCCAGCGTCAGTGTTCCGATGATGGTGCCGCTGGTCAACACGAGGCTGTTGCGAATCGTTCTGGCATACTTGCCTTCTTCCCAGGCCTCAGAGTAATTTTCCAGGATCACATTTTGGGGAAAACCAAGCGGATTCCGGCCAATCTCGGGTGTCGATTTGACCGAGTTCATCAACAAGATCACAATGGGAACCAGTGCGAAAAGCGTCAACAACACCAGGATGATGTAATTTGGAATGGTAGATTGAGCGCGTCTTTGTTGTAGCATCATCTAAATCTCCCATCCACGTCTTCTTAAGAGCACGAATCCCACTACGGCCAGCGCGACCCAGATGCTCATCATGACGCCCACAGACGCGGCATAACCAGCATCAAATCGAGCAAAAGCGTTATCGTAGAGATAGGTGGCCATGACTTCGGACGCATTGGCTGGCCCGCCGCCAGTGAGCATGTAGACATAGTCGAACACCAACGACGACCAGATGATAATCATCAAGATCGTGAATACTAGCGTAGGGCGAATGCTCGGCAGCGTGATATGGCGAAATTGCTGGAAGCGATTGGCCCCATCCAGCCGGGCAACTTCGTACAACTCAACATCCACGGCGGACATCGCCGCCAGGTAAATCACGACCAGAAATCCCCAAAAGTGCCATCCATCCACAAATGCCACGCCGTAAAGCGCGTACTCCCGCGAACCAAAGACCGGGAAATCCAAGATGTCGATGCCTTGATCACCCAACCACGCGCCAATGCCAACACGCGGGTGGAGGAGTTGTCGCCAGAGTTGCGAGTTGACGACACTGGCAATCACATACGGGATGAAAAAAGAGACACGGAAGAACATTTGACCTTTCTTGATCCCGGACAGCAAGTACGCTCCCAGCAAACCAACTGCTATCGGCGCTGTCAGAAAAAACGCCGTCCAAACCAGATTGTTCTTCAATGCTTTGAAAAAAATGTCGTCCTGGAATAATCTTTCGAAATTCTCCAAGCCAATGAAATTCAACGAGCCATATCCTGTCCAATCTGTGAACGCCACGAACAGACCGAAGACCGAGGGAATAATGATGATAATAAAATTGAGAAGCAAGATGGGCAGAATGAACATCCACCGACCCAGCGTCGCGCGGAGAGCATGTTTAGACCGCGCCCTCTTTTTCTGAGTACCGACTGTTGTCGACATGTGGGTAGATTTTTCCATGGGTATTGCTCCGCGTCATAACCGAGAGCGAAGGGGAGGGTTTGGAACCCTCCCCCAGGCTTATCTACTGACGCGCCGGGATGGGCAGTGTTTTGCCCTCATCACGCGCACGATCCCAGAGGGCCTGGTGTTCTGCGAGGTAGTCCTCGACGGACATCTCATCAAACCAGACATTCTCGATGGCTTCCCAGAGTTGCACGTTGGCATCGGCAGGCCAGAACGTCCAGGTGGTGTAGCCCACGCGACCTTCGCCCGTCACTTTGGCGAAGTCGGTGAAGAAACGAATAATCCGGGGGTCAGTACCCTCGGGGAAGTCTTCTTCCGTGAAGTGCAACGGCACGACAAACTCGCCGAAGCCGTACCCGGAAGCGATCTCCAGCACACGGGCCGGGTCACTAAGCAACCAATCCAGCACAACGAGCGCGGCGTCTGGATGGTCAGACTCACCGTTGATTGATAGCGTGCTACCGGTTGCCAGTAAGTAAGAGTATTCTCCGGCCATGTCGGAGAACGGCGGCAGTGGGGCCCAATCCCATTCGTAGTCGGTCTCGCCAAAGAATTCGTCGACACCACGGAACCCCCAGGTACCGGTCATTACCATAGCTGCGTCACCGATAGCCAACTCAGTCCACCAATCATCCCAAGTGTAGGCGAAGTACGTCTCCAGGCTCCCGGCGAACCAGCCATTATCGGCAATATGGGTTTTCAGCAGCTTTGTTGCTTCTACGAATTCGGGGTCAGTCCATTTTTTCTCGCCGATGAGCGCTTTGTATACGTTCTCCGGCCCGGCGTAGTTGTTGAGGTAGATCCCCATCAGGTGTTCGTTAGCGGGTTGCCAATCCGCATTGCCATAGGTGAAGGGCAGAATCCCTTCTGCTTCCGCAGCTTCAGCCAGCGCTTCCAGTTCCTCCAGATTGGTCGGAACTTCCCAGCCCCTCTCTTCAAAGAGCGTCTTGTTGTAGATGAGCACCATGCTCTCGTAGGTCAAGGGGATGCTATAAAGCTCGCCCTCAACGATCCCCGACTGGTACGCCCAGGGCAACAACTTGTCTTCCCAACCGTTTTCCTCGGCAGCGTCTGTCAGTGGCAAGAGTAGGCCAGCGTCGATGAATTCCGCGATGAAGGACGCACCGGGCGTTTGCAGAATGTCCGGGGCCTCCCCCGAAGCAAATGCGGTACGGAGCACATCATTCAGGTTTGATGTAGCGGTAATCTCCAGCTTGATATCGGGATGCGCGGCGTTGAATGGGTCAACGAGCGTCGCGTTGATCTGGTCGATATCAATGTAGTCTTCGGTCCACCAAGTCACAGTTACCGTATTCTGCGCTTGGACTGCCGGGCCGAGCGCACCCAGGGCCAACACAAGAACAACAACCAGGACAAGTACGATACGTGGCGATCTCATTATGTGTCTCTCCTGAAAAACTAAGCGAATATTATTGTCTGCGAAAAGATGAGCGTTCGATCAATGGCGCCTTCCTTTCTCTTTAAGCCGAATCTCGGATCACCAGTTCATAGGGTATTTGTTCGTTCCGCCCCATGTCTGGCGCGCTCCCGTTCAAGCGCTCAAATAACATCTCGGCGGCTCGCTGACCCATCTGGCGCTGTGGTTGGGCGATGGTCGTTAGTGCTGGATAGACTAACCGGGCAGCGGGTATATCATCGAAACCAACCACTGCGATATCGTCTGGAATGGAGAGGCCAGCTTGCCGAATAGCTGCCATCGCGCCCATCGCCATCAAGTCATTGGACGCGAATACCGCCGAAGGGCGACGGTCTAGTTCAAGCAATTGCTGCACAGTTTCGTAGCCGCCATCCGCGTTAAAGCTGCCAATGCGGATCAAGTCATCGTTGACCGGCAGGTTATGTTCTTGAAGGGCATCTCGATATCCCTGTAATCGAAACTGCGATGGCCCATCCTGGCTCGCTAACATACCAATATGGGTGTGTCCTTGCTCGATCAGATATGTGGTTACCGTCCGCGCCGCGGCGATGTTATCGACAAAAATGTTATCAAGCGGCCATGTGCCGACAGCTTTCTCCCTTGCCTCTAATCGTACAACGAAGATGTTTTGCTCAAGCGCGGTCACCAAGTCACGGGCAGTCACATGGAAAAAGACCCCCACTATTCCGTCAACACGGCCTTGAATCAGCAAATTGATACATTTTCGCTCTTTGTCGGCACGCGCCTCCGTGTTGTACATGATCAAATCGTAACCATGCTGCTCAGCCACATCTTGGATGCCGCGCTCAAAGGCCGGATAAAATGGGTTGAGGATGTCGGGGATGATACCGGCAATGGTAAACGATTTGCTGGAACGAAGTCGACGGGCCGTGATATTGGGCACATAGCCCAACTCTTCCATCGCATCCAGAATGCGTTGCCGTGTTTCTTCTGGGATTGAGATTGCAGCGTTGTCGTTGATGACGTAAGATACCAGTGACTGCGACACATTCGCATGGCGGGCAACGTCAGCCTGAGTGACACGTTTTTTTTCGGATCGCCGAGGAGGCATATTTGTTCCATTCATACGTATAACTCATACGTATAAATCGTACGATGATTCGATGAGAATTGTCAAGGAAATGCGATGAGGAAATCAATCATCATCTGGAGTGTGTTGGTCTCCCTTTTTGTTGGATCGGTAACCGCTGCTGAAAATCTCACTCATTTGAACTCGCCAGGGACTCGGCAATTAAACCGCCAAGATTACGCAGATCGTCTCCGGGCGATGTGGCTCGGTGAGGCGATTGCCAACTGGACGGGCTTGACGACTGAAGGCGTCAAACAGGACGCACCGTTTTACACCGACGAAGATTGGGGCATCGACCAGCATATCTCATGGAAACCCAATTCGGTGATCGATTTTGTCATTCAAGACCCCTGGCTGGCCGACGACGACACTGACATCGAGTACGTCTACCTGCATCTCATGAACCAATACTCCACCCCGTTGCTCTCCGCAGAACAAATTTCGAATGGATGGCGGCAACACATCAACGAGTGGATATGGGTTTCCAACGAGCAAGCGCGGAGCCTGATGGAAATGGGCGTAATGCCACCTGTCACTGGCATGGGGAGCATCAATGAATACTATCTCCAGATCGATGCTCAACTGACGACAGAGTTCTTCGGCGCAATTGCGCCCGGAATGCCCGGAAAAGCGCTTCTTCTGGCGGATTTGCCAATTCGCACCACTGCCGGAGGCTATGCCGCTCATGCGGCCCAGTTCAATGTTGTGCTCTATGCCTTGGCGACACAGGTTGACCCATCTGCATTACGCCGAGAGCAGATCATCTGGATGGTCGAGGAAGCCCGTCGCTATATCCCGGACACTTCTAAGACTGCTGATATCGTAGACTTCGTGCTGACCGACTACCTCAACAATCCTGACGCGGATGATTGGGAGACGACGCGCGATCGGGTCTACGAGCGGTATCAAGCCAATGCGGGTGAGAATGGTTTTGTCTATCGCGGGTGGACCGAGTCATCGGTCAATTTCGCGGCGGGACTAATTGCGCTGCTGTACGGAGAAGGTGATTTCAAACGCACGGTCCAGATTGGCACGCTCAGCGGATGGGACTCGGATAACGGCACTGCGACCATGGGGGGCTTGCTCGGTCTGATGTATGGGTACGACACCCTAGCTGCGCAATTTCCGGATGTCACTTTGTCGGATCGGTATTGGATACACAGGACTCGAGACACGCTGCCCGATTATCTGCCGGACGATCCCAGGGCAGAAGACACGTTCACTATGATGGCAGAACGGATGCTGCCTCTGGTGGAGATGACAATTCTCGAGTCAGGAGGAAGTGTTGATGGTGATACCTGGATTCTGCCGTCACCCTCAGACGATCTTCCCCTTGATCTCAACCCTCTTATCCAGTTGTATCATCGTAGCGCCAACAATCAAATCCGGCTGGCCGGTGGGACCGTTGAGGTCAGCGTGAGCGATGAACTGGCCGCTTCGCGGACGTGGGGAGTCGCTGATGGGTTTGAACATGATTTCTCTGGACGGGAACCGGCCAGGCGTGTTCCTCGACTATACAGGCGTCTTACTACTGATGGATTGATAACCATATCCGTCGTATATGACCAGGTAGTGAAGGTGCATACCATTCGATTGATTGCGGGCGGTGTGGTCGGCTCCACTGTTCTTGCAGAGCTGTTGGTTGATGGCGAATGGCTACCTGTACCAGATGGAACCGGAGTTTTTCCAGTTCCCGCCCACGAAGCACCATTCCAAGTCATCGATGTCATTCTGTCGGAATCTGTGCTTGCGAGCGGCATCCGTGTAACGATTGAAGCGGCAGGGCAGTTTCCCGAGATTAGCGTAATCGAATTAGACGCTCTTGCAGGGAGGCCCACGGTTGACAGATAACGCTTGGCGCTGGTAGGTCTTCAGTCTTCTTTGGTTGTTTCAGAGGTGCTTTCCCCAGAGACTCATGCGCAAATGTGGTGCTCTCCGGAGGGTTGCAGGAGCCGAATTCGCAGTAGGTCAAGTTTAGCGCGACCATACATTTGGCATTTGAGCAGTGCTCCCGGGCAGGCGAATAGCTTGTACGGTTGAAAAACTCAATCCGACTGCCGTTTTCCCCGTGAGCGCCCGCTGACCGGCCGACGAACACAGGCGAAGACCTGCGGATGACCGAATCAAGAGTCTGAAGCTTCTTCTCAACTGCGGTATGCTTAGGGCTTGTCGTGCCGACTGAGAAGAAAGGGTTGGGATGATCTTTCGGATCATGTTGTTTGTGTGGGCGTTCGTGTTGGACCTGTCCTCGGTTTGCGGACTCACCGAGGACGAGAAGGACTTGGAAATCGTGTTGCTGCGCCAGCAGCTGCGCATTGTTGAGCGGAAGCAAACCCGTGGCCCTCACATTCCTCGCTGGCAGAAGGTGCCGTTGGCGGCGCTGGCGATGCAGTTGAAGGGCAAGGCAACCGACGCCTGAGAAAAACTTGAAGAAAGCATAACCCTCTTCAGGCCCGAGACAGTGGTCGGCTGGCATCGCGCCATCGTGCGCTGGAAGTGGACGTTCAAACAGCGTCGACAGAAGGGTGGACGCCCCCACACCCCGGCAGAGATCGAAGCATTGGTGATACAGCTGGCGTGTGAGAATTCTCGTTGGGGCTATGACCGGATTGCGGGTGAACTGCGCAAGCTAGGCATTGAGCTTGATCCCACCACGGTGAAAAACATCCTTGAACGGCACGGCATTCCCCCCGCGCCTCGACGTGGGCGGACCAGTTGGCGCACTTTTCTCAACCACTACAAGCAGCAGATGCTTGCCTGCGATTTCTTGACGGTCGAAACCCTTGGCCTGCGCACCTTGTACGTCCTGTTTTTCATCGAACTGGGGACACGACGCGTGCATTTCGCCGGCTGTGCAGCGCACCCCAATCGAGACTGGGTGACCCACCAGGCGCGTCAGCTGACCTGGGAATTCCAGGATCGCTCACCGGATATCAAGCCCATGCGCTTCCTCATTCATGATCGGGACTCCAAGTTCACCCGGTCGTTCGACATCGTCTTCCGCTCCGAAGGCATTGAGATTGTCTTGACCCCCTATCGAACTCCCCAAGCCAACGCGTTTGCTGAGCGATGGATTCGCTCGCTTCGTAACGAGTGTCTCGATCATCTTCTGATCCTCAACCAGCGCCATCTGCGGCGCGTGTTAAGTGAATACACCGCCTTCTACAATCAAGCGCGACCGCATCAAGGCTTGGAGCAACAGACGCCCATCTTTGACGAGCACCGCCGCGAGGAGGGTACCATTCAGCGCCGAGACGTGCTAGGTGGTTTGCTGCGCGATTACTATCGCCAAGCGGCCTGACCTGTTTTCTCGCCTGGATTGAGTTTTTCAACCGTACAGGGGCTCGCTCGATTGCATGTATACGCCCGCTGGTCTTCATCGCCAGGCACGTAGCCGACGATTTCCTTCAAACACGTTCAAAAGCAGCCTGGCACATGTCGCCTTGGATCAGTTTGTGAGCACGGCGGCCTTCCGTGTGGAATCCGGTAGAACTATCTATGACTTGCTATAGAAAAGTTCAATATCTCTCGTGATACTTTTCACTTATCCTCGGCTACAGCACATCCTATAGTTAAATCGAAAAGTTAAACATTCGGTTAAGTTATGAACTTTCCGGGAAAGCCGGATGGATGGCCCAGATCCTTGAGTTTGCAAGACAGCAGGCGGAAATCTGCAAGGTTTTTGGCAACGCCAACCGTATCCTGATCCTATGGGCTTTGGGCGACCGGGAAATGTCTGTAGGAGACATAGCTGAAGCCATCGAATCTTCCCTGCAAAATACGTCGCAACACCTTCGCCTGATGAAAGACAAAGGTATCCTGATATCGCGCAGAGAAAGCCATACTGTCTATTACCATGTTGCAGATCATGAGTTGTTGGAAGGCTGTCGAATTCTACAGTACGTACTCGAAGGACGTCTTCAGCGAACCGCAAACCCTATGTCGGGAGTTCGCAAGAAGGATAGCAATCAGGAGGATTTACCAATGACGAACATCGATCTATCCAATATCGAAGCCGCGAAGGTGGTTGATGCGCGCGGTAGCGCCTGTCCTGGCCCGTTGCTGGAGGCCAAAAAAGGCATCGGTGCAATTGCTGTCGGTGAAGTGCTGGAAATTTGGTCGGGGGATCCGAACACCAAAAATGACATTCCCAAGTGGTCCCAAAAAGTTGGCCACGAGTACCTGGGGAGTCTCGAAGCGGACGGATACGACCGTATCTTCATCAAGCGCTTGAAGTGAGGAAATCCTCATGGCAACCGCGTCAGAGGAAATGAAGATTCTAATTCTGGCGACACTTTCAGGTGGCTATGCAGGGGCAGATTCAGTAGGGCAACTGCACGCCACTTACGCACCGAACACCTATATCTTGCCTGTAGTTTGCCCGGCCATGTTCCCCGAAGGTTTCTACTTGCGTGCGTTTGAGCGTGGCATCGATGCTATCCTGGTCATGTACAGCGGGACAGATTGCCCCTATAAGGGCGGTGCCGAACGCACAGCGCAAATCATCAACAATGTCTATCCGTTGATGACGGAGCGGGGCATCAACACCCGGCGGCTGCGGTTGGTTGCCATCTGCACCGTTTGCACCAGCGCCTTCATGCGCGAAATAACCCAGATGAACCAGACGTTGGCAGAAATCGGCCCTGTCCGAGACGAGTTAGCCACAGTCGCTCATGCGCCGTCCCCTCAATCCAGCAAGAAGAGGTGAACCAGCTATGACTGTCCAAAATGTGAACGCCGATGTGCTGGTGGTCGGTGGGGGTATCGCGGGGATGCAATCTGCACTGGACCTGGCCGATCAGGGTTACCGTGTGGCGTTAGTCGAAAAGGAGCCCAGCATCGGGGGCAAGATGATCATGCTGAGCAAGGTCTTCCCCACGCTGGATTGCTGTAGTTGCATCACCACACCCAAGATGTCCGCCGTTGCGCATCACGACCATATCGAACTTCTGACCTACTGCGAAGTGCAGTCAATCAGCGAGAACCCTGGCGGAAGCTTCACGGCCCAGGTGCTCCAAAAACCTCGTTATGTCGACATTGATGCTTGCACGGGCTGCCGTCAATGCGAATACGCCTGTCCCATCGATCTCCCTTCAACGTTTGACCGGAATCTGGGCGCAGTGCGTCCGATCCGTGTTCCATTTTCGACTGCAGTTCCACAAAAAGCCATTCTCGACATCGAAAACTGTTTGCTGTGCGGCAAGTGCGAGAAAGCTTGCCCCGTCGATGCTATTGACTTCTTTCAGCAGCCCGAAACCTTCGAGATCGAGGTAGGAGCGGTTGTCCTGGCCACCGGTTTTGAGTTGACGCCAACGGATGCCAAAGGCGAGTATGGCGGCGGCGAGCTTCTTAATGTCGTCGATGCGTTGGTGATGGAACGTTTGCTTGCGCCCACCGGTCCCTACGGGCACGTGCTGCGTCCGTCAGATGGCAAAGAACCGGACTCAATAGCCTATGTGCAATGCGCGGGATCACGCGACACGACGCTGGGCGTCGAATACTGCTCGCGGGTTTGCTGCATGTATGCCATCAAACAAGCGATGCTGCTCTCTGGTGCGCTGCCCCTGGCCGATATCACCATCTACTACATGGATATTCGCACATTTGGTAAAGGCTACGAGCAGTTCTACCAGAACGCAAAAGCAATGGGGATCGAGTTCATCAAAGGCAAAGTCGCTCGCATTACCGAAGATGAAGACCAGAATCCCATCGTGCGCGTAGAGATGATCGAAAATGGATCGAAAGTCGTTGAGCGCACACACGATCTCGTGGTGCTCTCAGTGGGGATGCTTCCCGGTTATGACCCGCAACACCTCTACGGCGTTCCTATCGCTGCCGATGGTTTTGCAGCTATCCCTGCGCCCAACATGCGTCCTAGTGTCAGCGAAAAGCCTGGGATTTTTGTTACCGGCACAGCAGCGGGCCCGATGGATATCGTTGACAGCATCGTGATGGCTGGTGCCGCCGCCGCCGAAGCCGCGGCGTATCTGGAAGCGACCAACAAAGGGCTATCGCCACGCCCCACAGCAGCAAAGGAGGCCGTCCATGCCTGAGACAACCTCGAATGGTGATGTCCGAATTGGCGCTTATGTGTGTTACTGCGGTGGCAATATCAGCGATGTGGTTGACTGTGACCAAGTCGCTGCGGCGCTGCGCGATCTCCCTAACGTCGTCGTTTCCCGCACCGACATGTCGATGTGTTCGGATGCTGGCCAGGCGATGATCGAGGAGGATATTCGCAAACACGGCGTCAACTGCGTTGTTGTCGGGGCTTGTGCGCCGTCGCTGCACGAGCGAACCTTCCGAGGCACCGTGGCGCGCGCTGGACTGAATCCCTACCTGTATCACCACGTTGGGTTGCGCGAACAGGATTCGTGGGTCCACCAGAGCAACCCCCAGAAGGCGACAGAAAAGGCCATACGCCTGATGATGGCCGGTATCGCCAAGGCCCGTTTGCTGGAACCCCTGGAGCCAATCACGCTTGATGCTGAACAGCATACGCTGGTCATCGGCGGGGGGCTGGCGGGGCTGCGGGCGGCATGGGACATCGCGCGGCGCGGTATCCGCGTAACGCTGATCGAAAAGTCACCGTTTTTGGGCGGGCACATGGCTCAGCTTGAAACCACATTCCCCGCTGATGAGCACGCGCGCGAAGCGATACACGGTCTGATCGAAACTGTGCTGGCGCACCCGCTGATCACGGTGCATACACGCGCCGAGTTGACTGGTGTGCGCGGTTATGTGGGGGACTTTCAGGTTGAGATCACCCAACAATCACGCGGCGTCAGCGAGGAATTTATGCGCTTCGAGGAAGTTGCCGCCGCTTGCCCAGTTGAAGTGCCGGATGAGTTCAACTACGGCCTGACGACCCGCAAAGCCATCTACCGCGCCTATCCTGGTGCCTACCCCAACCTGCCAGCTATCGACTGGGCCAACTGCGATGGTTGTGGAAAGTGCCTCAGTGTCAATGGGGCCGGGCTGGATTTGGAGAACAAAACCAAAACGTTTGAACTGAAGGTCGGCGCGTTTGTGGTCGCTACCGGTTTCCAGCCCTACGAACCGCGTCAGGGTGAATATGGCTATGGTGAATACCCTGAGGTCATCACGTTGCCGCAGATGATCCGGCTGTTGGCCCTGACCGATGAAGGTGACGACCTGGAATGGAAGGGACGGAAGATCGAGAATATCGCCCTGATTCACTGTGTGGGCAGCCGGGAAATTCCCGGCGTGCACGAGCCGCAGTCCGATGGGCGGGTCAATGATTACTGCTCGCGCGTATGCTGTACGGCAGCCCTGCATCTCGCCAACGAACTCCGCGAGCGTTATCCGGCGATCAACATCTTTGATATCCACGAGGATATTCGCACCTATGGGCGTGGCCACGAGGAATACTACACCGAGGCAGCGGCCAACATGGTACGCTTTTTACGCTTCCATGGCGATGAGCGGCCCGACATTCTACCCGCACCTGAAGGGGACAGCCGCCCGCTGCTCGTCCGCGTCAAAGACTATCTGACGTGGGGCGAGGAACTCGATGTGCCCGCCGATCTGGTTGTGCTGGCGACGGGCATCTTGCCTAACCCTGTGGACGACATCATCAACCTGCTGAAGATTTCCGCCGGGACAGATCGCTTTCTGTTGGAAGTGCATCCCAAGCTCCAGCCGGTCGAGACGGCGGTGCCGGGCGTGGTGCTGGCAGGCACGGCGCAAGGCCCAATGAACATCCAGGAAGCCAGCGCCGCCGCATCAGCAGCGGCGGCGAAAGTGGCCGTGCTGCTGGGGCAGGGATCGGTTGAACTGGAGCCGTTCGTGGCGCACGTGAACCACGATCTGTGTGACGGTGCTGGGCAGTGTGTAGACGTTTGCGCCTATGAGGAGGCCATCGGTCTTCAAACCTTCAGCGCCAATGGTCACGAAGTTCAAAAAGCGGTGGTGACACCCGCCAACTGTGTGGGCTGCGGCGCGTGTGTGAGCGCCTGTCCCAACCGGGCTATTGATGTGCAGGGCTGGACATTGGCGCAATACGATGCGATGGTGGACGCTATTGCTGGCCCTCTGCCCATTTTGGAGAGTACGACATGACACAGACCAAAGAAGAAGCCCGGCAACGGACGGCGTTGCTTAAGCAGCTACGCGATCAACATCGGGATACAGTGGAACGCACGCAGGCTTTGCTCAAAACACAGAAAGCCATCCGGCGGCAAATCTGCCAGCAGTTGCGCAGTGGGCCGAAGATCGTGCCGGAAATCGCCGAGATAACCGGCCTTCCCGCGCACGACATTCTATGGCACATCACGGCCATGAAGAAATATGACCTGATCATTGAGGTAGGGCAATGTGGTGAATATTACCAGTACGCGCTGGCACAGGAGGATGAATCATGAGCACGCGCGTTGATCCCTCCTTGCTGGATGAGATTAGAGAGTACGGCACGGTCAACACCGAAGCCTGCTTTAACTGCGGGAATTGCACCGCGATCTGTCCGCTAACCGATGATCAGCACCCCTTCCCCCGGAGCACGATCCGGCTGATCCAGATGGGGTTGCGTGACCGGTTGTTGGAAAGCGCCGATCCCTGGATGTGTTACTACTGCGGTGACTGCACCAAGACCTGTCCCAAAGGTGCGGAACCCGCCGAAACAATGATGGCAGCGCGCCGCTGGCTGACGGCGCAGTATGATCGATCCGGCCTGGGTGCAGAACTGTACACATCCGAGCGAGCGGTTGTCTTGACGATTGTGCGCTACGTCTTGCTAACGCTGGTGGTGTTTGTTGTTTATCATGCCCTCACCGGATTTGACCGGATCGTAACCGATCGCGTGGAACTCAACACCTTTGCGCCGGTCATGTTGGTGTGGGCGTTTGTGTTGGTGCATTTCGCGGTTCTTGCCGTGCGACTCGGCACAAATGCGCTGCACATGGCACGGCGTATCATGCGTTCGACTACGGAAACAATAGATATCCCGTTCTCAGTTTATGCCAGCGAGTTCAAAGCGTTTGTCGTTCATTTTCTGACCCAGAAACGCTGGCGGGATTGTAACGAGACGGATCGCAGCCGTTGGCTCAAGCACTTGTTGCTGGCGTCAGGGTACGTGACGATGTTGGTGCTTGTTGTGCCGCTGCTGTGGTGGTTCCAAACAGATACCATCTACCCACTGTATCACCCGCAGCGATGGATTGGTTACTACGCCACCATTGTGCTGATCCTCATGTCGTCGGAAGCGTTGATCGGGCGTTATCGCAAGCGCGAAGAAATCCATCGCTTTTCGCACCCCACTGACTGGCTCTTTCCATCGTTCATCCTGATCGGCGCAGTCACCGGAATCTTGGTACATATCTTCCGCTATGCCGGTTGGGCCTGGCCGACGTATATCTTCTACGTCGTTCACCTGATGGCGATGTTTGCCATGCTGGATACGGAAGTGGGCATCGGAAAGTGGACTCACCTGGTCTACCGTCCAATGGCAATATATTTGGAATCGGTTAAACAGCGTGCCAGAGAGATTGAGAAGACCGCACGAAAACCGGTCCCGGCTGGCACGGACTGAACGAATAATACTCATATACCTACCTAATGAGGAGAAAAATCATGAGTGAAAATGGAACTGGCCCGATGGTTGTCATCTGCAACAGTGACAGCGCCGGTGTGATGCCCACCTTGATCATGGGAGCTTCGGGCGTCGGCATCGGTGAAGACGTGCTCCTGTTTTTCTGTCCAGGCGGGGCTAACGTGCTGCTCAAGGGCGAGCTTGAGAAATTCCAGGGCAAGAAGGGCCTGCCAGACCCGGTTGAACTCTTCAACACGATCCTCGACGAAGGCGGGCGCATCATCTTGTGCGAATTGGCGCTTGAGAACAAGGGAATTCAAAAGGAGGACCTGCGCGACGAGCGGATCGAAATTATGAATGCCCCCTCCTTCCTGTTGCAAGCTCAGGGCGCTGGGATTACCCTCACATTTTAGGCCGCATAGCGGCAAAATGAGAACTTTACTTTGGGGGCAGTATCATTTCTGGCGGGAGATGATACTGCCCGCTTTTCTTTCGTGCTATCTCTCGGCCAGGCGCAGCAGGTCGGCATTGGATGGATCATGTACAAAGCCCCAGAAAGCTTCAACAGCACGGTGAGGTTCATGTACCTCAGACCTGATCAGGTAGACCTTACGGTGCAGATCAAAATCTGCCACCGGCACTTCAACCACGGTACCTTTGTCTAATGCCCAGTCTGCGGCTAGTCGTGAAACAAATGACACACCAAAGCCCGCTTCGACTGCTTTTACGATGGCTTCAGAATTACCAACTTCCAGGCAGATGTCCATATCGTCGAGGGTAATGCTATGTTTGCCCAGTTCGGAGAGCAGCGCACGACGGGTACCAGATGTGGGCTCCCGAATAATCACACGCGTTCCTAGTAACTCTGACGGATCAATATATTGACGTGATGCCCAGGGGTGATTTGCTGACACAATGAGGATAATATGGTCGTTGAAAAACTCCTGACATTCCATCCCGTCACCGCAGGCATCATAGCTGACGACTCCCAGATCAGCTTCTTCCTTAAGGAGTTGAGGCACAACGAGCGGCGATGTACATCTCAATATTGATATGTTGACACCCGGATGTTGTTCGTGAAAACGCGCGGCAAACTGCGGCAAGACGTATTTTCCTGTGGTCGTACTGCAAGCGATGCGAAGCTGGCCCACGATCCTATCCTCTAATGACTCCATCAACTGCTGGATTTCAAAGGTCTCGCGCACAAGTTTTCGCGCACGTGGAAGCAATAAGCTGCCAGCTTCGGTTAGCCGCAGACCGCCCCCGGATCGTTCAAACAGCTCTACTCCCAGGTCGCGCTCAAGCATTTTGATGTGGTGGCTGATCGTGGGTTGGGTGAGGTGCAATTGTGTCGCCGCCTCGGAAAAACTCATGCTCTGCGCAACATGCAGAAACGTTTGAAGCTTTGCCAGATCAATCATCAGTTCTCATCCAGTGTCTAAAGCCACCGTCTTACCCCCTGTGTGTATTCCAACCAGGCATCACCGAACCGCGCTTCAAGCATAGCTTCTTCACCCTGTATAAAGCGAATTTCCATCAGGAAGGGGAAAACAGAGACTACGATCCAGGAGGTGACGGAACCAAGCAGCACAACAATCCCAACCAGCAGCAGCACAAAACCCAAATACATCGGGTTCCTGCTAAACCGGAAGACGCCCTCAGTCACCAAGCAGGTTGATTCTTCGGACGGTTTCACGGTAGTTTCGTGACGCTTAAACGCCTGATCGGCTACTACATTGAGTACGCTTCCCAGGATCAACGGAATAATGCCCAGGTAACGCCACGGCGACGAAACGATCTGCGGGCCGGGCATCAGAACATGCAGCGCAATTACCAGCACGATGGCGAAATACAAATAGGTGGGTGGAAGCAGCTTTCCAAGTTGCATATTGTCCTCACTCTGAATTGTTCTGTCTACCCATGAATACGCACACACCAGCCATCTTGTTTTACCAATCCGGTTGGTTGCGCTGGTATTGCCATCGTGTTAGTTTTTCGACCAAGCGATCAACAGCTGTCCATCCTGCCGGTGTATTCAGGCAGAGAATCAAGATCATTAGCATGGCCGACGTCAGATACCAGGCGCAGGTTGCTCCAATCACAAACGGTTCCAGAAAAGTCAGGTAGCTGGAGAACGCCCGTAGGATTCAAAAACCAATCTGTACGACTAA
>CAZSXY010000094.1:0-16528 GCA_964611395.1 uncultured Anaerolineaceae bacterium | reverse complement strand
CAAACGGGCGAAATTTCTCACGATGTTTGATGCGGGCGTTCAGTATGTCCTTCATGTCGTCGCGACGAGGGTCAGCGATGATGCTGCGATTACCAAGTGCACGTGGACCCCATTCCATGCGGTCTTGGAACCACCCAACGACTTTGCCCTGTGCAACTTCGGTAGCGGTTTTCTTGACTAGTTCATCATCATCGCATTCTTCGTAGTGTAACCCCTCATCTTCGAGAATCTGTTTGATTGTGCCATTTCGGAAACTGGGACCAGTATATGCATCAGCCATCACGAAATGGCGTGGATTCCCCAGGATTTCGTGCCAAATGAAGTAACAAACACCTAACGACGTGCCTGCGTCACCGGCTGCGGGTTGGATGAATACATCTTCAAACTCGGTATTGGGCAGAACCTTGCCATTGAAGGCACTGTTGAGGGCCACCCCGCCAGCCATACAAAGTGCTTTTTGCCCGGTTTCACGCTGCAACTTGTTGATCAGTGCAAATTCAGCTTCCTCGAGGATTGCCTGGAGTGAGGCGGCCACGTTTTGGTGGTGCTCGGTGATTTCACTACGCGGCGCGCGCGGCTCGCCCAACAAATCGACCAATTTTGAGGAATAGAGATTGCCCAGGACTGGGCCGCCTTCCTCGAAGGTCATCGTTGAACCCTCAGTATGGACGACAAAATAATCCAGGTTTAGCTCAAATGTGCCGTCCTGCTGAATGCGCACGATATCACGCATTTTGTCCACATAGACCGGATCGCCATAAGGCGCTAAGCCCATGACTTTGCCCTCATCCCCGTACTTGGGAAACCCGAGCCACTGGCTGACCGCAGTATAGACAAAGCCTAGCGAGTGCGGAAAGTGCACCATGTCCGCCACTTCAAGCTTGATATCTCTGCCGGTGCCCCACATCGTGCTAACAAAGTCGCCCATGCCATCTACGGAGAAGATGGCAGCTTCTTTGAATGGAGAGACGAAAAAAGCACTCGCCATATGCGCACGATGATGTTCAACATTATGGAATTCAGCGCGCAGACAGTCCTTGTCCAACCCCAGCGTCTCGATCATTTGTGTCTTGGTATCGCGCACTTCGACGGCATTTTTCAGCCGGGAACGGATTAAGTCCAGGCTTGGGCGTTTGGACAGTGTGAAAAGCACCTTTTTCATCAGGTGTGCACTGGGGTCGCGCGAGACTCCGACGTGATCAAGGTCATAGGCTGTTATGCCACCCTCCTCCAAAACGTATTGAATGGCCCTTGCCGGGAATCCGGCCCAGTACTTCACTCTGACAAAGCGTTCTTCTTCTGCAGCAGCGATGAGTTGCCCATCTTTGATCAGACAGGCCGAAGCACCACCATGATAAGCGTTGATACCGAGTATGTACACTAGAAGGCTCCTTGAGATTGACTTATGCTAGTACAACGTCAAATTCGAATTAGATGAACGAGAACAGTTGCTCGAGCTGACCCGAAAAGGTGAAATCGGTGCGCGCAAGAAGAATGCACTACTGAACCTCTTCCTTAACTGTTTGAACTCCTTGATTCAGTCAATGACGTTATGTGTGATTTTCTTGTAGACACCGAATAGTCTGTCAGCATTTGATAGCTCTTCCGAAGGTGCGATTTCTTGTCGGGAAACGGGCGATTGTTGTTCATATTCGCGAAAGAGTTCGAGCAGTGTTGCGGCATCGTTCAGTGAAAACAATTTGCATGATGGTGGACGCCATACATTGTCGCTTGCAAAAATAGTAAGACCTAAATCTTCCGCTTCGCGTACAGCGAGTGAGTCGCCATCGGTGATTGTGGTACGGACATAAATATCGCAGACGCTTACGATGCTGACATAGACCTCAGGGGCAAGATTATGGAAAACAATCACGTTATCAAGTGTAGCCAGTCGCGCTTTGATACGTTGCGCGTATTCTGATTCGCTCCTGGAGTAGAATGCAAAAATAAACGCGTACTTGGCTGGGGCAAGCTTCTCGATACAATCGATCATGGTATCGTGCCGATAAATGTTTTGGAGAGCACCGGAAGTGACTACTAGTATTTTTTTGCCAACGAGTTGCGAAATCTTGTTTGGGATAAGATCAGGGTTCGGTGGTTGTCGGATGAACGCAGGAATAACCACGATTTTTTTTTGTGGTACGTTTAGGTTTTTAGTTAAGTAGTCCTCGATTTCAGTGTTGACAGCCACCAGTTTTCGAAAATGCTTAAAAACCCACCGTGTATAAGCGTTGGTTACGAAACCCATTCTTTGCCATGTCAATTCACCTGCATGTAAAGTCAATACCTTGGGATTCTTTCTGAATAACCAAAGCAGAAACGGAGCCACCCACTTGAATTTGTTTAGTACAGCAACATGGAAATGAACAAGAGTGTCGGAACTCGTCTGTTGAGCTATTTTGATGATTGCAAGTAGACGCCGTACCATCCCTCTGGGCAGGTCAATGACTGTATCATCCTGTTTTTCCGTACCGTTGTAGTGCAAATCTAGGACTTGGGTTTCGACACCCTGAGCCAATAGCCATTGTGCAAAGCGTTGATTGTGAGTAGAGATACCACCAATAAGTGGGGTGTGTGGGCCAATAATTAGAACGTTCATTCCTGCCTCGTGTACTTTCGTGAAGAGAGGAAAAGTGAGGAAAACCCCGGCCATGCTTGAGTGCGTTAAGATTTCTGAAATACAGCTTTCACGATTCTACTATTGTTTCAAACAGGGTTTCGTATACTTCTGCAAGCCGTTGAAGTGAGAAGTGCTGTTCAGCAAATTCTCGGGCTTTTCTGCCCATCTCATGTCGCTCAGAGGCGGATAAGTCGTTCAGGGCTTTGATTGCCCTGGCGAGATCGTGCGGATCATGCGCGTCGAAGAGAAAACCAGAAATGCCATGCTCAATTAAGTAGGGATGTTCCAGCGTGTTGCTCAGAATCACTGGTCTGCCGCAAGCCATTGCTTCGCAGACAGCATTGGGCAAACCTTCGCCATAAGATGGATGGACCAGCGCATGATGTTCGTGGAGTAAGGAAGCAACATCTTTTTGCTCATATAGCCACTGCCACTGCGCCGTGATACCCAGTTCTGCAATTTCATGGTTAACCTGCTGAAGGTAGTGGAAATATTCGCTATGCGAGCTGTCAAAGTGTCGTCCTGCCCAATTGACATGTGGCCTGAGATCGTATTTCTTCGCGAGAATGCCTAACGCCCGAACCAAACACAACACATTCTTATTGGGTGACACATGGGCCAAACCCAGCAGCTTCAGCGGCTGATCCGGGGGTTCTTGATCTGGGGGAGAGAATATATCCAAATCAAGCCCATTGTAAATGGTCGTGAGGCGGTTCCTGAGCGAGGGTAGTTTTCTGCGCAGACTGGCACTTTGGTGCTTTGAATTGACTACAAGATGTGCCGCAAAGCGATAAAATCGCCGAGCTAACATCTCTCGCCACGGAAGCCCCTCGGGCGGATCATAGGAACGCTCGGAAATCACTACTGAGGGGCCATCCCTAATCAGACGGCTGGCAAGGATGGCGTAGAAGCTGGGGGTAGGCATATAAGCCAGCACAAGATCGTATCGCCCCGCCTTAATACGCTGGCGTAGTGCCCAGATTACATCGAGTGAATACCTGGATTTTTTCAGATGTCTGAAAACAGGTATATTAGCCTCTTGCACTTGGGGAAGAAAGATATCCCCAGGTGCATACAAGAAAAACTCGACTTCATGCCCGCGTGCTTGCAAGCCTTGTGCCAAAGCTGCCATCTGGCGTTGCGCACCACCAGAGCCCAAATTATCAATCACAAAGAGTAAACGAAAAGGCATACCACATTTTCCTGCTGACAGAGTTATCAAAGGCAACTTGACAATAATGAGGTATTAATCAGAGACTACCCGATGCTTCGCAATCTCCTGATGAGCGATTAGTATGCTAAATAACATCCAGTGAGGTTTCAGAACATAGGAAACTAAGGCAAAATCCCACAGCAAAAATAGCAATAATGTGGTCATGCTCCAGGCAAGCTGATAAAGTGAAAGTGTTCCTAAAGAAAACAGTCTCCAATCGTTGAGCAAAATGTGCATATACACTAGGTAATATAAAATTAAACCAACTAATCCATTATTAACAAGTATTTCGACATAGTTAGCATGAGAATATGCCTGATTGCCGGTAATTTTGCCCCACAAAACGCGGTACTGATCACTACCATAGCCGATTATTGGATTCTGCTGCCATTTTGCTAGGCCGAAATCGATTAGGCTTTCTCGAGTTTGGTAGGATGCCTCCTCCTGATAGTTGACGAGACGGCCTGAATAGGGAGAGTTATTGATCAGCCAATCTGCTGCAACATAAACAATCAGGATACTTACCAAGAGCATGAGAATATATTGTGGTGAGCGCTTTGTCTTGAATCCGAAGATGATTGCGGAATACACAGCAAATATGAAAATGACGGCAAGCATCCCTTTTCGGGATCCCGCAAAAAAGAAAATCTGTTGGGTCATCAAAACAACGAAACCCAGTAGGAGAAATTGAACCAGTTTGCTGCTCTGGTGGTAAAGGTATAAGATCAACAGAATCCCAATCGTCAAGACAATCGCATAAAGATTGGCATTGATCAACACGCTGCCAAATCGAGCCTCCGACGCTTGAGTAAGGCTATAGTTATTAGTCTGGACGGCTCTTATTATTGCATAAAGCACCCCGCCAAGGAAACCCACTATGGCCGGTAGCAGACTGCATCGTAGAATCAAGACATTTGTTGCGATGGTGGAAAAAACCAGGAGTTGAAACAGTGTGGTGATGGTTTTTGTGGCTGGCGCTGTATCTTGTGCCCAAAATAAGCTGGTAGCGTTCCACAGCACAAATAGTGACAGTAAACCGATCCCTTTCGGAAATTGTAACTTTTCCCCGCGATGTAAAAGATATTCGGCGGCAAAAACAGAGATCAGTGCCAGACCCATGAGTCTTGAATAGTTAGCCGACTCTTCTGACACTTGTGACCAGGCCACCATAGTGAAAACGTAAAACGCCAGCATTATGCTCGACAGTCTGAAAGAGGTCCCGTTTGCAACGTGGGGATGAGTAAGTTGGTTGGCTTTTACGGTATGGTTTCTGGCAACAGGTTTATAGCTCATAGATTTCGTCTCAGTGAGAGGTCGACGGTATCATTTGGCAGTGCAATATGGTTTGCTTACCAATTGTATGGTAACCGAGAAACCCATCATCATTTCATGTACCAAGCCGCTGGCATATCATCCAATTGCATTGTGTGCCATGCATAACTTCGATGTTCTGGTGTATCGAATCAGAATTTGATCGTGGTTGCGGGCGGTCCCGCCTGTACTGGATACTTTACCTTACTAAGCGACCTGAGCCCTGCAAGGCGAATGCCTTTAAGCTTTCGTTTGATTGTGTTGGAGATAACGGTCTTGGCAGAATGCCAGCGCGGTAATTCCGCCATGTCCTCCTGGTTGGGAAAATAGCTTCCTTCAGTAAGTTCAGGCACAATCACTTGTTTTCCGTTCGCCTCGACGAGTTCAGCAAAGCGGCGGAAGCTAGCTAGCCACACGAACCGGTGACAGGCGTATGCATTATTGCGGTATTGCTGCCGAATACCTTGTCGCAGTGCCGCAATTGCCCTGCCCTGAAAAATGCCGGTCGTTTCAAACCACTCAGGATCAACCATTTGGGTCAGATCGTCATAGAGTGGGCCTGAAATCCAGCCTGGATAGTTGTGAAACTTCGCATTCAGGCCCTGTTCCTGACCAACTGTTTTGCCCTGCAACGCGTGATTGGTTCGGGCCCAGGGAAGTTGGAGCAAACGAGGGGAGAGTTGCCTGAGAATCTCAACATAGAGCTGGTTGAAGCGAAACGCAGGATGGAACCCCCACATGTAGCTGTATACCGCCGGATGAGTGAACATTTGGTAAATCGAGCAGTACTGGTTGATCAGGCTCATGGCGTGCGCAATTAGGCTGCGCATGTACTGCCCCTGCATCTCATGTTCAAATAGAACATATTGAGGCGCTCCGGGCGTGCGGCTGAACAAGGTTTGACGATCATCTTCAACCCCGTGTGTTCCCAGTCTTGCCGCCGCAGGCTTTAGCAACCCGAACGAATTGACCAGTTTGATGCCCTGCAATTCTAACAGGTGACTCCCGCTGTACTCCGCCCGCCCAACTGAATCGCCGTAGCTGGCGGCCAATACCAAGGCTTCCTGATGCGCATTTTCAAACCAGGGGATGCGGTGCATGTCGATTGGGGAAATCGAGCTTGCCAGCAAATGCGCTGTGGTCTGAATATTGTCGAGTAGATCGCCAGGGCCGATATCGATGTGAATCCACTCGATATCCAACAGTTGGGCGACTTTTCGAGCATACACAACATCGCGGGAATTGGGCAGCCCCCATGTCGCTGCTATAAGATCGCCCGTCAGCTCGTCGGCTTGCCTCAATCTAGCCAAAATACCTGCCACTATTCGACTATCCAGGCCACCGGAGAGTAAGATATATATCTGTCTGCGTCCCTGACAGATGTGTTTAGCCTCTTGTTCGACCAATTCAATGAACTTGGCCGCGATCTGCTCGGCTGGGAGGTGGTGATATCTGTGTGGAGGAATTTCTGCTAACCGAACTGTTCCGTCTGGTTCAACATGTGACATCCAAGGCTGGCGTTTGATCTCCTGCAAAAGCGTGCGCTGTCCCGTCATATAGCCATTTGCAATCATACCCAGGATGGCGGCAAGGTCCCATGTCACGCTGTCAGGGCTGGCATCGAATGCGAGTCGATATGAAGGATGCCAGCCTCCTCCGTTAGTCCCATACTGAGGAGGGGCATATAAGTGTTGCGGTGTCTCACAAGGCATTGTGCCCGCTCCCTCAACTATACTCTGAGTCGAACAGCCGCGTTTTTCAGTGCGCTAAGATGCCAGCAGCGCAAACGCAAGGGAATACTCATCGAACAACTCCTTCAAGACATTTTTGGACAGTGGCAGCAGTTTGTTCCCAGCTAAACTCTGATTTGACGCGCTGATAGCCTTGTTCGCCCAACTGCTTTGCGTGGGGTTCATCTTGCAGTAACCGGACGACTGCAGCGTAGAGCTCATCAGGATTGGTTGCATCCACCAGCAAACCGCTGACCTCGTCAGCAACGGCATCTGTAGCGCCACCAGTACGTCCGCCGATGACGGGCTTTCCTGCCGCATTTGCTTCTAAGAAGACGATACCAAAACCTTCGGTATCTTTGTTCGGAAGTTCGTAATTTGCCATGATGAACACATTGCAAGCGTTATACAACAGCGGTATATCGTCTTCGGAAACTCTGCCGAGAAAAACCACCTGCTCTTCAAGGCCCAATTTTTTGACCAATGCTTTCAGGTTTCTCTCCTCTCCTTTAGCAGCGCCTGCGATGACATATCTCACCTTAGGCACCAGCCTCAAGATTTTGGGCAAGACGGAAATAACTTCGGCATGGCCTTTGCGCTTTGTCAGACGCCCCACCGTCAATAGAATTTTGTGATCCTCCGGGGCCAGGGTGATGCGGAATGCCGCCAGCTTCTGGCGGTCGCTTACCTCAAACGCAGCAACATCAATTCCCGGCCTTGCCAAAATGATGCGATCCGGTGCGATCCCCATATCACGGACTAACCCAACCGAAAAATCGCTAATTGTCACAACCCGGTTGGCACTTCGGCATACAAAACGCGCAATAGATTGTCGAAAGTTTGATGCGCTCGTTAACTCTTCAGCATACACGAAGACAACATAGGGCACACCAAACAGGCGCTTTAGAAACCACCCTAGCGGTCCAACCAAATCGACCTGGCCGATTAGGACACATTCTGGCCGTTGTTTCAGGAATAAAACTAATAACTCTATAACCCAGAACACCAGCATGCGAAGTTTCTTCAATTTTCTTACGATACGGGAGTCATCAGGAGGATCGAAAGGGGAAATATATCCTCTGCGGATGAAGCGGAGTCTTAGTTCTTTAGGATCGCCCGGGGCACGCGATTTTTCAGTGAAAACAACAGTATCATCAGGCATGAAACGAAGTATGTTATACAGATAGCGACCTGAACCGCCAAGAAATGGCGGTGGAAGCCATCTAGTAAGCAACAGATATTTGATTTTGGGCATTATGCTCCTGCGGCAGTTCTATCTGCTTCCTAAGCCTCTTTTAGTTGACTGTGGTCTACTGGGGGCCATTGTCCGTTCGCCAGAGAAATGACCGCGTGTGCAAGCCGCCATGACGAACGACCATCTGTTGCAAAACATAATCTTTGTATCGCTTGCTTACGCTTAATACGGTCTTTGTTTGGGTCGAGCAGGAAATCATTAATCGCCGAGATCAGTTCAGCTTCTGTTTTTACGGTACGACCGATTCCTGACTGAATGGGATATTGTAGATGTGTGAATTTCGAGTAGTTCATATTGAACTTACAATTATGGCTGGGAGAATCTGGGAAAAATGAACGATTATCGATATAGACCACTGGTCGCTTCAGCAGATTGGCCTCTAGTGACACGGTGCCATAATAATCCAAAACCACATCAGCATGATACAACGCTGCGGCCAATCCTGGAGCTTTATTCACCTGGTGTTTGTCATATGCTCTTTGCGAAGCGGCATCCGGACGATTGCCTCGAATGAGAGGGTGTAAGGCTTCGTAGTATTGTAAATCTTCCTCTGTGCCCTTGCCGGGTGCTCGGCCGAAGTAAACCCAGGGGTGAGGCCGTACCAACACTTGGCAATCGCAGGCGAATTTACCATACTGGAGGGCATGAGCAAGTATTTTCATGACCTCATCCAGATTCTGACAGATATCCAGTGGCTGAAGTGTTAACAACAGTAGTTTTCGCTTCGAGTCTAAGCCGTGCGCAGCCAGAAATGCGTAGCGGTCAGGATACATACGGGGCTCAGCGTAGAAATCAAAATGCGGTATACCTGCGATGTAGACATCCGACAGTTTGAACTGGTGAAACCGAATCGCCTCGTCCCGATTAAACTCGTTCCACACGACCAGCTTATCGGGACGTTCTAAAACATACTCTTTGACAGTAAGTTTGTCCCAACTGACTATGTTGCAAATACTTGGGATTTGTTTGCATTGGGCTGCCCGTAAAAAGTAATAGCTATCTTGTGTATGACCCAGGGTGCCCACTAAAATGACATCAGGACGGTGTTTTTCTATGTATTGTTCGGCAACCTTAATGGGAAATAGCAGATGGCGGACTTTGATCCAGACTCTGAGAAGCTGAGGGGCGCGCAAAAACCGTACTAGCTTCACGGCAAAAAAACGCATTGGTTCTTCATGGCGCATCCGCTCCTCTCGCGCTTCATTGGTCGAGGATGGGATTATCGTTTGAAAAAGATAACGCGTGATGCTATACCACTTGTTGTGTAGCGACTGTCTGGGCGGCGAAAAAGTATCAACCTCAATCTCGGCGGGCAGATTCAGCGATTTTAGAACCCCTTCATCTTGCGCAAGAATGATTATATGAGCACCCATATCGATCAGTTCTTCGAGCACATTGCTGTCACGAAGCAGGTTATGGGCTACCTGCCCGCCGCCGGCCACGATCAAAACACGGGAAGCCGACCTAGGTGGTTTCATTATCAGAATGATGTCCTGCTGTGTGGAATACTGTTAGGGACATCTCACGCCCCAACGTAACGGGATAGTTTAGGGTTTTTCGAGCCGGACACATGCGACGGCCCGCGCTGCCCTGGCCCCATCTGGCTGTTCAGGCCGTGACTTTGGGCGTAGTTCCGGGGGATGCAAATAGTAGCTGACGTATTCAGCATTAGCACAAGCTGCGGCATCGCTGATTTGCCAACCAGAAGCGCTGTAGTGAAAGAAAACTGTTGTGACATTCGCTTCACCGACCGCTTCAATGGCTTGATTCAATAACTCGTTGTCGAATTGTTGCCACCAATCGCATATCATTCTTTTTCCATAAGGGACAGTTAGCAGCAGTTGGCCGCCTGGTTGCAGTGTCCGCCATAATTCGCACATCGCGCTGGTGAATTCATGGGGGCTTGTTCGCGATGCTGCGGGATCTTGGGTATATCGCACGTTGTCGAATCCGATATGCTCCAAAGTCGAGACACAGATAATCGTGTCGAACATTGCGTCTCGGAAAGGCATCGATCTCAGATCGTCATAGATATACGAAATCCCACTTTCCCAAAACGCCCGTTTTTCTGGCCCCAGGGTGATAATATAAATTTTGGCATTGTTCAATGGGGTTTTTTCCAACATGTACGACATCAGATACCCATGATTGAGGATTGAGCCAGCGTCTAGCACAGCCTGGGTCTTCTCGCGAAGCTGCGAGAAGACCCACGGATATTCAACTATGCGTTCGCTCTGGCCCACCCCAAAACCATCAGGCAGAATTGCACCTGTCCTGAAACGCCCCAATAGTTCGGTATCGCCCAAAATAGCAAGCATTTCGGTCTCGGCGTTCCGATATCCCAGTCGAAACGCAACTTGTTTTGCCGTCGCCAGCAAGCCCAATCTGCTCAAGATAGGTTTGATTTTCCGTCGGATCATGTTCGGTTAGGCTTTCTCATAGCATGATCACGGACCCTTGTGTCAGGCGTATAGCTTGCTGAGCAGTTCTTGGCTTTTGGCTCAATTATCACACTCATTGACAAAGCAGTCCGGTTGCTTATTAAGCGAAGTACTCTTGCAGGTATAATTCCAGACTCATCAATAAAATCAGACGTTGCCGATTGCTTTTCAGTGCCGCTCGATGTTGATCAATCAACTCGACCACATATTGAGGCTGTATCAGGTCGATCTGGTAAATGGCGGCATCAGGATTACGGAGCAGTTCGTCCGTCAATTGGATCCAATCGGGATCGACCCGGAGCCACTCATCGTAATTGGTATAGTATCGGCGATATGGGATAAATACCCTGCCTTTCGTTTCTCGCCAGATATCGGTGTACAGCTGCTCTCGTTGTCGTTCTATCGCGGCTGAGACATCCCAAAAGGATCGAGGAGCGGTAACCGGTAGCATGGTGCGTTGGTAAGGGATGTTGGCTAATGCTTGTGATAGACGGATAAGAAACGGAATGAAAGTCGTGTGATTCGCGCGCTGAGCGGTAGGAATAGATAGGATCAGGTCGATCAAATTGTAGTCATACGTTGGAGAAGCTGTTTCAAAATACATGCGATGTAATGCATATCGCGGCATTATGATCCGACGCACACTAAAAGAGTTAATGAACAGATCGTATTTTGCAGCCGGTGTCTCTTGTGGCAAGCTCGAGATTAGATCCTGTGCCAATTTGTAAGCAGCTTCGCCGGCTTCATGCCAGACCTGGCGTCCAAACATCTGTGACCACTCGGATTCCTGAAAAACCGAGTTCCTCTTTTTTAGCAGATTCAGGACATCGTGATCATTTTGGGCCATCAGCACATCCGGCGTTAGACGGATTCCTCCCAGCGTGACATCCAGAGCGAGGCCTGTCATGATGACGTCGATATGGTTTTTAGCGTGGGGTAGCCAACTTAATTGCCCGCCCTGTACAAAAATGTCCAGTTCATCCGATAGCCGCATAATCGAACGGGCATGCGTGATAAAGTCTATAGGCCTAAGCTCATATATGTATTGCGATAGGCCTGCGACTTGGGCTACTTGTTGGGCTAGCCGCACCTCATCGGATTCGATCAGCCCATAAGTATGGCCGGTGATAGCGCCCAGTCTATCGGCTGGCAAAGCTGCAACCATTGACCGCGAGTCCAGGCCGCCACTAAGAGAAATGCCCACCCGTCTGTCTGGGCGCACTTGACTTCGGTAGGTCATAGCAAACCGGAAACAGTCAACTAAGTTATCAATCTCTTGGGGCTTCAACGCCTCAGAGGTCATGGAGTCGTTGTATCGAAGCTGCCAATAACGATTCTTGGTAACCCGATTGCTGCCCAGATGTACTGACCAGAGCGAGGCCGCAGGCAGGACCTCTACACCCTTCATTAGCGTTCTGTCCCCCAGCCGTATCTTGTTGAAGGCCAGTATTCCGGCGGCAGTGATTTCATCCAACTGAGGAGCACATGGAAGAAAGGGCAAGAGTGCCTTGACTTCTGGTGACAATACCCAGCACTCGTCCAGGGCAAGGACGTACCATGGACGGATTGCAAAGCGATCGTTGGCAATCAATAACTGGTTTTCTGATGTATCGAGCACAACCAGGGTGAATTCACCATTCAGATGATCGATGACTCGCGATTCATATTTCCTATATTGTTCGGCCACATAATCAGCCGAATGCGTTTCATCGTATCCCCCAGTGAGAGACGCACTTCGTGGGTAGACAGCGCCGTAAACCCAGACTACGAGATCATGGCTCTCGTAGCTGTGATGCCCCAGCGAAGATCCAACCACCTGTGTAACAGCAAAGTTGGCGCGGAGATGCTCGCGAGCCTGGAATCGCCCGTTATGGCATAACAGGCGCGTGGCTTCAGCCAGTGTTGGCAGATGGAGAGGCGTACCATTGAGAGAAACTGCCACAAGTAAACCGGGCATTTACTTCTCCCTCTGACTTTTCTCAGACCAGATCAGCTTGCAGAAACTGTTGGAGCTGTTTGGCCATGAAGATCTCTGTCGAGGCCATCGATTCGAATGTGGCTCCCCCTATATGGGGAGTTATCAGCAGATTATCATGATGACGTGCATAATCCAACAATGGACTTTCACGCCACGCTGCCGGGTTCTGCTCATGCCCAACCACATCGAGGGCCGCTCCACTAACGCGACCCGATCGCAGTGCTTCGACTAGGGCAATCTCGTCGATGATGCCACCTCGCGCCGTATTCACTACTACGGCACGAAGGGGCAGCAAATCCAATTCCTCCCGGTCGATCATGTTCCTGGTCTCTTCGTTCAAGGGAACATGAACGCTCAGGACATCAGATCGTCGCAGCAAATCGGGCAGAGTCTCGCAACGCTTGACACCGCTGACCCAGTCATGGCGATAGGGGTCGAAGGCGGCAACGTCCATCCTGAATGCCAAGCCCAACTCTGCCACCCTCTCGCCAATGCGACCTAGCCCCACAACGCCCAAGCGCTGACCAGCCAGATCATGGCCCTTAAAGCAGTCGCGTTCCCAATGTCCACCTAGCACCGATCGGAAGGCCCACGGCACCCGCCGTCGCAGGGCTAATAGCAGTGCCCAGGTATGTTCAACTGTGGCGGGGATCGTTCGTAGAAAGTCTCTTTGCCCGCGCAGACTCAGGACTTTGATGCCATGAGTTCCAGCATATTCGACATCAATGTGGTCCAGGCCGGTAGTAGCTGTGACGATAGCTTTTAAGTTCTTGCCTGCGTCGATAATCTCGCGATCCACCTGAAAGCCAAGACGCACAATCAACACAGTGTACTTGGCGATACAGGCCAACAACTGTTCGCGTGATAAATCTTGCTCGTCTAATTGGCCCACCGCGCGCAAGATGTGGCGGGCCTCGTTACAATAGCCCAGCGGTTCGGCATTCAGGATGTGTATCATGGATGGTCTTTTTCCAGCCGTTCCGCCATCAATATTTCCACCAACTTCAAATCGAGTTCGCTGTCGATCCCAATAGACCGTTCTTCCGGCATGACATACGGTCGGATGACCTTGCCCCAGATCGAATGTTGTTCCATCAAGACATCCCGCTTTGTCAGGTAAATCATGCCGTTGCGCATATAAGCGGGTGGCTGGTAGTCCTGCCGCCGGGTACCCTCTTTTTCCTCAATACAGTAGGGCTGTAACTGGTCGTTTTCAATACGTTTCATCAGAATAGGATGGACAGCAAATACCTGTACCACGCTGATGACCGAATCACAACTGCCCGTCTGGGCCAGGCGTAATGCTTCCTCGATGTCTGCCACTTCACGGAAGGGAGCGGTAGGTTGTAGTAAAAGGACCCAATCAAAATGCTGTTTTTCTTCTTTTTCAATGAATTCAACGGCATGTTGTAACACGGGTATCATGGGCGTTTTGTCACCGGCTAGATCGGAAGGACGTAAAAACGGAACGTCAGCCCCATACGTACTCGCGACCTCAGCAATCTCCTGGTCGTCAGTACTTACAATCACCCGGTGAAGCAGGTGACGCGCAGCCAGCGCAGTTTCAATGGTGTATGCGATGAGGGGTTTTCCACAGATCGGGCGAATGTTTTTGTGCGGCACGCCTTTAGACCCTCCTCGAGCAGGGATCACGGCCACCACCTTAGGTGAAGTATTCATAGGTTTCTCTGTCAGTACGTTAGCTGTTTTTGGATACTGAGCGGGGCCGTGGCCAGAATTTCGGCAATGCGTTCACCCGCCCGTCCGTCACCATAGAGATAGTCCGGTTCGGTTTTGCCATTCTGGAGATGATAACGAATGGCCTTAACAATACTCTCGCGCCTGTAATCTGTATCAATTACATTTTTCCCACGATCTCGCCCTGCCTGGCGATTCCCGATATTGACCGCTGGCACACCCAAAAATGAACATTCGCGAATAGCCACACTGGAGTTGCCAACAATCCCCTTGCTATTAACCAGCACGCGCAAAAAGTCCGTCGGTGCCATGTTTCTGAAAAAATAGATGTTGGTGGGATCATGCAATTCGCGGAAAACGCGAATGCCTTTTGATGTGCCATCTGACCCTGCATCGACGTTGGGCCAAAACCACAATGTTGGCAGATCTATCTCAGAAATTGCATGCAGCGTTTCCGTGATATGCTGGCGCGCTTGCTGATATTCTGTGGTAACTGGGTGCTGCATTACCACAAGATACCCGTCCGATAGGTCAATCTGGCTACCAACGCCAGCATACCGTTCAAAAATGTCAAAATCCAGGTCTGGCTTCTGAATGATCTCAGCGGCCAGATCAATAGAAGGACATCCGGTGACAAAAACCTTCGCCGGGTCTTCACCCATACGGATGACGCGCTCTGCAGCTTTGTCGTTGGAAACAAAGTGGAAGTCAGCCAGTTTGGTGACCGCGTGGCGCACTTTTTCGTCGATTGACCCGGTTACTTCGCCTCCCTGGACATGAGCTACCGGAATATTCATGTATGCAGCAGATACAGCTGTTGCGAGAGTTTCAAAACGATCGGCGACTGAAACTGCTAAATCAGGCCGTAGGTTGTCGATTGCTGTTGACAATTCGATGATTCCTAAACCGGTGGTTTTCGCCATCGCCGCAAGGTTTTCGCCTTCGAGCACCATAAACACACGTGCGGCAATATCAAAACCATCCTGTTCGATGTAATCAACAACACTTCCATAGCGGTCTAGCAAGGCAGAAGCGGCCACAATTAACTGAAGTTCAAGGTCTGGATGTGCCTGGATAGCTTTTAACGCAGTTTTAATCCGGCTGTAACTCGGGCGCGCCGTTACTGTGACACAAATCTTTCGAACCATCAGGTTGCTGTCTCCAAGTCTTCTTCGGCCAACAATGTATTGGCTTGAGCTGAGCGAGCCAGCCGTCGGCCAACCAGTTCTGAAATTCGTTCGACAGGGATGCCGGTGCCAGGTTTTTTGCCAGCCAAGTGTTCTGCGCGCAAGATCGTACCTGCTGGCAAGTCAGTTGTCACAACCACACTTTTGGTGAACATTTTCCGCAAGGGAGTCATTTCGTCTGCTACTGCATCTTTGTCAACCGGATTGGCCCGCATCGTTTCGATAAAGCGTACACCGTCAACCAGCTGTTTCAATTCGTCGATTGTGACTGAGGCGGGCACGTCTGGCCCAAACATCTGCCGGCTAAAGGTGACATGAACCTCTAACATGTCGATCCCGATTGCTGCAGCTGCCAATCCAGCGTAGATTGTGCCGGAATGGTCAGAGAGTCCCACCTCGCAGCCATATCTATCTCGCAGGATCGATATCATATTCAGCCCAATTTTCTCCGGCGGACAAGGGTAGGCGGTTGTACACTGCAACACGGTAAGCGGCAGATCATGTCCCTTGATCAACTCTACTGCAGCATCCAGTTCATCGAGGGTACTCATTCCAGAGGACAGGATGAACGGTAGATCGGCTGCGGCCATGTGCTCCAACAAGGGAATATTGCTGATCTCCCCAGACGCAACTTTCCAGGCTGACACACCGACGCGTGTCAGCAAATCGACTGCCTCCAACGAAAAGGGTGAACTGAGAAACATCAGACCGCGTTCATCGGCGTGACGCTTGAGGCCGTGCCACTGCTCCTCAGTGAATTCCATACGTTTCCAATAGTCGTAGCGAGTCGCGTCCTGTGGACTGAACTTCACGCGCCAGGGTTCGCCCGGTGTACTTTCGGCTTTGGCTATATGCGTCTGGAATTTGACCGCATCCGCGCCTGCGTTAGCAATGGCATCTATAAAGGCGTGTGCCAAACCCAGACTACCGTCATGGGACTGCGCAACTTCGCCGATGATTATACAGCGTTGGATATCGATCCCCGGTTGTTGCGGCACAGGACTCCCTTAAGTGTACAACTAAGCTTCTTTCCGGACAGGTTGTACGAACGATTCGACGGTATCAATCGGCCTGCGGCCCATGTTGCGATAGCCC
>CAZSXY010000093.1:11539-16544 GCA_964611395.1 uncultured Anaerolineaceae bacterium | reverse complement strand
ATTTTGGCACTTACAGTGGTCGCTGGCAATTGATCGAGTCGCCCAAAGCGCGTGTGATGTACGCAAATGAAGCGCTACGGATGCAAGTGACGTCGCCCGGTTTTGCGGTCTGGTCAACGCCAGATTTCTATACATCATTGCGCGATTATCGCATTACTGTTGTCGTGCACATTGCGCGTGGTACTCCTGATGCAAGGTTTGGGGTTGTGCTGGATTACCGGGGTGATGATCTGTTTTGGGCGGTTATGTTCACGGAAGATCGCGAGTGGACTATTGTTGAGCGCACCGCGACATCCTGGGCGACCGCCAAAAGCGGTAAGCTTGCATGGTCACCTGAGGTTTTTGACCAGATCGATCGAACTTATCAGGTTTCCGTGGACGTGCGGGGGAATACCGTTAAGCTGTTTCTGGAAGGCGAATTGGTGGCAGAAACGCTATTGGATCGAACGCTCGCGGGGGGCAGGTGGGGGCTTATCGCCCAGGCAGGGCATGGATATCTCGATCTGACATTTGACGATGTCATCGTGTTTGAACCGGCGAGAGGGTAGAGCATTGGTTGAGCGTATCGAACCGTTTTACCGGGTGTCCGACTCTGAGCACCCTGCGCGTTTTTGGGTGGGCCTATGGCGTCTGATGCGTGTCCATTTTGCGTTGGCGGGCATTGCACTTTTCGTCGGGTGCATTGCTGTGTGGGCCTATCTTTATACCCTGGAATTTGAGCGCATCGATCTCTCATCGAGCTTGCGCATCACGCGCGTAGGCGATCTCTATCAACCGGAGGTACAGGCGCAACTGGCCGGTGCGGTAGTTCTAGGCATGGCGGCTCTGGTTCAACTGCAAGCTTCAGCGCGGTTGTCCCAAAGGCAAAAAAACGCCCTGGCGCTGGCGCGTCTGGCCTCCGTGTTCTTGGTGGCTACCGTTCCGCTGGGGCTGCTTCTCTGGTTACGGGTGGACGCAACCGGCGATTCTGATCTGACGATGACCAGCCAATTGCTACAAGACGTGTCCGTAATCGTTCGGCTGGTTGCCGGTGTGCTGATTGGGCAGGCCTTGCTCGCCGGTGTGTATCTGGTGGTCTCGTTTGGGCCGGGGTTCCGCTCCTTGCTTAGCAGACAGGCGCGTGCGTCCACGGCGAGACGTGTTGCGGTTGTGGTGGTTGTTTTGTGGGTGGCAGCCGGGCTGATCCTGGGAGCCATACTGGCTGTCTTAACCGACTGGCTGGTCGAACTGCCCGTGCCACGTCCTGGGCCAGGGGAGCTTTTGTATGCCACCACTTTTGATGCATTTAATGAGGAATGGGACTTGTTCCCAGGACGCGACTCGGCACAAATCTCCGCGGTTGGGGACGTGGATGGAAGGGCGAGTAATTCGGAGCTAGTGATCCGTCATGGTTCGGGGGCGCTCGACGAGGTAATCTGGTCCGTCCTGGACCGGAAATTCAACGATTTCGATCTGCGCGTTACGGCTCACCTGGTTGAAGGGCCGCTCGATCAGAATCAATATGGCGTTATCTTCCGCTATCGGGACGAAAACAACTTCTATATTTTTCGGATCAGCGCCGATGGCTACTACTCGCTGTCCAAAATCAAGGGCGGCGTCGAGGAGAAAATAAGCGATTGGGGAACAACTGAGGCGATCCGTCAGGGAATCGCCCCTAATCGAATCAGGATCATTGGCGAAGGTGACGCATTCAGGTTCTATGTCAATGATGTCTGGTTGCCTCTGTGCTTGAAGGGGGAGAACGAAACCAGCATGTGGGCTGGCGCTGGGAAGCCAGGTGCTTGTTTGACGGACGAACCGACGATGGTCTTCAGAGACAGCGCTTTCGCTCAAGGCCGAATTGCGCTTGCCGCCGGAACGTTTGACGGAAGTGAGGTAGCGGTTGCCTTCGACGATCTTGTTATTGTTGGGCCAGACACCGTAATTTCACAGCAAGCACCGGAAGAGTAACGCGATGCGGATTTTTCTCGACACAACGGGCTGCCGCTTGAACCAAAGCGAGGTTGAGACTCTTGCCCGCCAGTTCACGCAGGCCGGACACACAATTGTTTCGTCGGCTAGCGAAGCTGACATGTGTGTTATGAATACATGCGCCGTCACGCGCGAGGCTACCCGAACAAGCCGGAATACCATCCGGCGTATGAATCGCAGTAACCCCCGCGCAGAGATCGTCGCAACAGGCTGTTATGCCCATTTGAATCCCGATGTGGTGATGGCCTTGCCCGGTGTGTCGCAGGTCGTCAACAATCTTGATAAGGATCGGCTGGTTCCACTTGTGCTTGGATTGGATGAACCGGTCGAGACCTTTGAGCAGGAACCGCTTGATCGCGAACAGGGAGCGGGTGCGTTAGGGCGCACGCGTGCGTTTGTGAAAGTACAGGACGGTTGCAATAACCGCTGTACGTTTTGCGTGACGACCGTTGCCCGTGGCAACGGCAGGAGCCGGCCAGTTGCCGAGATCGTGCAAGAGATTCACTATCTGGAGGCGGCGGGTTACAAGGAGATCGTGCTAACCGGTGTTCACCTGGGTTCGTATGGTCATGAGTGGGGGGATCGGCAGGGGTTGGCAGGGCTGGTTCGCGCTATTTTGGACAAGACGTCGATACCGCGTGTGCGCCTGTCTTCGTTAGAGCCGTGGGACTTGACCCCCGATTTCTTTGAGTTATGGGATGATCACCGTTTGTGCCGGCATCTGCATCTGCCCCTGCAAAGCGGGTGTGATGCCACACTCAAGCGAATGGCCCGGCGCACATCGCAGCGTGCGTTTCGTGAGTTGCTGTTGGCCGCACGCGCTCAAATTCCCGATCTGGCTATTAGCACCGATATCATCGTTGGATTTCCCGGAGAAACGGACGAGGAATTCGAGATCAGCTATGCGTTTGTCCAGGAGATGGATTTCATGAAATTGCACGTATTCCGGTATTCGCAGCGACCTGGCACTGCGGCAGCACGGATGCCGGGGCAGGTTGATCGTGAAATCAAGAAGTACCGCAGTGCGCGCATGCTGGCGCTGTCGGATGTTGGCGCTCGCCGGTTTATGCAACGATTCGTCGGGCGCGAACTGAGTGTGTTGTGGGAACAGGTGACAGGGGCTTCCGATAACGGGTTTCGTAACGTTGGTTTGACCGATAATTACATCCGCGTGGTTCTGGATACGCCTGAGGTTCTAACCAACAAGATTCTGCCCGTTACGCTGGTCGAAGCACCGGCAGAAAGCACAACGATGATTGCGACGGCTGTGGTTACGTCGGGATAGAGGGGGCAGACGCCATTATGGCATGTGTGTTTTGCGAGATTGTGGCCGGGCGGCGTGCCGCTGACATTATTTATCAGGATGAGACTGTTATTGCATTTCGTGACATTATGCCGCAAGCCCCGGTTCATGTGCTCATTATCCCCCGCGAACACGTGACCGGGCCGCTTGCCGTTGATGCAAATTACGAGACGGTTGTTGGCCACATGGTAAGCGCAGCGGCAGATGTTGCCCGGATGGAAGGGATTGCCGAGGATGGCTACCGGCTGGTTTTGAACCAGGGACGTGACGGGGGACAGTCGGTCTTTCACATTCATTTGCATCTGTTGGGTGGTCGCCGGATGAAATGGCCACCGGGCTAGGCAGGTGCAGCACGCGCGGTTTTGGCACTCCTAAAGTGCGGTCGCTATAATGCGTCAAGGTTCGCATACAAAGAGGGACGAGTAAAACGATGCATCTCAAAGAGCAACTTCAGCAACATCTCAAGGAAGCGATGAAGGCCGGTGATACCCGGCGGCGTGAAGTTCTGAGACTTTTACTCGCGGCGTTTAAGCAATTTGAAGTCGACAGCCAAAGCGAACTGGCGGATGATGATGCGCTGCGCATTCTGATGACTGAAGCGAAGAAACGGCGGGAAGCCATCGTAGAAATGACCGGGGCCGGACGTGAAACCCTGGCTGAGCAAGAACGATACGAACTGAGCGTCATTGAAGAATACCTTCCACAACAGCTTGATCGGAACGCCATCGAAAAAATGGCTCGCGAGGTTATCCAGGAAGTCGGGGCGACCACTCCCAAGGATATGGGAAAGGTCATGAAAGTACTGATGTCCCGCCTCAAGGGTCAGGCCGATGGCAAACTTGTCAATATGGTTGTGCGCGAATTGCTAAGTTGATATGATGCTCTTAGCGCAAGTTGCCACCGTGGCAGGCCATAACGTTACCGTTATCGAGCGGGCGCGGCGGTGCCCGTTTTTAGGTTCCCGGTGAAAGCAACCATGCAGGCGGAACAGGCGTCACAAGGTACGCAGGTCAAGCAGCAACGCGAACCGTTAGATAGCACACTGCGGCGGAGCGTGTATGCGCTGTTCTTGAGCGTTTTTGTGTTGATCGGGGCGTTGATTGTCGCATCCGACGTGTTGTTCCCCTCAAATACCAAAGTGGCCCTGGAAGTTGGGCAGGTGGCCCCTCAGGATATCCTGGCTCCCCGGAGCCTAAAATACGAAAGCGATGTGCTGTCGCAGGCCAAACGCGATGCCCAGGTGGCTTCTGTACGTTCAATTTACGATCCGCCCGATCCTTCAGTGAAAAGCGAACAGCTGCAGCTTGCCCGCCAGATTCTCGACTACGTTGAGAATGTGCGGTATGACGATTTTGCCACGCCGGAGCAAAAAGCGGCTGATATTGCCGCAATCACGGACCTCAATCTGTCGCCGGTAGTCATTGATGCGATGTTGGCGGTTGAGGATAACGACCGGTGGCGGGATATTGATGCCCAGGTCATGCGGTTGCTGGAGCGTGTGCTAAGCGGCGAAGTTCGCGAAGACAACATTCAGGCCAAGCGCGACGATCTACCTAATTTGATTAGTGCCAGTTACAGTGAATCGGAAGTCAACATTATCACGGGGATTGTCCGCGATCTTATCCACATCAACGCCTACTTTAATGAAGAGTTAACAAAACAAGCCCAGTTGGAAGCTGCTGAAAACGTTCCGGCGGAAGTGCGCACGTTTGCGCGAGGCCAGATGATCAT
>CAZSXY010000093.1:0-11439 GCA_964611395.1 uncultured Anaerolineaceae bacterium | reverse complement strand
ATCGTCATTGGCGTTGGCAGCACGTTGGGAGTTCTGAGCCTGGATCGCACAGAGCGTCTTAACGCCTACTTTATGGCCGGGAGCGTCGTGGGTGCGTCAGGAATAGGCATTGCCATCTTTTTTGCGCTTGGCGCTGATAGCCCGCCCGATCCTATTGTTGTGTTGGCTCAAATGGTTGGTTCCGCCATCAACGGGCTATTGTCGGCGGCTGTGGCTTTGGCAGGGCTTTATGTCATCAGCAATGTCTTGAATATCCCCACAAGCCTGAAGATAGCCGAGTTGATGCAGCCCAACCATCCACTGCTGCAACGATTGCTGCGTGAAGCGCCGGGGACATACCAACACAGCCTTCAAGTGGCGAACCTTGCGGAACTTGGCGCGCAGCGGGTAAATGCCAATGCCTCTTTGCTCCGGGTGGCGGCGATGTACCACGACGTTGGCAAGATACTCAACCCGCATTTCTTTGTTGAGAACCAGGCCGACGGCGTGAATCCGCACGATACGCTCGACGATCCGTTGCAGAGTGCCCGCATCATTCTTGGGCACGTTACAGAAGGTGTTCGCCTTGCCCGTCAGTATCGCCTACCCAACCGTATTCGTGAATTCATAGCCGAACATCACGGAACGACGCGCGTGGCATACTTCTACAGGCAGGCGGAAAAACGGGCAGAGAATGCCTCGGAACCCGTTGACGATGGGCCGTTTACTTATCCGGGGCCGAGGCCGCGTTCACGCGAGACGGCTATTCTGATGCTGGCGGATGGATGTGAGAGCAGCGTCCGTGCACGTCGCCCGCAGAGCAAAGAAGATATTCAGGAAGCGGTCGATCATATTTTTGAAACCCGGTTGCGAAGTGGGCAGCTTGATGAAAGCAACCTTACGCTCAACGATCTCCGCCTGCTTCGCGACACGTTCTTGACGGCGTTGCAAGGTATGTTTCACCCGCGGATTGCGTATCCAGGCACGCCCTCTCAGCTACAGGGCCTTCCCTCAGACAGTGACGCAACACCACCTGAGCGGGATTCACAAAAGACTGCGGAAACGGACGCAAACGCAGCGGTTGCGGAAGATAATGGTGTGGAAACGCCGGATAAAGCGAAAAAGCCCGCGACGCCAGCACCAAAAACAGCGACAGACGGGGTTGTGTCGGGAGGAGATGGCTCTCAGACGGCAGAAGAACAACAGCCTATGGTTGAGACGTGAAAGATGGTAGCCTACACTATTGAGGTACAACTGCGGGAAGAAGCTCCGGGAGATCTTGATGTTGGGCGTTTGCAGACCGCCATCGCCTGGGTTCTAAACCGGCATTCGGTAACGGAGGGCGCAACGTTGGCGGTTGTCATCACCGGCGATGACACCGTACGAAAGCTCAACCGGCAGTTCCGGCATATCGACGCGCCAACCGATGTTCTATCGTTTCCTGCCAACCCGCTCCCCAAGGAGATCGCCGAGGAGCTGTATTTGGGTGACTTGGTGCTTTCATTCGCTACTATCAAGCGCCAGGCTGAGCGGGAGGGCCATTCTGTTTCGGACGAACTTATGCTTGCCGCCATCCATGGGACACTGCACCTGCTGGGGTATGATCACGATACCCAACTGAACCAAAAGAAGATGTGGTCGGCTCAGGCTGAAGCGCTGCACGCGATGCAGGTGGCTATTCAAGTACCGGAGTTTGATGTTTCAGTGTCATCTTCGGAACATAAGCCGATTGCCGATCAAAAACCAGAGTAAGCCTTTGACTGGTGTTGAAAGGGGAGTTCACCCGTGCGTTTCTATCGACGGTCACGACGCAGGTCGAGTCGCGGGCATGTTCGAATGGAACCGGCTACACCATGGAATGAGTATGCTATCTGGGGAGCCGGGTTAGGTGTGGCAATCATCCTGCTATTGGTGGTGGTGACGCGGCTGATTGCCCCCTTGTTTGACGAAGATGACCAAATTACACACAACCGCACATGGCTTGAGTACGAATGGACACGTGGGCCGGTCAATCGAGACGCAGTCGTCAGCCTGGGACAGCGATTGAAAGAAAACGAGATCGACCGGGTATATGTCGAATCGTCGGCCTGGTTGACGGATGGAACGCTCATCCAGGGCGAATACGCAGCCGATTTTTCGCAAGCATTACGTGAGGCTCACCCCGCTATTGAAGTACTGCTCTGGATTCGTATGTCCGGGGAGCAGGTGACCAATGCCGATCAGCGGGTGGCAGTGACGGCCCTGGCGCGAACCAGTGTGCGTGAGTGGGGTTTCGACGGCGTGCAATTGAACGGTTATGGGGTGGCCAACGAGAGCGAGTCTTTTGTCCAACTTGTTCGGGCCTTGCGGTCTGCTATTGGGACAAACGCGCTACTTTCTGTCACCGTCCCGCCCGACAGAATCCCGGCTGACCCCGATGTGCCTGTGGGCACGACGGTCGATCCCAACCTAACCTGGGACCTGGACTACAAGCAACGGGTGGGGTTGCTCGACGTTGACGAGCTGGTGGTCATGGCTCATGCCAGCGGGCTGGAGAA
Source organism: uncultured Anaerolineaceae bacterium (assembly GCA_964611395.1). Lineage (GTDB taxonomy): Bacteria > Chloroflexota > Anaerolineae > Aggregatilineales > Aggregatilineaceae > CAZSXY01. The sequence continues at coordinate 8,923 of CAZSXY010000093.1, read as the reverse complement.
TGCGGTGGAGTATGAAACATGGGTGTCGTACCAGGTCGTCAGTTACGCCGAGGCGATCGCGGTCCTTGATCGTCCGGCAGAACTGATTATTGCACTGCCCACCTATGAGAGTGCTCCTGAACATGACCCGGCGGTTGAAGATGTTCGCGCAGCCGCGCGCGGCGTCAAAGCCGGGTTGAAACAGGCTGGCAAGGCCAGCGGGTTGGTTGTGGGGGTTGGCCTCTTTGAGTATAAGACGACCGATTCGCTTGAATGGGCTACGTACGCGGAGTATTGGCTGGGCCGAAAGTAACCATCGCTGAAAAACTGACCATCGGGGCGGGGTAACCCGCCTTTTTGCATTATACGCCTGCTCCAGATTGAAATATACTGTGAGTAACGACACTGACAAGACAAGCGTATTGTTGCGAGTGAAAGGCACCAGCCCACTATGATAACCGGGCGAGGCGACACATGAACGAATTTCTGCCAGAGATCAAGGTATTGCTTGTCGATTCTAACGTGCTGTTCCGTAGTGGGATTGCGCGCCTGTTGGACGCACAACCGGATATCACTGTGGTCGGCGAATGTGAAGATTGTCTGGACGCGATCCACCAGGCCCAGGAGCTTGATCTTGATGTCGTGTTGTTGGATATCAGCATTAACGAGTGTGATGGGCCTACGTTGATCCGCCTGATCAAAAAACAACTTCCACACATCCATGTGGTGGTATTGACTGACGAAGCCGATACGGACACATTGCTCGGTTGTGTGCTGGCCGGGGCAGAAGGCTTTTTGCAGAAGACCATAACCCCGGACGAACTCTTCGCACGGTTGCGCGGGCTGATCAGGGGCGAAGCGGCGATCTCATTGACGACGGCGGCTAAACTCATGAGGCGCTTGAGCGTCAGCCATTGCACGATGTGCTTGCGTGCGTCGCCGAGTCCTAATCTTACCCCACGAGAAGTGGAGGTGCTCAGCCTGGTTGCGCGTGGAATGACCAATAAACGTATTGGGGCGATCCTTGAGATATCCGAAAACACGGTGCGCAATCATCTTTGCAGCATCTACCAAAAGCTCAACCTGAAGAACCGCCTCCAGGTTGCTGTCTATAGTGTGACTCGCGGACTTGTTGACCTGGACAGTTTGTCCTAACCCCCCCCGCGCATTCAATTCTTCTAAACTTGTCTCTAGTATGGATGGACTAGATAGTGGTGTGAACTAGTCTGTCTAGCGTATAGACCCCTGGTCTACACCCCCGCTACAATGGAATTGGGTTTCAGAGATGAGCCTGTTCTAGTAGGAATAGACCATTTTGCTGCATTTCCCGTAGTACGCCATGTGATAAGGGAAAGGGGGCAATGCCCGAGATCGTTTTAGCCATCAAAGGAATAAAAGTTTCTCTTATGCGTGAACTTGGAGCAATTCTGCGGTGCCTGGAGTCATCTGGGCCACGCGTTCAGATTTGCTCCCTGGTTCGGTATTGATTTTGATGCTGAGGAGGTAGGCTTCCCTTGAAGACAGTAAGCACGAACACGTTTCTTCAGCGGGTTGTGGAGGCTACTCCGGGAGGTGAGTTGCTCAGTCAGTGCCTTCAGTGTGGAACATGTGGAGGGGCGTGCCCCTCAGGTCCGGATATGGATCACACCCCACGAGGCATTTTCGCGTTGATTAACGCGGGTGACGAAGACGCGGTATTGAGCAGCAATACACCCTGGTATTGCGTGTCATGTTATTCTTGCACGACGCGCTGCCCACAACAGATCCCCATCACAGACATCATGTATACCTTGAAAGAGATGGCAATTCAGGCCGGGCGATACGATCACCCTCATGTTGCCAAGTTCTCCGAGACATTCATTGGTTTTGTTGAACAGCGAGGTCGCAGCTTTGAGCTTGGGTTGGCAACGAGGTATCACCTGTTCCATCATCCGCAGCAGGTGATCAAGCTGGGTGTGATGGGCATGGGAATGCTCCGACGCCATCGTTTGCCGTTGCGCCCGAAGTCTATCCGCGAGATTGACCAGCTTAAGGCGATCCTGACCGAGGCCAAAGCGTTGGCGGCAGAGGAGAGGTACCTATCATGACCACCGCGCAGTATCCCTACTATCCGGGTTGTTCGCTGCAACACCGGTCCCATGCTTACCAGGTATCGACGGAAGCGGTGGCTCGTGCGCTGGGTTTCGAGCTGGCTGAAGTGGACGACTGGAATTGCTGTGGGGCTACGGAATATTTTTCGGTAAACCGGTTGCCCGCGTACGCGTTGGTGGCGCGGAATCTGGCTCGCGCAGCAAATGACGGGGCAACAGAACTCGTGGTTCCGTGCAGCGCGTGCTTTTTGAATCTTCATAAGACCGACAAGAACATGGGGAAGTTCCCCGATCTTGGCGAGAAGGTAAACAAAGCGCTTGCTGCTGGCAATCTCCACTATGAGCCAGGGACGGTAAAGGTGCGTCACCTGCTGGAAGTCATTTTGACCGACATCGGGTTAGAACGCTTGAAAGACCGAACCAGACGACCGCTGTACGGCCTCAAACTGGCTGCCTATTACGGTTGTTTGGTGGCACGCCCCGACAGCATCTTCGACAGCACGGAACAACCGACCGTGATGGACAAGATGCTTTCAGCATTGGGGGCGGAAGCTGTGCCGTTTTCGATGAAAACGTTCTGCTGCGGCGGGCACATGACCCAGATCAGTGAAACGACCGCGTTTGAGATGATCAACCGCATTGTTAAAGACGCGGCAGAAAACGGTGCGGATGCCATCGTGGCCATATGTCCGATGTGCCAACTCAATCTGGATGTTTATCAAGAAAACGCCAATCACTACTGTGAAACGGATTACCATGTGCCGGTGTTGTTTTTCACCCAGGTCATCGGTTTGGCCCTGGGCCTATCGCCGAAGGAGCTTGGGTTTGGGCAGGAATTTGTCGAGGCGACGCCGGTGGTGAGCAAGATACAAGATGTGCCCCCGCCCAGGGCTAAGCCTGCTCGACGGCCAAAGCAGGCGCTACCGATGCCAGTCATGCCGGAATAGGAGGGCCTCATGAGCGAACCAAGAGTTGGAGTCTATGTCTGTCACTGCGGGCATAACATTGCCGGGACAGTTGATGTTGAAGACGTGGCCGAATGGGCACTTAAACTGCCGCATGTTGTTGTCTCGCGTGACAACAAGTTTATGTGTGCGAGTACGGGGCAGGAGCAACTCGAAGAAGACATCAAAGAGTTTGATCTGACCCATGTGGTTGTTGCATCCTGTTCACCTCATATGCACGAAAAGACGTTCCGCAATGCTTGCGCTCGTGCCGGCATGAATCCGTACCTGTTTGAGATGGCCAACATTCGCGAGCATGCTTCCTGGGTACATCCGAACGATCGCGACGGAGCGACTCACAAAGCCAAGGCGCTTGTGAGCGCCGCCGTCCATCGCGTCGTACACCATGAGCCGCTCGAACCGATGCGGGTGAACATCCGGCCCGAAACGCTAGTTGTCGGCGGTGGAATTGCGGGCATTCAGACGGCGCTGGAGATTGCCGACGCAGGTTATCATGTCTACCTGGTGGAACGCGAACCCAGCATCGGCGGTCACATGGCGATGTTTGATAAGACGTTCCCCACCCTCGACTGTTCGGCCTGTATCCTGACGCCGAAGATGTTTGATGTCGGGGCACACCCAAACATTACGCTGCTGAGCTATAGCGAAGTAGAGAAGGTGGACGGTTACGTCGGTAACTTCATAGTCCGCGTGCGCAAGAAAGCACGCATGGTAGACGAAGACCTGTGCACAGGGTGTGGCTCGTGTTGGGACAAGTGCCCGATCAAAGTCATCGATGATGTGTTTGAAGCGGGCCTGGGATATCGCAAAGCCATTTACCGCCCCTTCCCGCAAGCTGTTCCCAAGTATCCGGTGATTGATGCCGAAAACTGCACGTACTTCAAGACTGGAAAGTGCCGGATGTGCGAGAAGGTCTGCCCGACCGAAGCGATCCGGTTTGATATGGAAGACGACATCCTTGAGTTGGAAGTCGGTAACATTGTGCTCGCAACCGGATATAAGCTCTTCGATTGCCGCAGGATTGAACAGTATGGGTATGGGCGACTGGAGAACGTATTCACAAGCCTGGAGTTTGAGCGCCTGACGAATGCTGCCGGCCCAACGGAGGGCAAGGTTGTGCTGCGTGACGGTGAAACTGTTCCCCAAACCGTTGCCATCGTGCATTGCGTGGGCAGCCGTGACAAGAATTACAACTCGCACTGCTCGGCAATATGCTGCATGTCTTCTTTGAAGTTTGCCCACCTTGTCATGGAGAAAACCGGCGCTCAAGTCTACAACTTCTATATCGACATGCGCCCGATCGCGAAAGGGTATGAGGAGTTCTACCACCGTATCCTGGAAGAGGGGGCAACCTTTATCCGAGGCAAAGTCTCAGAGATCACCGATGTGACACGCGGTTCTGAGGAAGAAGGAAAGCTGGTTGTCGTGTGTGAAGACACGCTCATAGGCAAACAGCGCCGTGTGCCGGTCGACATGGTGATACTCGCCGCCGGCCTCGAGCCTCGCGCTGATGCGCAAGGGATGGCGCATATGTTCGGTATTGGTTGTGGTGACACGGGGTTCTTTACCGAACGCCATCCCAAGCTTGACCCGGTTGCCACAATGACGGAGGGCGTTTTCATTGCCGGCGCGTGCCAGGGAGCCAAGGACATTCCTGATAGTGTGTCTCAGGGCGCTGCGGCTGCGGCCCGTGTGTTGGGTACGATTTCGCAGCGGGAAGTGTCGCTGGAACCGATTCGGGCCAGTATCGACGAGAGTCATTGCTCAGGGTGTCGCATCTGCAACACCATGTGCCCGTACAGCGCAATTGACTTCATTGAGGAGGAAGGGGTATCACGCGTTAACCCCGCACTGTGCAAAGGGTGTGGCACTTGTGTGGCTGCTTGCCCCAGCCAGGCGATCACGGGTGCTCATTTCACGTTCGAACAGTTGATGGCGGAGATCGACGGCATTTTAGTGGATGTCATGTCGGATGCTCCGGTGGTCGAAGTGGTTTAGTCTGGGAGCAGACACGATGAATGAAAACGGAACGTTTACGCCGGTCATCGTTGGCTTCCTTTGTAACTGGTGTTCCTACCGAGCAGCGGATTTGGCGGGCACCTCGCGTATGGGGTACCCGGCAACGTTGCGCGATATCCGGATCATGTGTACAGGTCGATTGGATCCGACTTTCGTGTTGCGAGCACTTCAAAAAGGGGCCGATGGCGTGTTGATTATGGGCTGCCATCCGGGGCAGTGTCATTACCAGGAAGGGAACTACAAGGCTATTCGGCGCTTCGCTTTGCTGCGTCGCACGTTGCGCCAGCTCGGGATCGAAGACGAACGGGTGCAGCTTCACTGGGCGTCGGCTGCAGAAGGTGTGCGTTTTGCCGAAACTGTTGCCCATGTGACCGAACAGATCAAAGCGTTGGGTCCGCTTGATTGGCCTCATAATTGCCCAGACGAAGACCCCTATGCTGTTCAGGAGGTCGTCCATGAGTAAGAAAAAACCGAAACTGGCATTGTACTGGGCTTCATCATGTGGCGGCTGCGAGATCGCGGTCTTGGGACTGCATGAAAAAATCCTTGACGTTGCCGAGGCGTTTGACATCGTCTTCTGGCCATGCGTAATGGATTTCAAGTATGCCGATGTTGAAGCCATGGAGGACGGCGAAATCGATGTGTGCCTGTTCAATGGCGCGATTCGTAATGATGAGAATGCCCACATGGCACACTTGCTTCGCCAGAAGGCCAAGGTTTTGGTTGCGTTTGGAGCCTGTGCCTTTGGTGGATCGATGCCTGGCCTTGGGAACTTTAGCGATCGTGATGAAATGTTCCGGTGGATCTATTTCGATTCACCGAGCACTGAAAACCCGGACAAGGTGTTACCGCAGCAGCATACGGACGTCCCCGAAGGCGAATTGAGGCTCCCCGCTTTCTGGAATACGGTGAAGACATTGGCCCAGGTTGTCCCGGTAGATTACTTCTTGCCAGGGTGTCCGCCGGAGGTCTCGTCGATCGAGATAGCGATCAACGCCATTGTTTCTGGCGAGCTACCGCCACCGGGGTCGGTAATAGGGGCAGACGTGACGGTGTGTGACGAGTGCACGCGCGAGAAAAACGAGAAGAAGATTAAGCGCTTCTATCGCCCCCAGGAGATCATCCCCGATCCCGACACATGCCTGCTGGAGCAAGGTCTTTTCTGCGCCGGGATTGGCACGCGCTCCGGATGCGGGGCCAAATGTCCGAGCGTCGGACTGGGATGCCGGGGGTGTTACGGCCCCAGTGAAGGCGTTGTCGATCATGGCGCGAGGATTCTTTCGGGCATCGCATCGGTGTTAGATGCAGAGACTCCGGAAGAAGTTGATGCTATCTTGGATACGCTGCCGGATCCGGCTGGATACTTTTACCGGTTCCACCTTCCGGATTCGTTGCTTCGCCGAAAGGCTCGCAAACACGTGCAAGGCGAAGCGGCGGCGAAGGTCAGCGCATCTGTTAGCGAACCCGCTTAGCCCAGGAGAAGTACAATGACACGAATTTCCATTGATCCGATCACGCGGCTCGAAGGGCATGGCAAGATCGAAATCTTCCTGGATGAGCAGGGGAACGTGGAAAACTGCTATTTCCAGGTGCCTGAACTCCGGGGTTTTGAAGTGTTTTGTGTTGGTCGTCCAGTAGAAGAAATGCCGCGCCTGACCAGCCGAATCTGTGGTGTGTGCCCTGAGGCGCACCTGATGGCGGCAGCAAAGGCATGTGATGCGGTATACAACGTTGAAGTTCCGCCAGCAGGGAAGAAACTGCGTGAACTGCTCTACATGGCGTTTTACGTCACCGATCATACGACGCATTTCTATGCGTTGGGCGGCCCGGATTTCGTTGTAGGGCCAGATGCTCCGGCGGCTGAGCGGAATATCTTGGGGGTAATCGCAAAGGTTGGCCTGGAAATTGGTGGCGCGGTAATTGATACGCGAAAGCGCAATCACCATGTCATCGAGATGATTGGTGGCCGCTCCATTCATCCGGTGGCCGCCATTCCCGGTGGCATGAGCCAGCCAATTTCTGATGAGCAGCGCCAAGAAATCATCGACATTGCGCGCAAGAACGTCGAGTTTGGCAAGTTTACGATCAGCCTGTTCCACGATGTGGTGCTTGGGAACACCGAATATGTCGACTTGATCACCAGCCCTGGTTATACACAGCAAATGTACTACATGGGGTTGGTTGACGAGAATAATCTCGTGAATTTCTACGACGGAAAGGTTCGCGTGGTCGATCCGGAAGGCGTCGAGCACTGCAAATATGCGCCGCATGAGTATCGCGAATACATCGCAGAACATGTCGAGCCCTGGTCCTACCTCAAATTCCCGTATCTAAAGAGGGTGGGGTGGAAGGGTTTCGTCGAGGGGAGGGATAGTGGTATATACTGTGCTACCCCGCTTTCACGTCTTAACGCGGCTGATGGTATGGCTACGCCATTGGCGCAGGCCGAATACGAAGTCATGTACGAAACGCTGGGGGGAAAGCCGGTACACCATACGCTTGCGGCACACTGGGCGCGCGTCATTGAACTACAATATGCCGCGGAGCGGATGCTTGAACTCGCGGAAGATCCGGAAGTCGCGAGTCCGGAAGTGCGGGCTATTCCTACCGAGACGCCCTCGGAAGGCATCGGAATCGTTGAGGCTCCGCGTGGCACGTTGACACATCACTATGTGACCGATGAAAACGGGATTCTGCAAAAGGCTAACCTGATTGTGGGCACGACGAACAACAATGCGCCTATCTATATCAGCATCCGCAAAGCGGCAGAAGCGTTGATCAAAAACGGTGAGGTCAACGACGGCATCCTCAATAAGATTGAGATGGCATTCCGCTCATATGATCCCTGCTTGTCGTGCGCGACGCATTCACTGCCAGGGCAGATGCCCCTGGAGTTGATTGTGCGCGACCACAAGGGGGATGTGACTCACCATTCCAGCCAATATATTGCGCAGGAACAATTGGAAGTGGTTGGGTAAGGAGTTATTAGTGGCTGTCCAGACGGAGTCCATGATTGTAGTAGGCCTTGGGAACCCTATCCTGACTGATGACGGAGTGGGGTGGCGCGTTGTTCAGGCAGTGCGCGAGGTGCTGGACAGCCAGCAGCTCTCTTTATCAGTTCAGCTCGTCGAAGCGAGTGTTGGAGGGCTGTCTCTGGCCGAAATGTTGATTGGTCATGATCGCGCCATTATTGTGGATGCGATCATGACCGGCCATAATCCACCGGGAACTGTATCGCAGTTCAAGATATCCGAATTGCCCGGCACTCTCAACACGGCCTCGGCGCATGATACCAACCTGGTAACGGCATTGAGGGCTTTGCAACGGTTCGGGGCGGCAATGCCCGATGATCGTTCGATTGACATTGTGGCAATCGAGGCCGAAGACGTGTGGACATTTGGGGAAAAGTGTACGCCGGCTGTTGCCGCGAGCATATCGCGTGCTGTGTCAGTGATCCTCGATTTGATCGCACAACTCTAATATTGTTTCGGCATAGCTCTGCTAGTAGTTTGTTGGAGATATTGGCCGATTTTGAAGTTAGCCTTGACACAGCGATTTCTACCGCTATAATCCTGCCTCGTTTGGCGCTGCCGGAAGGATCGGTAACCAAACAACGCAGATTAAAATTCAAGCTAAATCGCTCTTGTCAAGCGCGTTCGTTGTGTGATATGATAACTATGCGCTCGTAAGAGCGAGGTTGGGTCATGAGTGTATGTGACCCGCATGCTGATTGGAGGTCCGAGACACACAGTTGTGAACTTTGTTCGTTGACTGGTTCTGTGTCTTGGCCGGCGGAAGCCGGTTTTTTTCTCCATGCACCTTAACAACAGCAGAGTGACAGGAAGCCAGGCGATGCGTGCGCTTTATGTG
>CAZSXY010000092.1:0-16655 GCA_964611395.1 uncultured Anaerolineaceae bacterium | reverse complement strand
TTACATCATTCGTCATTGATCTGGATTGGCCCTTGACTTTCTATAGCAGGTCTTTAGTATGACGGTCAGGGCCAAAATACGTGGGCTGGATACGCCATTTAGCGCCTGTTCCATAGCTCGTTTTGCCGTAAAGTAGGTATAGGGAGATTGATTCAACAGGCCAAGTGTTCAGACAAACAATAATTTGGAGACGATCATGACTGTGATTGCACAACAAACAACACGAATGCGGACCGCCAATGAGGTGATCGGCTGCATTGGCAATACACCTTTGGTGCGATTGGATCGTTTCTATCCGCCCCAGGCAGGTGTGGCCATCTTTGCCAAGCTGGAATATCTCAATCCAGGCGGCAGCGTAAAGGATCGCATCGCGAAATTTATGATCGCTGATGCGATGATTCAGGGAAAACTGGAAACTAACGGAACGGTCATTGAACCCACTGCTGGGAACACCGGCATTGGGCTGGCGCTGGTTGCGGCCGTGTATGGCTTTCGCTGCATCTTTGTAGTTCCTGAGCGGTTCAGCCAGGAAAAACAAGCGTTGATGCGTGCGCTTGGTGCCGAGATTGTCCATACGCCGACTCAGGATGGCATGGAGGGCGCGATTGCCAGGTCGCACGAATTGGCCGGTGAAATTCCCGGCGCTGTCGTCATGCAGCAGTTTTCCAACCCGGCTAACGTGGCAGCGCACTACCAGACGACTGGGCCTGAAATATGGGAGCAAATGGCGGGGCAGGTTGATATTGCTGTGTTGGGTGCGGGTACGGGCGGCACATTCACCGGAGTCGTGCGTTACCTTAAAGAGCAGAATCCCGATCTCTACGCGGTGATCGTCCAGCCGTATGGCGCATCGTTGGGCACGGGCTATGCCGGGTCTCACAAAATTGAGGGTATCGGTATTGATCACATCGAAACGGTGCCGCTGCTTGACCAATCGCTGATCGACCGGATGATCGTCGTGCATGATGAAGATGCCCATACAGCAGTACGCGAATTGGCTCGGCAGGAAGGCATGCTGGTCGGTAGTTCCAGCGGCGCGGTTGCGCATGCCGCACGGGTGGTTGCCCAGGAGATTGCGGACGGGCTGTTGAAAACAGCAGGCAGCCGGATCGTCACCTTGTTTCCTGATGGTGGTGACCGGTATTTGAGTAAGGGATTGTATGACAGCTTTGAGCAGTGGTCAGTGTAATGGTTGACATAAACCTAACACAACGCTTTGAAACCCGTGCGATTCACGCGGGCCAGGAACCCGATCCGGGCACCGGGGCGGTGATCCCGCCCATCTACCAGACATCGACTTACGTACAGGATAAAGTTGGGGAGCACCGCGGATTTGAATATTCGCGGACGGGTAATCCAACGCGTGCCGCCTTAGAAACCTGTCTGGCTTCATTGGAACAGGGACGCTTTGGACTGGCGTTTGCTTCGGGCATGGCAGCCTGCGATGCCGTGATGCGCTTGCTGCACCCAGGTGATCATATCATCGTCGGGAACGATGTGTACGGCGGCACGTTTCGGCTTTTTGAACGTATCGGCGTCCCTTCCGGATTGACATTCAGTTATATTGATCCCACCGATCTGGCTCGTATCGAGGAATCCATCACACCTGCCACGCGCATGGTGTGGATCGAAACACCGACGAATCCTCTCTTGCGGTTGGCTAACATCGAGCAAATCGCGGTGGTCGCCCACGCCCATGATCTTGTGGTGGTGGTCGACAATACTTTTGCCACTCCGTTTGCGCAGCAACCACTGACCTGGGGCGCTGATATCGTGGTGCACTCTACCACGAAATACCTCGGTGGGCATTCGGACGTGGTTGGCGGAGCAATCGTAACCAGTGATGCAGAGCTGTATCGGCGTCTGGCGTTCCTCCAAAATGCTGTGGGAGCCGTACCCGGGCCTTTTGATTGCTGGCTAACGTTGCGCGGCATCAAAACACTGGCGCTTCGAATGCGCGCCCACGAGACGAACGCGCTTGCTTTGGCGCGCTTTTTGGAGAAGCATCCGACTGTCGAGCAGGTGTATTACCCTGGTCTGCGATCTCATCCTCAATATGCTTTGGCGCAACGCCAGATGTCGTGCTGCGGCGGCATGATCAGTTTTGTCGTGCGTGGTGGCGAATCGGCAGCTCGTGGGATTGTTGAGCGCACGCGCCTGTTCACATTGGCGGAATCTTTGGGCGGAGTCGAATCCTTGATCGAACTACCGGCGTTGATGACACATATGAGTGTGCGCGGGTCAGTGCTGGAAGTGCCCCCCAATCTCATCCGGCTCTCGGTAGGCATCGAGCATGTTGATGACTTGCAGAACGACCTGGAACAGGCTTTGCGCCGTAAAACAGATTAATCGGGTTGCTGGCTGACCGAAGCTTGAGACGAACTAAACGCCGGGTAATTGGAGAACACAGCATGAGTAAACGCGTGCGCACCAAGCGACATTCCAAACAAAAGAATCAGGGAGACTGGCCGCTGGTTGTGTATGCCTGGATTGCAGGCCTGCTGTTCACCGGATACATAGGCGCGGAACTCACCATCGCGCAGAGGCCACACCCGCTACATTGGTTGACCGCCATGTTGAGCGGGGTGGCGGGGTATTTCGTCGGACAGGCATGGTATCGCTGGCGCGGAGACATCGTGTGACGCCTCCGGCCTATGGGAACACCGATCTTGTAACGTCTGAGCGTTGTTACCGAATTGTCATCTAAGCGTTATATGCCCTTCATTTTACGCTGACATAATCAGGCCACGTTAGTGATTAAGGAGATGGAAGCATGATGGGCTGGCACGGCTATTCCGGTTTCGATTGGACCCCAGAACTGTTTGTGATTGTCCTGGCCGGAATACTGGTTTGGGCGCTACGCAGTAGTCTGAGCGAGCGTCTGAGGCCCAGAAATACGAGGTCACGTTTGCGTTCAGCGGTGGATATCGCCACAGAACGATACGCACGCGGCGAGATTTCGCGCGATGAATTTCTGGATATCACTAACGACCTCTATCTGGTGAATTCGGACTACCAGCAAAAACGGAAACGGAGTGAACTATGAACGCTCAACGTAGAACAATCATCTTGATCACGATCGTGGCGGCCTCGGCGCTGTTTGCAGCCATCGGTTTGGGCCCGGTCAATGCACAAGGCCCGGATGGGGACCGGCCCTGCGATTACTATTCACTATGGCGCGGACGCGGTGGCATGATGGGCCAGGGCGATATGATGGAACAAGGCGGTATGATGGGCGGTGACATCCCGGAAGAGTGTCTGCAATCCGGCTGGTTTGGGATGGGTGTGACCGGCGGCATGATGGGGAACATGGGCATGGGGTCGATGATGATGGGCATGATGATGGGCGATTTTGACCAGTTTGGGCAATTCGGCCCTGGTTCCGGCATGATGGGCGCATGGGCACCGGTGGAGGAATTGCGTCCCCGTGGCGATGTCTTGACCCTGGAGGAAGCGGTGGCGGTCGCCGAAGCCTACATCGCTGACTGGGAAACCGGGCAAGCGCTGGAAGTTGGCGAGGTGATGCAGTTCGCGAATCACTTCTACGGCGAAGCGGTCGAGGCTGACACCGGGCGCAGTGCGTTCGAGTTCTTGATCGACCCTCAAACGGGCATCGTCGTGGGCGAACCAGGGCCAAACATGATGTGGAATCTGCGCTACGGGATAGACATGATGACGGGCATGGGGTTGTGGCGCTCCCCGGCAGCAGAAACACGCGACATGACGGTCACAGTCGAACAGGCGCAGGAGTATGCCCAGGCGTATCTTGACGACATACTACCCGGCACCCAGATCGACGACGAAGCGAGTGTGTTCTATGGTTACTATACGCTTCATCTCCTGCGCGACGGGGAGATCATTGGCATGCTCAGCGTGAATGGCTACAGTGGGCAGGTGTGGTTGCATCACTGGCACGGCGATTTCGTAGCGATGACCGACCACGCCGAATAGACCGCGAACTGCTGCACGCGGGTTCGAAACCTGTCGGCTTGTCTCCGGCAGGTTTTTCGTGTCAACACACTTGGGTTGGCGCATGCTAGAATCGGTTATAGAAAACATCCAACACTCAGGCATTTTCGAGGGGACTATGGACCAGGCCAAAATCCTTGTGGTTGATGACGAACCTAACATTGTGAACACGGTGCGGGCCTATTTGGAAAAAGAGAATTTCCGTGTTTTCACAGCAGCGAATGGGCTTGATGCGCTAGATGTTGCACGGAGACTTAAACCCGACCTCATCGTGCTCGACATCATGCTGCCCGGATTAGACGGGCTTGAGCTCTTGCGTGAGGTGCGCAAACAATCGGATGTGTACGTGTTGATGCTTACGGCCAAAACTGAAGAAACGGATCGCGTCGTGGGCCTGACCCTGGGGGCGGACGACTATATGACCAAGCCTTTCAGTCCGCGCGAACTTGTGGCCCGGGTGAAGGCGATACTGCGCCGCGTTCGGGGTTCCTCAGAAATGCCGGAAACAGCGCGCTTGGCGTTTGAGCGATTGATCATTGATCTCGATGAGCACCGTGTATGGAAAGATGGTGAGGAAATCGAGCTAACTCCCATAGAATTTGACCTGCTTTATGCGTTTGCGAGCCATCCTGGCCTGGTCTTGAGCCGCGAACAATTGATCCGGCAGGTGTGGGGTTATGACTACTATAATGATGATCGCGTGGTCGATGTTCACATTGGGCGCTTGCGCAAAAAGATCGAAGATGAGGCGTCGAAGCCGACCCTGATCGCCACCGTTCGTGGGGCCGGCTATCGATTCGAGGATAGACCGGCATGAAGGTGTGGCGCTTGATCCAACGGCATCTGCGTTGGAAACTTTTTCTGTCTTACACTGTCATCGTATTGGTTGGCGGTGCTGTATTGCTGATTACCGCCCAACTACACGCGCCAGCCGCGCTGACACATCATACGACGCGTATGGAAGCACTGATGACGGTAGCCGGGTCAAGTTCGGCGCTCGAGAGTGACTTGCGCGATAGTTTCATGGCCAGCATCAACGAGGTGATGCTGGTTGCCGTGGTCGCGGCGATGATGGCCGCGTTCTTGATGAGCTTGTTTGTATCCCAACGTATTGTTGGGCCGGTGCACCAAATGCGACGGGCCAGCCAGCGTATCGCGCAGGGTGATTATCACAAACGTATTCAGGTGTTGAGCCAGGATGAGCTTGGCGATCTGGCTGTAGCATTCAACCAGATGGCCCAAGAATTGGAGCAGACGGAACAACGGCGCTTGGAGTTGATCGGCAATGTCGCGCACGAACTGCGCACCCCGCTCAGCAGCATGCAAGCGATGATGGAAGGTTTGATCGATGGCGTGCTACCCGGTGAGCCAGCTACTTATGTCAACCTCCAGAGCGAGCTGGATCGTCTTCAGCGGCTGGTGCAAGACCTGCAAGAGCTTTCGCGGGTCGAAGCGGGACAGATTGTGCTGGACCAGAAGCCGGTGCAAATCGCCGATTTGATCGAATTCGCCGCCGCGCGGCTCCGCCCCCAGTTTGATGACAAGAACATCACCCTCGAATTGTCGCTCGAACGCGATCTCCCGACCCTGGTGGTCGATGCGGATCGCATCATGCAAGTGCTCATCAACCTGTTCGGTAACGCGCTGCAATACACGCCATCTGGCAGGTCGGTGACCGTGAGCGCCGACTGTACCGCGAATGAAGTCGTTGTGACCATCCGCGATACCGGCATCGGGATTGCCTCAGACCATCTGCCCCATCTCTTCGAGCGTTTCTATCGCGTGGACAAATCCCGCGCCCGCACGGGCGGGGGGAGCGGCATTGGGTTGACCATTGCCCGCTATTTGGTCGAAGCGCATGGTGGGCGGATTTGGGCCACCAGCCCTGGCCCCGGCCAGGGAAGCGAGTTTGCATTTGCGCTGCCCCTGCCGGACTAAAAACCCCCGACTGTTACAAAACTGTCATCTCGCTGTCAAGAACCTGTTAAAATTCTCCTCTAAGATTGAAATATCAACGGAAAACGAGTGGCGAAAGGAGAACGTCAGTGCTGGGTTTGATCTCCTTAGACCTTGTTTTGGCGTTCATCCTATGCGCCGCCGTTGTTGCGCTGGGCTTATGGTTTTTGGGCACACTGTTTCCGCGTCCAAAAGACTGATAACCCAGTATGAAACGAAACAAACAATCGCAGCACAAGGAGGAACACCATGTCGAACGCCACCAACACCCAGTACGCCAACCAAATCCGGCTGAATGTGCCCTACGAGGAGGCCATCGAGCGCGTCATAGCGGCCCTGAAAGAACAAGGGTTCGGCGTCTTGACCGAAATCGATGTACAGGCCACGTTGAAGAAAAAGCTCAATGCGGACTTTCGCCGGTACGTCATCCTGGGGGCCTGCAACCCACCCCTCGCTTACCAGGCACTTCGGACCGATCTTGATGCGGGCCTCTTGCTGCCGTGCAATGTCGTTGTCTATGAAGAGGGAGATGCCAGTGTAGTCACCATTCTCGATCCGCTCAAGATGATCGGTGTGGCAGAAAAGGCTGAGCTTGATGAGATCGCGGTTGAAGCCCGGCGGCGTTTGGATGGAGTCATTGCAATGCTCGAGGGCTAACATCATTCCGGAACGAGGGGAAGTGTTTTCCTCGCGAGAGACAATGCCTGACGTAAATCGTCAATAACCGTAAGTTCACAAGGAGTAACAAAGACCGATGAGAAAGCTGACGTTCAACATCGTAGCCCTTATGGTGGCTGTGGGGTGGTTTGCTATGATGGGCATCTTGCCTGCTCTGGCGCAAGGAGGCCGCAGCGCCGGTACGCGGACTGATATTCGGATTCAGGCCTGGGTGGCAAATGGACAGGAAGATAGTCTAAGCCTGGTCGATGTGGCCAACGGAGAGGTCGTGCAAACTGTTCCGGCAGGCATCAATCCGCATATCTTGACGGTCAGCCCGGATGGCAGCATACTATATGTGATCAATGCTGGCGGGCACGATCGCGGCCCAGGAGCGCACGGAGCCACAGACAGCAGCGGCAGTGGTGATGCGATTGGCATGGAACAGCAAGCATCTTCCGCCGGACACGGAAATACCATGGACAAGGACTCGTCCTCCACCGACCATGGCGATTCGGAAATAGCGGCAGATGTTCGCGGCAATAGCCTTTGGGCGCTCGACGCGGCTACCGGCGAAGTTTTGGCGCAGGTTCCGGTGGGGACGGGGCCGACCCATCCCATCGCCTCGCCAGACGGTGCCCTAGTCTACGTCACCAACACCGACGAAAATTCGGTCAGCGTCATCGATACCGCGATGTGGGAAGTGATCGACACCATCCGTGATCTGCCCGAACCCCACGACGGAGAACTGACTCCTGATGGCCGGTGGCTTTACCTGGCAACCGCCGGAACCAATTCCATGACCGTGGTCGATACCGCCTCCCGACAGGTGGTCCAGACTTTCGAGCTTGGAAAAAAGCCCCGTGGACTGGTCGTGGGCGGCGAGCGCGGCGAGATTGCCTACGTAACCAATAAGGGCGATGGAACGCTCAGCGTGATCAACGTCCCTGACGGAAATATCGTGGGAACCTACTTTGTTGGAGCAGGGGCACATGCGGTGCGTGTCGGCGTTGATCCAGGCATCGTGTATGTCGCTCTAAGCGAGGAAGATACCGTGGCAGTCGTAGATGCTGCAACGGGTGATGTGTTGAGCACGATCGCTGTCGGTGACACGCCAGAGCAGATCGACTTGAGTTCAGACGGGCGCTGGCTGTTTGCCAGCAATAATGGCGATGCAACGGTTTCCATCATCGATCTTGAAACCGAAGAGGTAGTTTCCACCGTACTGGTGGGTCAGGGCGCTTACGGCATTCAAGCGGTGAGTGTGCCGGCAGGCTAAATCCTGGGGCGGCTCGCTTCCAGAGAAGTGAACTTTCTTCAGAGCTTCCCCCTGCTGCTGACAGGTAGCAGGGGGAAGCCACAATGCGAATTCACGATAATCTACATGCAGTGTTCACATCAAAATCCCATTGTGGCTGCTTCGGGGACCGGCATGGACCGTTCGGGGCAGCCTATTTAGGTTCTACGGGGAGGCATCATGTCTGAGAACCACTCACATCACGTTACGAATGGGCATCCGCACGAAATGCCGGATGATCACCAGGAGCATGCGCCGGTCGAGGCGGATGACGCGCAAAAGCAGGCGATGGATCACGCAGCCCACGGGGCCGCCAAACCTCACGACGCCAAGGCGCACGCAGCGCACGGCGGTGCGCACGTCGATCATACGGGTCACGAGCTGATGTTCCGCGACCGGTTCTGGGTGTCACTGGTGCTGACCATTCCGGTGCTGTTGTTCAGCCCGATGGTGCAGAACTGGTTCGGCTTCAGTATGCCGGAGTTCACCGGCGACCACTGGATCGGCCCCCTCTTTGCGATTGCTATCTTTTTCTACGGGGGGGTGCCCTTCCTGCAAATGGCGGTGCCGGAGATCAAGACCCGCCGCCCGGCGATGATGACTTTGATCTCGCTGGCGATTTCGGTTGCGTTTGTGTACAGCGTCTTTGCCCTCTTTGTGGCTCCGGACAGCGGCTTTTTCTGGGAAATGGCCACCCTGATCGACATCATGCTGTTGGGGCACTGGATCGAGATGCGCAGTATCCGGCAGGCAACGGGTGCATTGAACGAGTTGGCCAAGCTGATGCCCGATATAGCCGAACGCATCACCGACAGTGGCACAGAAGAAGTGCCGGTCAGCCAACTTCAAACCAACGATCTGGTGTTGGTTCGTCCGGGGGCAAGTGTCCCGGCGGACGGTGTGGTCGAAGATGGACACTCCGACGTCAACGAAGCGATGATCACCGGTGAGTCGAAGCCGGTGGAAAAGAATCCGGGGGACAAGGTCATCGCCGGAACCATCAACGGCGACGGCAGTTTGCGCATCCGTGTGACGGCAACCGGTGACGAGACGGCGCTGGCGGGCATCATGCGTCTGGTGGAACAGGCCCAACAAAGCAAGTCCAACACCCAGATTCTGGCCGACAAAGCGGCGGGCTGGCTGTTCTATATCGCCCTGGCCGTGGCCGCCGTCACCGCAGTCGCCTGGGTGCTCGCCGTCGGGCTGGAGCTGGATGTGCTCGAACGCGCCGTGACGGTGCTGGTGATCGCCTGCCCGCACGCGCTGGGGCTGGCCGTCCCGCTGGTGGTGGCGATCAGCACGTCGCAAGGAGCGCGGAATGGCATCCTGGTGCGCGACCGACTGGCGCTGGAAGAAGCGCGCCTGATCGACACGATCATTTTCGACAAGACCGGCACGCTCACCGAGGGCGAGTTCGGTGTCGTGGCCATGGCGACGGCTGACGATTGGAACGAAGAACAAGCGCTGGCCGTGGCGTTAGCGGTGGAAGGCGACTCCGAGCACCTGATCGCCCGTGGAATCGGGCGCGCAGCAGAAGAACGCAACCTCACCCCGCCCAAAGTCCAGGATTTCGAGGCGATCAAGGGGCGCGGCATCCGCGCCACCTACGATGGCCGCACGGTATATGTAGGCGGCCCGCGCCTGATCGAGATGTTGGAGAGCGAACTGCCCGAAACACTGCGCCAGTTCCGCGATGAAGCCGGAGCCAAGGGGCAATCGGTAGTCTATCTCGTCGACGATACGCAACCGGTGGCCGCGTTCGCGCTGGCGGACGTCGTCCGCGAAGAGAGTCATGAGGCCGTGCGCAAGCTACATGATATGGGTATCCAGGTGGCGATGCTCACCGGTGATAGCGAAGCCGTAGCGCGGGCGGTGGCGGAAGAACTGGGCATCGACACGTATTTCGCCGAGGTGCTGCCGGAGCACAAGGATCAGAAAGTGGCCGAACTCCAAAAGCAAGGCCGGCGGATCGCGATGGTGGGCGATGGTGTCAATGACGCCCCCGCCCTCACCCGCGCTGACGTGGGGATCGCCATCGGCAGTGGGACAGATGTCGCCATCGAATCGGCGGGTATCATCCTGGTACGCAGCAACCCGCTCGATGTGGTCAACATCTTTGAACTGAGCCGCGCGACCTATCGCAAAATGATCCAGAACCTGATCTGGGCAACCGGCTACAACATCTTTGCGCTGCCCCTGGCGGCAGGCGTTCTGGCTCCAATCGGGATTTTGCTCTCGCCAGCCGTTGGGGCGCTATTCATGTCGCTGAGCACGATCATCGTGGCGGCAAATGCGCAGTTGCTGCGCCGCGTGGAACTCGCTTCGTAGCGAAAACAGCCCTGGTGGTTGGTCGCTGCCAAGGCTGACGGCTCGCTGCAATCGTTACAGAAACGTCACATTCCCGATACATAGCCTTCAAATGCGACGGGTACACTGTGGCATGAGATTGGAAGGAAACGGAGGAATAACCATGGGATATCCATATCATGAATTTGGCTGGGAGTCGCTGATTTTCGGGGGCCTGATGATGGCTCTGTTCTGGGGGGGATTGATCGCCCTGTTCGTGTGGCTTTTCCGCGCTTCTATGGGGCCAAAGGCTCACCCCATTTCAGAATATGCTGACACGGAGAACCATTACGCTCCCCCACGCAATGCGCTCGAAATACTCAAAGAGCGTTATGCTCGTGGCGAGATTAGCAAAGTCGAATTCGAGGAGATGTGCAACGACCTCAGGGCATGAATTCGGATATCTTACGCGGAGGTGACTGACAATGATGGGCTTCGGATTATTGGTGCCAGTTCTGATCGTGGTAGTGCTGGCGTATGCGTTCGGCTGGCTGCCGAACCCAGAACGGCAAGACGCGAGACCAGAACAGCAACACACCACGTCGAGCCCGCTGGATATCCTCGAAGAACGCTACGCGCGTGGCGAGATCAGCCGGGCCGAATACCTGGAAATGCGCAACGACTTGAGCCAATAACCGCACATTGGGAGCTTCAAGATTTCGTGAAGCTCCCTCAATCTTGAGAGCGAGATTATGGGACAGATCGATACGAAGGAAACCCGTGCCACTCAAGCTCGCTATGACCGGGTTGCGCCGGTCTACGACCTGATGGAAACTCTGGCTGAGCAGCGCTACAGCAGTTGGCGCCGGCATGCCTGGGAGTACGTCGCAGGCCCAGAGATCCTGGAAGTAGGCGTTGGAACCGGGAAGAACATGGATTACTATCCGCCTGATAGCCATGTCACAGGGGTTGACATCAGCGCAAAGATGCTGGCGCGCGCTCGTCGACGCGCTGAAGCACTGAGCAGCAACGTCACCTTGCGGCAGATGGATGCGCAACACCTAGAATTCGAGGATAACACGTTCGACGGTGCGGTCGCGACGTTTGTTTTTTGCTCGGTGCCTGATGCGGTGCAGGGAATACGAGAACTGGGGCGTGTCGTCAAGCCGGGCGGACGGATTGTGCTGTTAGAACATACGCGAGCTAGAAATCCGATCCTGGGCAAGCTCATGGACTTACTCGATCCACTTACGGTGCGGCTCATGGGGCCGCACATTAACCGTAAAACAGTCGAAAATGTCCGTCGCGCAGGGCTGGTTATCGGGGAAATCGAAGATCTAGATCGCTTTGGGATCTTCAAACTGATCCTTGCCCAAGCATAAGCCCGTAATATCCAAAAACTAGTCAGCGCGAAGAATCTAACCGGATAACCGGAAACGGTTAGGTGGACAGGTGCCTGTAGGGGCCCCATAACGAATCCGGCTTAATGTTCCCCGGATTCCAGGCATAATGCTGCGCATTGCCCTTTGGCCGAGTGGGGCCACCCCCTCATACGACTGAAGGAAAACTCATGATGTGCTTCAAGTAACTGGCGCAAGGTCCACCCTGTGACATCCACATCATCCGGCAAGAATTCAAGATCAATGCCTGTGCCCGCTCCCAACAATAGTACGCAGTCGCAAGGTTGGAGATTCAAGAGTTGGATCGAGCGACACCGCGCATCATTGAAAAGTCTAGCAATCCAAGCATAAGAAGGTGCGTAGGTGCCATAGGAACATGATTCCAGGTGTTTGTATTGACCTGCAAGTTATCCTCCTTTGCTGAAATTGGTTATGCCCGATATGCCAGGAGACGCAGCGCATTCAGCACGACAACAATCGTGCTGCCTTCGTGCAAGAACACCGCGCCACTGAGCGGAACAAGGGAAAGTACCGAAGTCACAATGAGTAAGCCAATAATGCCGAGCGAAATCGCGAGGTTTTGCTGGATGATCCGGCGGCTGGCGCGGCTAAGGCCCACTGCAAATGGCAAACGGGTCAGATCATCAGCCATCAATACCACATCGGCAGTTTCCAGCGCTACTGCCGTGCCCGCCCCGCCCATCCCAATTCCCACGGTTGCTGTAGCGAGTGCCGGAGCATCATTCACCCCGTCTCCGACCATAGCGATGGAAGCGTATTTCTGCTCAAGTTCGCGTATCGCGGATAGCTTGTGTTTTGGCAGAAGCTCGGCGCGAACGTCTGTCACACCAACTTGGGAGGCAATCTGCCGGGCCACATCATCGTTATCGCCAGTCAGCATTACCAGGTGACGAACGCCGATATCTTTCAGGTGTTGCATAACACCCGGCGCACTCTCGCGTGCGGTATCGGCCAGGCCCAGCACGCCGACCAGCATGCCATCCTTCCCGACCACCATCGTTGTGCGACCGTTTGTTTCCAGGTCAACCACTTGTTGTGAAACCATCTCGCTGGGCGCAAAATCGTTGGTTTCCTGAAACAGTTTTAGTGAACCGACATACACATCTGCGCCACCAACCATGCTTTTGATCCCCCGCCCCGGAATGTTCTCCAGTCCTTCAGCCTCCAGCAGTTCAAGTTGGCGATCCTCTGCCGCGCGCACAACGGCTAATGCCAAAGGATGATTTGACTGCCGTTCTACGCTCGCCGCCAGGCGCAATACCTGTTGCGGATCGGATCCATTTAGGGGAATGACATCCGTTACTTCGAATTCGCCGGTTGTGAGCGTACCCGTCTTGTCAAACGCAACAACGTTCAGGCGTCCTAGATTTTCTAGATGTACCCCACCCTTTACCAGCACCCCGTTACGTGCAGCCTGGGCAATCCCCGCCAACACCGCTGCGGGCGTGCCAATGGCCAGCGCACACGGCGATGCAGCCACCAGCAGCAGCATACCGCGATAGAAGCTCTCTTCCAGAGACATCCAGCCAACTAGCGGTGGGATCACAATGAACAGCAAGGTTCCCAACAGTATGGCAGGCACGAAGCGCGACGTGAATCGCTGGGTGAATTGTTGGGTTGGACTCTGCTGGCTTTGGGCTTCAGCGACCATCTGCATCACGCGGCTGAGCATGTTGTCCTGCGCCAGTCGAGTCACCCTCACCTCTAACGCTGCTTCTTGATTGATCGCGCCTGCAAAAACCTCGTCGCCTGGCTGTTTGGAAACAGGAACACTTTCGCCAGTGATTGGACTTTGATCGACACTGCTGGTCCCTTGACTGACCTCGCCATCAACCGGCACGCGATCGCCTGGGCGCACAAGCACCACATCATCAATTTGGAGTTGGTCAACCGGCACTTCGGTCACGCGCCCTTCTCGTTTCACATGGGCAGTCTGTGGCATGATTTCACCCAGCGCATTCACCGCATTGCGAGCACGGTCGAGCGCATAGTGCTCGCCTGCATGCCCTAGACTGAACAGAAACAGCAAAAAGGCTCCTTCTGCCCACTCACCAAGCAGTGCTGCGCCGCCTGCCGCCGCCAGCATTAGGACATCGGTGTCGAAATTTCCTCTCAGCAGACCGGGTATCGCGTGGATGGCGATGTCGTAGCCCCCGGCGACGTAAGCGGTAATGAAGAATACAAGCGCTATTGACTCAGGTAGCCCAAAATACGTTTGACCGAGCCAGCCAATTAGGAAAGCGATCCCTGCAATTCCCACCAACAGCAACGTCCAGCGCTCTTGCATCCAATGCGGTAAGAAAGATGGCGCGCTGCCATGATCGTGTTCCTCTTCACGTTCTTTCTCAGATTCGTCTCGATCGGGCTTTGCCCTCTCGGTTTCCTTCGGCAGAACGCGCACGCCCATCTGCCGGAAAACCTGGTTGATGCGCTCATGATCAATAGAGTAGGTGTCATACGCAACTGTAATCAAGCCCGCCGCGTAATTCACATTTGTATGCAAGACACCCTCAAGTTCTGACAGCGCCTGTTCCAATGTCCAGGCCGCATCGGCGGTATGGAGACCGTCAAACGATAGTAACTTGTGTTGATAACGGTCAGTGATCTGGCCTCCTGCTTGACGGGCTAATCGCGCGACACGCGCCAGAGAAACCAAGTTTGGATCATAGTGAATACACACCTCTGCAGTACCATTCTGCCGGACAATGTGCGCTTTTTCGATGCCGCGTAAGTCGTTCAAATACTCGGTAAGGAGGGCGATGCAGCGATCCCCAGCTTCCATGTCAGGCAGGAGCAACGAAAGTTCCAACTGAAGCGTCTCAGTCACAACGATATTCCTCCGATTCAATATGTTCGTTCATGCCCACTATATATGCACATATATTCATGAATATCATCAAAAAAAAGAAGAATATGCGGCGTTTAGTGCTTGATATGTTCCAAACTCAGCTGGAATAGTTCGCGCACATGCTCATCATCCAAGGCGTAATACACGTTGCGACCTTCCTTTCGCGTGCGAACTAGGTGCATCTGGCGCAAGATGCGCAGTTGGTGGGATACAGCCGATTGGCTAAGCTGCACCAACTCGGTGATATCATGCACACACAGCTCATGGTGCATCAGGACTGAGATGATCCGCAGTCGGTTTGGATCGCCCAGGGTCTTGAACAATTCAGCCAGATTTGCTGCGTTGTCAGCGTCCAACAGGTTGTCATAAACCTGAGAAGCGATTGAACCACCGGAATTGATTTGACCGCAAATATGATCGCGCGTATCAGGCACATTTACCTCAAGTACACTACCCATGAATATATGTGCATATACTGGGCGGTTTACCGCACTTTGTCAACTCCGCGCAGTGTTCGTGTAAGACAATCGCATCAAATCGAAGACAACAGGTTGATCAAGAATGAATGATCAAGAGCGGCTTTGTAACGCTTTTGGCGAAGACTACTTCGTGGCCTGCCCGTAATATCCAGAAATTGATCAGCGCGTGGAATCTTGCCTGATAACAGGGGATACGGCTTTAGCATCAATCCTATATATGCTGTACACTTGTTTACATTTCCTTTGAGAAAAGTGAGACCACAACACGGCTGGGATTGAACTATGGGCCTGGATGATAACAGTTTCACAGCAACAGATGATTTGCTACGCTGGCGTGAAGAATTCCCCATTCTGAAAGAAACCAACTACCTGATCAGCAACTCCCTTGGTGCGATGCCGCGCGCCGTGTACGACAGCCTGCATGAGTACGCCGAGACGTGGGCGACACGTGGCGTGCGGGCGTGGGGTGAGGGCTGGTGGGAGATGAACGTGGAAACAGGCAACATGATCGCCGCGATCATTGGCGCGCCGCCGAATACCGTCTCGATGCACCAGAACATTTCATTGGCGCAGGGTATTCTGCTCTCGTGCTTCGATTTCGACGGGCCGCGCAACAAGGTGGTGATCGAAAGCGGGATTTTCCCGTCGGTGTACTACGTGCTGCGCGGGATGCTGCCGCCGCACATCGAGCTGCACATGGTCGAGAGCGAGGACGGCGGGATCAGCGTGCCAGTGGATAAGATCATCGACGCCATTGACGAGCGCACGTTGCTGGTTCCGATCAGTCATGTGTTGTTCCGCAGCGCCTACATCCTCGATGTCAAGCCGATCATCGAGAAGGCGCACGCGGTCGGCGCGATAGTGATTCTCGATGGTTACCATGCGGCGGGGATCGTGCCGTTCAACGTGAGCGCACTCAATGTCGATTTTTATCTGGCCGGGGTCTTGAAATGGATGTGTGGCGGGCCGGGTGGCGTTTTTCTGTACGTACGGCCCGATTATCTCACGTCTATCCGTCCTAAACTGACCGGCTGGATGGCGCACCAACGCCCGTTTGCCTTTGAGGTTGCAGAGATTGATTTTCGTGAGGACGCGTTCCGCTTCCTGAATGGAACTCCCGCCATCGCATCACTCTATGCCAATAGGCCGGGAATCGACATCATCGCTCGGGTAGGCGTCGACAATATTCGCCAAAAATCGATGCGGCAGACTGCGCTTCTTATCGAGTTGGCCCAGCAGGTAGGGTATAAAGTCCACTCACCTCTTGATCCCGAGCGACGTGGAGGGACTGTAACCCTTGATCCCAATCCAGAGTGCTCGTATGAGATCGCACGCGAACTTATCGCTCGTAACATCCTAGTCGATTATCGCCGACACGCTGGCATCCGCATCGCTCCTCATTTTTACAACAGTGATGACGAAATTCGTCAGGTAGTAAACACTATCACGGACATCCTGGCTGATGGGAGTTGGCAGAAACATGTGTCAGCGCGTGCATTTGTTACCTGAGTGAGTTTTGTGCAACTTTCATCGTGCATTATTATCGGGCGACGGCTCCGGGCACATACCCTAATCTAGAATCGGTTGGATCAGCGAAATGCGGTATCTTCCCAAAGCCCCACACTTTTTTGCAGAGCGATCAGTGCAAGATCAAACGGAGCAACGGATACGAGTGGACTTTTCCCGGACGGTGACCGTCAACCTGCCGCATGCCTACGAGGTCTCGCGTGAATTGATCGCAC
>CAZSXY010000091.1:0-16740 GCA_964611395.1 uncultured Anaerolineaceae bacterium | reverse complement strand
TCGTTTGCACTCACAACTTTATCACGGAGTCGCATTTCTATTGAGAATACTACGTTTGCGCCAGCCACTTAAAAGATGCGTGGGACAAAAGATGCCCTGGGGCCGGCAGGGACGTGCAGGCAGCACGCCCCTGCTCATCAGGCATTCTTCACATACCGGTCAAGGAAGTCAACAATCGCCGGAAACGCGACCAACTTGTTTTTCAGCTTGACAATGCCGTGACCCTCGTCATCGAAGACCAGGAACTCGACCGGGATGTCGCGTTCGCGCAAGGCGGCGACCATCTGCTCGGCCTCGCTGAGTGGAACGCGCGGATCATTCGCGCCATGAATCACCATGAGCGGGGCAGTAATTTTATCCACGTGGTTGATCGGGGCGATGCGTTCCAAAAAGTCGCGGTCACGGGCCAGGCTCCCATATTCGGCTTCGCGGTGGGCGCGGCGGTAGTCGCTGGTATTTTCCAGGAACGTCGCCAGGTTGCTGATGCCCACAATGTCCACGCCTGCCGCCCACAGATCGGGATAGTGCGTCAGCGCCGCCAGCACCATGAAGCCCCCATAACTTCCGCCATAAACCGCGATGCGCTCGCCGTCGATAAACGGCTGTTCCTTAAGCCAATAGGCCGCGTGCGCGAGGTCGGCGACGGAATCCATGCGTTTTTCCACGTCGTCCAGGTGGCTATACGTTTTGCCGTACCCGACCGAGCCGCGCACGTTCGGCAACAGCACGGCGTAGCCCTGTCGCACGAAATATTGCACATAAAACAGGAACCCGGCCCGCGATTGGCCTTCCGGCCCCCCGTGTACCACGACGACGACCGGCAAGGGATCACCGGACGCCGCCGGTGGCCGGTACAACCAGGCCGGAATCATGCGTGGTTGGCCGGTTTCGTCCTCATCGAATGTCGGATAGCGCACCAGTTCCGGCGCAACGAACGAATTGAGCGGCAAGCCGCCATGCGCTGACCGGGTCACGCGGCGCACGCGGTCGGTTGCCAGATCCCACAGGGCTATGTCTGCTGTGCGCGTTGATGGGAGCCAGGTAAAAACCACCTGCGATCCATCCGGGGCAATAGAAACCTCAAACCCGGTCAACTTCTGCACGATCCCCGGTACGTCGTCGGGCACCGGTGCGCGGCGCGATTCGCCGGTTTCGACGTTGTAGGCGTACAACTCCGAAACGCCGCCCGCATTCACTTCATAGACCAGCAACCGCCCGTCCGCCGAACGCGCCAGCCCCTCAACATTCCACGCCGGAGCCACGAGCGTTTCCCAGGCCAGCGATTCCAGGTCCAGCCGGGCCAGGCGCAAGTATTCCGACCCTTCATCGGTCAGCGCAAAGACCGCGCGGCCATCAGCGCTGTAACACGGGTTGATCGTGCGTGCCGGTTCCGGCGGATCGGTGAGTTGGCGGGCCTGCCCGGTGCGCAAATCGACTTCGAACAACGCGTGCTCAAACGAGCTGACCATGCGCCTGACCAAAGCCCGCTGCTGATCGGGCGAGAAGGACATATCGACCAGGTAGCCCGGCACATCGTTTTCCCAGACCAGGCGTGCCTCACCGTCGAGCGGCAGCACAAACAGGTCGAACAATGCCGGATGGCGGCGGTTAGCCGCAAACAAAAACTGCGTGCCGTCCGGCGACCAACTCCCCGGCAGGTGCATGGCCTGTTCATACCCCGCCGTCAAAGCGACTTCTGCGCCGGTCACCGGGTCGAGCAAAAAGAGCTGCGCTTTTTCGTTGCCGCCCGTGTCGCGGGCGTAGATCAGGCGCTCGTCGCCGGGCGTGGGGGAATACTGCACGAACGAGACGCGCTCGGCTTCGAACGTGAGTTGCTCCGGCCAGGGAATCGGGTCTTCAGCACCGAGAACCGGCACGCTCCACACCTGCGGCACACCGGTGATGGTCGACAGGAACGCCACGCGCGTTCCACTGGCATTAAACGACGGGCCGTAGGCGGCCTGAATATTCAAATAGCGCGTAATAGCAAAGGGGTTGTCGGGTTGTTTCATAAGCATATACCGTGAAATTTGCATGAGCGGCGAGTTTGGCGTGATGAGTCTGGCGCTATCCCCCACGACCCACGCCTACCATGCAGAGCCTATCGGTGTACTCCGTTAGTTTAGCTGGGCAAACGCACGCACGGGCATCGCCGCTGCACCCCGCACCTTCAGCGGCACGGCGAAAAAGGTGAAGGTCTGCCCATAAAGCGCGTCCAACCGGCACAGATTCTCGACGATGAGCATATCACGCTCTAACAACCATGTGTGCGCGGGGCGTTCTTTGTCGCGCGAATCGTCGATATTGAGCGTATCGACACCGACGAGCTTAACCCCCGCATCGATCAAGCGCCGGATCAAACCCCGCGACAGGAAGGGGTAGCTATAGTAAGCGTCCGCGCCCCAGTAGCGATCCCATCCGAAGTTGAATAACACGGCTTTGCCAGCGAGATCAAGGTCGTCTGGTAAGACCTCTGGCCCGACCGGTTCCCATGTGCTGCGCCCGCGCACATCGACCACCGCGCCGGAAAGAATCACCTCATCGAGTGCAATCTTGCTGATGTCACGGCGATCCGCGTGGCGATGGTATGGAGAATCCAGGTACGTGCCGACCGACGTTTGCAGGTGCAGGTCGGTGATCTCAAATTCCGCTTTGCCATCATAAAAAGGACGCGACTGGGCGTGCGTCAAGAAAGGCCGGACACGGGCCGTATACGTGGTGAGCGAACCATCCGGCCCCCTCATGCGGAAGCCCGGCATACCATCTTCAATAGTGTGGCTTAAATCAACAATACGCATTGTTCCCCCTATTGACGGCTGAACCAGTTGGTGACTACACCAAGCAACACCGGCAGCGCGTGGAGAGTCGCTCTTCAATCAGGGGCGGGGGCCGGTTCTTCGCGGAAGTCCTGCGGTTCGTCGGAGGGATGGGGTGGTGTGATCACCAGCCGTATTTTGCGAATCCGCCGGTCGTCCACGCTCAGAACCTCTATGTTCAGGTTGTCATGTTCGAGGGTTTCGCCTTCTACCGGCACTTTCCCCAACTTACTGTAGATGTACCCGCCCAGCGTGTCGCTCTCGTCCGTCGGCAGATCAACTTCAAGCAAGCGATTGAGATCGTCCAGGTCGATGCCAGCATCGACAATATATTCGCTGTCCCCAACTTGTTGGTAAATCTCTTCCTCATCGAAATCGTATTCATCGCGGATTTCCCCGACAATTTCTTCGATCAGGTCTTCCAGCGTAACCAGCCCCGCCGTCCCCCCATATTCGTCAACGACGATTGCCAAGTGGATTTTTCGCTGTTGCAGGTCTTGCAACAGGTCAACTGCCTTCTTGGATTCGGGGACGAAGTGAGCCGGGCGTAGGATATCCTTGATCGGGCGGTTCATCTCGCCATTGCGCCAGCATTCGAGCAAGTCTTTCGCATAGAGCAGACCGCGAATATGATCGATCGACTCCTCATAAACAGGGATGCGCGAATGCCCGGCCCGGACGATCGTGTCGAGCGCTTCTTGCAGCGAACTATTGATGTCGAGGGCCACCATGTCGATCCGCGGAACCATTACCTCACGGGTCAGCGTGTCGCCAAACTGGAAGATGGAGAAAATCATCTCTTTCTCTTCGTCTTCGATAGCCCCGCCTTCTGACCCGGCATCGACCAGCATCTTGATCTCTTCTTCAGTGACCAGCGAATCCGAGGCGCGCGCCACCAACGGGGCCGTTATCTTGTCGCTGAGCCACTGCAACATGCGCAACGCCGGAGCCAGCAGAAGCGACACGACGGCCACCACACCTGCCGCTCGCAGGGCAATGGGTTCGGCATACCCCAGCGCAATGTTCGAGGGCAACATCTCCCCAAAAACCAGCGTCATGATAGCAACGGCCACCAGCACGAAGCCATAGGCCACGCCATCGGCCACAATCGCGCCGGTGTGTTGATCGAAAAGCGCGTCCCGCAACGGGGGAATGATCGCCACCGTCGCCACCAGGGCAATCGAAAAGCGCAGCAACAGATCGACCAACTGCTGCGACGCGAGCAACCGCGTGGCATCGTTCGCCAGGCCGAACGCCCGCGCCGCGCGGCTATCACCCTCGTCGACCAGGTCTTTGAGTTTGGATTTGGGGACATTGATCAGCGCCACGTATCCTAACTTTAGCGCCGCGTTGAGCAAGATCAACCCGCCCAACGCCACAAGCCCGGTTAAGCTATCGTCCACTGAGTTTTCTCACCTTTTGGGGTTTGCAGAGATGCCGGATGGGTTGCGGTAATGTCAATGAGGAATACGCCACTCAGATGACTCACATGCCTGCACCATATCCGCGCAGGATGGAGACAAGTGGCACCATCGCAGATGAAACTACTTGGGGGTTCAGCAGCGTCTTCGATCACACTCGGTAACATCGCCTCGATCAAGCGACCATGCCGCCTCATCACGCGGTGTCGCTTGCGGGCATTGTACCATAAATGGGTGGGACGTCAAACTTGGGTCGCGCCCGCAACGCACCACCCGGCGACTGTGTGCCGGGCGCAAACCACCGTTGACAACGGTTGGTGAATTGGCTAATATCCTTTGCAGATGCCAGCACAGTCTGCTCGCGCATGTGTGCTGGGCCACACCAACCGACCAATACTGGGGGGTTGCTGGCAGGTTGCTCGGACTGGGTCCTGCGCGGCAGGGCGTCCGAACCGTGTCAGGGCCGGAAGGCAGCAGCACTAAGGGCTTCACCCTGGGTGCCGCAGGAGCGCCTGGCCCGAGCAACGTGCCAGCAACCCTTTTCTCTATTCCTATCGCAAATCGAGTGAAGAGACTCGTGATGTGACTGCACAGGATCCATCCGCGCTGTCCAATCGCCGTAAGGGATCGCTCAAGCGAATCGCTGTCGTCGTTGCGGGCGCGGCATTGCTTTCCGCCAGCGTGTTCGCGGCAGACCGCCTGACGCGTAAATCGATCACGATCAACGTGAGCGGCAGCCGCATCCACCAGCTACACACCCACGCCAGCACCGTCGGGGCCGCCCTGGACGAGGCCCGCATCGGGCTTGATCCGGAAGATGTGGTATTCCCATCACTGCGCACCCCCCTCACCGATGGAATGACGATAACCGTTCGCAAGGCGCGCGCCATCGCTGTGCAGGCGGATGGTGCGGTGCGCCACGTGCGCACGCAGGCCGTACACCCGCTCGAAGTGCTTCGCGAACAGGCCATTGCCATCGGCGACTATGACGTGGTGCAAATCAACGGCCAGAACTACACCCTTGAACGGCTGAAAAAAACGCAATGGGATACGCCGGTCACCAACATTCGCGTGGTGCGCAGCAAAGCCGTGAAGGTGATCGAGGGCGATACGACGCTGGTCTTGCACACGACCCAGGCCGATGTCGGGCGTGCTCTCGATGCTGCCGGAGTCACCCTGTATCTCGCCGACCGCGTCACGCCCGACCTCAGCACCCCGGTGGATGACGGGTTGGTCGTTGCCATCGAGCGATCCGTGCCCGTGACGGTGAGCGCCGATGGGCACACCATCCAAACCCGGGCGATTGGCCCGACCGTTGGCGATGCGCTGGCCCAGATCGGGGTGGCCCCCCTGGGCCTGGACTACACGATTCCCCCCGCCGATGTGCTGCTCGAACCCGGCATGGCCATCCAGGTCGTGCGCGTCAGCGAAGACGTGATCACAAAGGAAGAAAGCATCCCGTTCCCCACCATCACCCGGCCCGCCGATGGGACGCCGCGCATCCTGCAAGAAGGCGTGAACGGCCTGCGGCGCTGGCAGGTCAGCGTACGCTATGAGGATGGGCGCGAAGTGGCGAGCGACGTGGTGGCCGAATGGATCGTTCAAACGCCTGTGCCCCACATCGTCACCCAGGACAGCCCAACACCATGAATGACCGCGAATTGCTGGATCGTCATGGCATTACGCCAAAAAAAAGCCTGGGACAGAACTTCTTACACGACCCCGGCGCGCTGGAGAAGATCGTCGCCCTAGCTGAACTGGGACCTGACGCGACGGTGCTGGAAATCGGCCCTGGCACCGGCAACCTCACGCGCGTGCTGGCGCGTGCGGCGGCGCGGGTGATCGCCGTTGAGGTGGACGACCGCCTGATGCCGGTGCTGCGGCTCGCCCTGGCCGCAACCCCCAACGTCGAACTCATTCACGGCGACTTTCTGGCGTTGGACTTGTCCGAACAGTTGGGCACCACCCCCTACGTGATCGTGGCAAACGTGCCCTATTACATCACCAGCGCCATCCTGCGCCACATCTTCGAAAACTTGCCCCGGCCCCGGCGCGTGGTGCTGACCATGCAACGTGAAGTTGCCGAGCGGCTCATCGCCCGCCCCGGTGACATGAGCTTGCTGGCGGTCAGCGTCCAGTTTTACGGCCACCCGCAGATCGCGATGCGGCTCAAGCCGGGAGCATTCTGGCCGCGCCCCGATGTCGAGTCCGCCGTCGTGCGCATAGACGTCTATGAAACGCCTCCGGTCGATGTGCCGGATGACAGCCTGTTCTTTCGCGTCGTGCGCGCGGGATTCGGCCAGAAGCGCAAACAGTTGCGCAACTCGCTGAGCGCTGGCCTGAAGCTCAGCAAAGAGGCCGCCGCTTCACTGTTGCAACGGGCAGGCATCGATCCGCGCCGCCGGGCAGAAACACTCAGCCTGGAAGAATGGGCGGCGCTTACCCGCGCGCTGGACGCGCAACGGCCTTGACGCTTATGAAAAACCGTCCGGCGTCCCGTGTTCCGCCTGAGCGGCATTTGGCTTTTACACCAGGTCTTGCTAAGATAGTTTTTGCTCGCGCAAACGTTTGCGTGAAAACATTATTGCCTGGCAACACATGCCGGTGTGGGCTTCTGCCCTGGCAAAAAATTGGCTCGTTTGCTTTTTTTCGGAGCAAGAAAGTTTATGGCTGACAACGAACGCTATCACGGCACAGTGAAGACATTTAATGCATTTGGGGGATCAGGCACGATCGCGTTGCCTGATGGGCAAGAGGTACTTGTGCGCTATTCGGCCATTCGTGGCACGGGTATTCGCCAGTTGCGCGAAGGTGTGCGCGTGTCGTTTCAACTCGAAAAAACACGCCGGGGCCTGTATGCGGTTTGCGTGCAGGAAGAACTTGTCACCGACTGATCCGGTCGCGAGTCAGTCTGTTTCTTCTCCAGTTGATCACCCCTGCTTTTTGGTCTTCCCTTGCCGAGCCATG
Organism: uncultured Anaerolineaceae bacterium; assembly: GCA_964611395.1. Lineage (GTDB taxonomy): Bacteria > Chloroflexota > Anaerolineae > Aggregatilineales > Aggregatilineaceae > CAZSXY01. Next base: position 9,536 of record CAZSXY010000091.1, on the reverse strand, counting down.
AGCCGTTTGTTGTGTTGCGAACACGGTAGCCACAAGAACCGGTTCCAAACGTGATCTGGAACGGAGTCTGAGCGGGACTTCGTATGATTTTGCGCCATTCCAAGCCAACATTTAGGGACGCCTGAGCGTCCCTAAAGGAGTTTAACCCTATGATACACCCTGGAAAACTGCTTATCCTGCCCTTGGGCGGATTGGGAGAAATCGGCAAGAACATGATGCTGATCCAATATGAGAACGATGGGATCATCATTGACACCGGCATCATGTTCCCCGAAAACGACATGCTGGGAATCGACTACATCATTCCCGATTTCCGCTACGTAAACGAGCTGCTTCACGACGGTCTGACGATTCACGGGATCGTCGTGACGCACGGACACGAGGATCACACGGGCGCAATCGCGCACGTCCTCGAATCAATTCCCGTACCGCTCCACGCCACGGCGCTCACCGCAGGGCTGCTGGAAGTCAAACTGCGCCAGTCAGGGCACGCCGATCACCCGCTGCATGTGTTCAAGGCGGGGGACGTGCTGCACCTGGGGCCGTTCAACATCGAGACGTTCCACGTCTGCCACAGCATCCCCGACGGAGTCGGCCTGGGCATCAATACGCCGGTGGGCCTGGTAGTCCACTCAAGCGACTTCAAGTTCGATCACACGCCGGTTGACGGCTGGCCGCCGGACTTTGCGAAGCTGGCCGAGTTTTCAAGGCGCGGCGTGCTGGCGCTGCTATCCGACAGCACCAATGCCGACCAGGAAGGGTGGACGCCCTCCGAGTCGGTCATCGACCAGGCCTTTGATGAAGTCTTCGCCACAGCCGAGGGGCGCATCATCGTCGCCACGTTTGCCTCGTTGATCTCGCGCATCCAGCAAGTGGCCAACGTCGCGCAACGATACGGGCGGAAAATGGCCGTCGCCGGCTACAGCATGACCGAGTACATCAAGGTTGCAACGCGGCTCGGCTATCTCAAGCTTCCGCCCGATTTGATCGTGCCGGTGGACAGAGCCAACAAGATGCCACCGAAGCAGGTCGTGATCATGGCGACGGGGACTCAGGGCGAACCTTCGGCGGTGCTGGGGCGGCTGGCCTGGGGCCAACACCGCCAGCTTGAGATTCGGGAGGGGGACACGGTGATCATGTCGGCCCATCCCATCCCCGGCAACGAAGAGCTGGTTCACCGGACGATCAACAAGCTCATTCAGCGCGGCGCCCACGTCATCTATCACCCCATTGCGCAAGTTCACGTTTCCGGGCACGCCCGGCGTGAAGAATTGAAGCTGTTGATTCACCTGCTGCGGCCCAAGTTCTTCATCCCCATTCACGGGGAATTGCGCCACCTGACGCAGCACAGCATGCTGGCGCAAAAACTGGGCATTCCACCCAACCACATCGCCGTAGTAGAAAACGGTACGGAAATCCTGCTCACGCCGGACTCGATAGAGGTCGGCGCACGCGTGCCCGGTGGCTACATCTTTGTGGACGGGAAGGGCGTGGGCGATGTCGGGCCGATCGTCATGCGCGACCGCGAAATCCTGGCACGAGACGGCTTTGTGAATGCGCTCGTCCTGATCGACGCCGATACCGGCGAACTGCTAGAGCCGCCGGAAATCATCTCACGCGGGTTCGTGTTCCTGCGCGATGCCGCCGATTTGATCGCGATGGCCCAGTCGGTGATCGCGGACGTGGTGCGCTCGCACAAATCGGGCAACCTGACCATTGCCGTACAGGACGCGCTGAGCAAGATGTTCTACAACGAAACCAAGCGCCGTCCCATGGTATTTGCCTTCGTGCGCGAAGTATAAGGCGGGGGCGAACCGGCGGGATTTGCCCGCAGCTTGCCACGATAGCATAATAAACGCTGCGACATGTCACCAAGCGCCAGCCGCGCGGTCGCGGGGGCTGGCCGCTGGTGCGTGTCCTGGTGCCATCGCGTGGGGAACACAAAAGGAGCTATCGTGCGCTCGTTCACACATCGACTAAAGCGTTGGAGTTGGTTAGCGACCCTGGGGTTGCTTGTGCTGCCGTTGCTTGCGGCCTGTGCGGGCGATTCGTCCTCACCCGACAATCCCTCGGCTCCACTGATGAGCGCGAACGCCGCGCTTGCCAGTAGCGGAGACACCGGAGCGGCGGCCCAAGATGCCCAACCCACTGAGGAACCACTGGCCGCCCGCGTCAACGGCGAGCCAATCACCCTGGCCGCCTTCATGCGCGAGCGCGAGCGCCGCGCCCTCGGCATGGAGATCGCGCCAGCCACCGAAGACGCTTTCAACGCTCTGGTGTTGCAAGCTATGATCGACCAGGTGTTGATCAACCAGGGGGCGGCGCGTGAGGGCATCGTCGTCACCGACGCAGAGATCGACGCCGAACTCGCGATCCAGGAGGAGTTGGCCGCATCCAGCGGCATAACCTTAGAAGAGATTGTCGCGGCCCAGCTTTATACCTTGGACGAATACCGGCAGGTGACTCGCGAGATGCTCACGGTGCAGAAGCTCAGCGAGGTGGTCGCCAACGTCTCGCCCTATGCCGAGCAGATTCACTCGCGGCATATTCTGGTCGCCGACGAAGCAACAGCTCTCGACCTGTTGGCGCAAATCCAGGCAGGCGCGGATTTCGCGGCATTGGCGACACAGTACTCGCTGGATGCTTCAACCGCTCGGCTGGGCGGCGACCTCGACTGGGTAAGCAAGGGAGACATACTCCAGCCGGAAGTCGAAATGGCGATCTTCTCGTTGCAGCCGGGGGAAATAGCGCCATACCCGGTCAAAAGCAGTCTGGGCTATCACATCGTACAAACGCTGGAGCGTGTCGAAGATCGCCCCCTGTCGCCAGTGGCCCTCGCTGAAAAACGCCAGCAAGCGTTTTTGGCCTGGCTGGAGCGCCAGCGACAGACAGCCGTCATCGAACAGTTTATCGGCATACCCACAGGGTAACGTTAAGGGGGTAAAATTATGGACCAGGGTGCTACGCTACTTTTCAATGCGATCGCGATTATCTTTCTGGCGCTAACCGTCCTGGTTGCCGTTATGGTCATCAGCATTGTCGGTGGCACTATGGACGCGCCGTTTCTGGCTCCTGATGCTACCAACCCGCCACCGACCATTGCCAACCCGCCGACGCTCACACCATCGCCGGTTCCCGGCGCAGCGTTGACGCCCACTGGCGAACTTGCGCCTGACGTTTCCCAATAATCTGGTAACGGTTGAGGGTGGAGGAGCTATCATGTCCCGCGTGATCAACGGGTGTTTCAACTTCGTCTCTGTGTTGTTCCTGGTGTTCACCATTGGCGCTGCGTTGGTAACCTTTAGCATTGCCATCGATGCCCTGGAACCGCCCATTCTCGCGCCGGAAGAAGCCGCCGTCGTCGTGCCGACGGTGGCGAAGTTAGCTTCTCCGACTCCCAAGCCATCATGGACACCGTCCAACACGCCCGTGCCAACGGACACTAACACGCCCACACCGTCAGACACGCCGACCGTAACGCCGACGCCCACCATCACCCTCACGCCAACTCAATCGCAAACGCCAACCTATACGCCGACGGCAACCAACCCGCCGACGTTCACCCCATCGCCCACAAACACGCTTGTGCCTCCGACGGCGACGCCTACCAAGACGCCAACGCCCACCCCGTCGGATACGCCGACCTTCACGCCGACACCCACCGGCCCCACGCCAACGCCGACCTTCACCGAGTCGCCATTCGCGTTCATCGTGCAGCCCTCGTCGCTGATCTTGCGCGAGAATTTTGGCAATCCCGCCGGTTGTAACTGGCAAGGGATCGCCGGGCAGGTCACGACCGATCGCGGCGAGCCGGTTGTCGGCATTCAGGTGCGCGTGCATGGCGAGGGCCTTGAACTGGCCGCCATCAGCGGCACCAACACATTCTACGGGCCGTCCGGGTGGGAAATCAAGGTAGCCGACCAGCCAACCCTGGGGCGTTACACCGTTGATCTGTGGGTAGCGGACAAACAGGTATCCCCAACGGTTGAGATCCTGTTTCCAAACTCGTGCCAGCAAAACCTGGCCACCGTCAATTTCATCCAGACACGCCAGCCTTGACGTGGTACGGCGCAGACCGGGCGAATTTACCGGTAGCCACAGGCGGAACGCATGGGCCAACACCAGCCATCAGGAACCAGCTTACTCGATGTGATCACCGTGATCTTTGTGGTGCTCACCGTGGGTGTGATCGCCGCCATCGTCCTGATTATCGCCAATCCCAACACTGCGCTTAACCCATTCCCGCCGCCAACGATTGCCCCCATCATCGCGCTACCAACGCTCACGCCCTCGCCAACCATCACGCCCACGCCCACCGCGACGAACACACCGACGGCGACGGCCACGCCTACCCCGACGGCAAGCCCAACCGCCACACCTACCGCCACTGCCACGCCTTTGCCAACGGCCACGCCCACCCAGGTCATGGCCGGGGCGCAAACCCAACCGCCATCGCCCCTCGCGCTGCCCACCGACCTGTCGCCCCTTGACGACGGAAGCGGCGCAGCCGTCCCTGGAACCACCGGCCAGCCACCCACGCGGGATGTTCCGCCGCCGACACGCGCTCCGTTTCCGTTTACGGCAGCGCCAGCACGCTATGAAGCGAACGACAACGACTACGGCTGCCAGTGGCTCAGCATCGCCGGTTTCATCACCGGGCTGGATGGCGAGCCACTGCCAGGGCTGGCGGTCGAGATCGAGGGACCAAGTTTTCGCAGTGTGCGCTTCTCCGGGTCGGCGGAGCGCTGGGGCGCAGCGGGGTTCGAGTTTCAGGTCGGGGGCGCACCGCGACCGGCTACGTTCACCCTGCGCGTACTCAGCCCGACCGGCAGCCCGGTATCCGACACCATTACCGTTGAAACCGGCAACACTTGTCAGACCAATGTGGCAGTAGTAGAGTTTATTCAAAATCATCCGTACTAAGGGCACAGGCCTGACTGTGAGCCGTTCCCGGCAGATCGTTGGTCGCCATGCTCACCCGCCCGGCCAGAAAGGAAACACACCATGGCCAACGCAGGGCGCATCTCCACCGGAATACCCAATCTAGACGCCATGACGCGCGGCGGGTACATCCCCAAGTCCGCGATCCTGCTGCGTGGCGCTCCTGGCACGGGCAAAACGACCTTTGGACTTCAGTTTTTGCTGGAGGGGGCGACGCGCGGGGAAGCGGGGCTGTTCATTTCGTTCGAAGAATTTCCCCAGTCGCTCTATCGGGACGCCGCCAGCGTTGGCTGGAACCTGGCGGAACACGAGGCCACCGGCAAGCTCCACCTGCTCTTCACTTCGCCGGACGTGTTACTGCGGAGCCTGTCCGCACCCGAGAGCAACTTGCTGCGCCGCATCCGCGAACACGACATCCGGCGCGTCGTTGTGGATAGCGTGACGCACTTCACCCAAACGACGAACGACGATCAGGAACTCCGCCAGGTGTACCATCAAGTGCTCAACGCCTTTCGGCGGGAGGGGACTACGGCGTTGTATCTCGACGAGGAAACGCGCACCGACTACACCCCCCACGAACGAGGCCGGTTGTCCTTCATTGTCGACACACTGATCCTGCTCCGCTATCTGGAAGTCAACAGCGCCATCCAACGCGCGATCGTCGTTCTCAAGATGCGTTCGTCCGCGCACGATACGGCAATCCACAGCTATACCATCGGGGAAAACGGGATCACCGTCGGCAAGCCGCTAGAGGGCATGAGCGGCCTGCTGAACGCGTTGACCGAGCATCGCCTGATCAGCACCGTGCAATAGGCATCACCCGGCGCACCGCGCACGTAACAATGCGGTTGCCGGTCAAGGCCACCAAGCGCCGCTACTGGTAGCGCAGAATCTCGGCCACCGTCTTGCGTGACGCGGCCACCGACGGCCAGATGCTCGAAATGGTCGCAATGATCAGGATGCCCGCCAGCCCCGCCGCGAACATCCACACCGGGTACGCGAACTCGATGAACTGCCCAAACGGCAGCAGGTTCGTCAGCGTGTAGGCGAGCACGACGCTCAGCGGCGCGGCAATGACCCACGAAATGATGCCGACGAAAATTCCCTCGACGAGAAATTGCAGGATGATCGCCCCCGATCCGGCCCCCACCGAGCGCATGACGCCAATCTCTTTTTGACGCTCAAACACGCTGATCGAAAGCGTGGTCAACAGGCCAATCGCCCCCACCGCCGCCATGACCAGCGATGCCATATTGAGGATAATCCCAATGCTGAGAATGATATTCGAGGCCTGGTCCGCAATCTCGACCATGTTGGTGAACGACGACGTAATGCCGTTGTGCACCAACACGTCATTCACATCTTCGATCACGCGGTCAACCTCGCGGGCACTCAGGTCACGGTCGCGCGTGACCAGCGCAAATGCATTCGGGATCGGCTCCCCGGCCAGGCCCACACCCTCAAGTGCTGCGAGGTCTTCCAGGCCCATCGCCACAAGATCGGCGTCGAGCAGCGTCTCAGGCTCCGGCCACCCCACCTCGCGGGCCACATCGACCAGAGCGGGACGGGGCGAAAAAATCGCGGCGACCGTGAACGTTTGCGTTTGCGAACCGCTGGTCAGCGCAACCGAATCCCCCACCGCCAGGCCCGCGCGCTGCGCCAGCCCCTCGCTGATCGACATAAGCGGCTGATCCGGGTCTGCCGCTGAGAACGCGGTAAAATCAACCAGTTCCAGCGCGCCCTCATCGACGCCCCAGGCCGTTACCGCGCCTCCGGCGAGCGATCCTTCGTACCCGCCAACCGTCAGGGTCGTGAAATAGCGATTCGGAGTGGGCGCTCCCTTGACGTAACCGGCAAACGTAGCCAGTTGACGCCATTCCATAAAACCAATATCAAACGGGAAATTGGCGATGCCGATGATCGCCAGTTCGAGTTGCTTGCCCCCGTTGTTGATCGAGACGGTATCGCCGACCCCCTTGCCCAACTGGTCGGTTACCTCGCTGGTGAGGACGATTCCTTCGCGATGGGGGTCTTCTTTCCACGCCGTACCCTCGATCAAGTCAAACCCCAGCAAAGGAGTCGACGTATCAATGCCCATCAACAGAAGCTGCTGGGCGTTGGTGAATGGCGAGACGTACCCCTCAATCTGAACGGCCAGGGCCGTGCCGGGATGGACACGCTCGATCGCGTCCACGTTGTCCAAGATCAGGCCCTGCACCTTCTCATAAGGCTGGCTTTGCGTCGGCAAGACCTGAATCTCGAAAGCGAACGTATCGAGGATGTCGCCTATCACCTGGTCGATGCGCACGAACACCGCCGACACGCCCATGAAGGCCGTAATCGCCATGGTGAGCGTAGCAACCGTCAGGGCAAGGCGGGCTTTCTTCTGGTTGATGTTGCTGAGCGATTGCTTGATGTGGATCGGGATCGGCAGCACGCGAATGAATCGCGCCAGCGGCCCCACCTTGTAACCGCCGGATATGCCCAGATCGGTCATGGCTTCAAGAATCGTCACGCGCGTGCCGTTGTAGACCGGAACGACGGCAGACAACACCGGAACCGCCAGCCCCAGGGCAATCCCCAGAGTAATCGCCAGGGGCGATACCTTAAAGTCGGTAATCAGGGTTCCCGCAAAATCGCCAATGATCACGGCCATCTTATAGCCGGCGGGGATGCCGAGGATGACGCCGGGAATCATGCCCAGCACGCCATACACCAGCGCGATGCCGGCATAAATGACAAACGTTTCGTAACGCAGCGCCCCCAGCGACTTCATCACCCCGATCTGGCGTTTTTGCTCAACGACGATGTTGTTGATGACGTTGACAACCAAGAAGCCCGACACAAGCATGGCCACAATCGCCAGCGCGGACAACACACCCGCATATTGCTTGGTACTTTCAATCGCCTGGTTTTTGGCCGGGTCTTCGGTAAATTGGAAGAAGGTGATATACGGCGTTTTGTCAGAAATGGCCGCGCCGAATTCGTCGCGCCGCTCCTTCGCCGTTTCAAAATCTGTGAACCGCGCCACAATAGTACTCAACCCCGCAAACCCACCGATAGTACGTGCATCGTCAAACGTGGCATACATCTGCTGGTCGGCTTGCTGGCTGTAGGCGTCGAACACCAGCCCCACCACCGTCCACGTCTCGGTGGGTAGCTCTGCAACATTGCTCAAAATACGCACGTCGATCGTGTCGCCCACATCAAGATCGAAGTCTTCCGCCATGCGCACTTCGACGGCCAGTTCGCGCCGTCCGGTGCGGGGGAAGCGGCCTTCGATCAGACGTGGGGATTGCAGGCGTATGGCTCCATACGGTTGGGAATACGCCATGATCCGGCTTTCGCGGAACCGGCTTTCGTCGGGCATCTTCCAGAAGAAGGGATAATTGGCCTGCCCTTCGACGACCGTCACTCCGGGCAGTTCGCCCAGCATGGACAGGATCGCGTCATTGTCGAGGCTGTCCGGGGGATCGCCGGGGATCACCACAAAGGTCATGAGCATGGGCAGCTCATCTTCGCGGATATCGGCGCTGAGTTGTTTCACGAGCAGGTCACCGGCGGTGATCAAGGTGACCACCCCCAACACACCGATGAAGATACTGATCGATACCAGGGCCGTGCGCCCTTTGCGGGTCTTGATGTCTCCGATGATCTTGCGCCATATCGATTCGTTCATTCCAGCACCCTCACTCCTGACGTGGTAGGCCCCGCCCCGCCCGCTTCATTGTAACCAGGCGCACCCCCGCCCGCCGCACCTGACGGAATGTCGCCCCTTGACTTACGGTGCACAAGACCCGGTCAATATCGGTCACCACCGCGCCCGACAGGACATCGACACCATGCCCGAACATGGCCGGGGACAATGGCGTACTGGGGCCTAGAACGAGCACCGTCGCATCGTCTTTGCGCAACGCGAGCAAGTCATCGATCGTGTGGTTGATTAGTGTCATGCCCGTGATCGCCACCACATCGGCCCCCGGCAATAGCTCCGGAGCGGCGTCCGGTGGATACTCGCCAGGGCCGGGACGCTCATCGAGCACTACCAGCGTCCCCACGCGCTCCCGCAAGCGAGCGGCAAAAGGGAAACTGCCAACCAGCGCCACCTGCCTACCCACCCCTAGCTGCGCGATTACCTCCTCAGCATTGCGCTCGAACCACATATCCGGCAAAGAGGGTAACAGGGCATTGAGCGCAGCCACGCCGATACTGGCCAGCGTGGGCTGGTCAGAACGGATCCATTCGGCAAGCTCACGCCCGGCCAACGCCGTCAACGATCCAGCCGCGGCGACATCGGGCGTACCATGGTGTTCATGCGGTTGTGTCAGGGTAGAGGCCAGCCCACACCGTCGCTGCCCATTGGCCATGACCACCACAGCCGTCCAGTGGATGCCTATACGCACATCAAGCACTTCACCGTCGGGTAAACCAACAAGCAAATCATCGATCAGGCTCATGACCCATCCTCCCCCCAGCGGCTCTCGATACAACCGGTGACAGTAACGCTGTATCATACTGCGACTGGTGGTCACCGCCAACCCCCGCATTCTCTCAGGGCAAATGCGACTCCGCGAATTGAGCGGGCGTCATCATGT
>CAZSXY010000090.1:7494-17160 GCA_964611395.1 uncultured Anaerolineaceae bacterium | reverse complement strand
CTAGCCCCCCGTACATGCCTCAAAACATAGTTTGGTAGATTCGGAACGTGTGACGAACCACACTTGCCTTATGACTGTGCCTGTACCATTATACGATAAACCAGCCAAAACCATTCAGTCAACAGGAAACTCACCATGAGCACCGATTCGCAACCAGCCAGGCGACTGCTGACTCGTGCCAGCGAAGAACGCTGCAAACACTGTCCGCCCGACCGGGTTTGCGCGTGGGATTGCGTCCAGGGCGCGGGAATCACGGACATCGTCATCGGGGCCATGCTTGAACAAAGCGACTCATGGGCGCTGCGCCAGGCTCCCGCCGATCAGGGAGCCGTTGAGCAGGCCCTCTGGGAACTATTCAACGGCTGACCCGCCTAAGCACAGGACTTCCGCCCTCCACCGGCAGAAGCATCTCGTCTGGTTGCCGCGGGGACATGTTGACGCGTCAACGCAGGCCACCCCATGGCCTGACTTCATGCTATAATCTGCCAGCGCTCAAACATCCAGGGGAGTTGAAGTGATCGGTTCGCCATTAAAACGTCGCTGGCGGTTCACCGCGCGAAGCTGTTTTATGCTAAGCGTAGAGCTTGTCGTCCTGGCGTTTGCGTTCTGGCGACTCGGTGTGTCGTTCCTCCCGGCATCTTCTACGGCCCAGACATCCGTGCCGCGCACTCCCGCCCTTCTGACGCTAACCCGCAATGACGTGCTCCCCACCCCCACACCAGATACCACCAGTCCACCGCGCCTGGTTACATTTCCCGCCGCGTCGATGAGCGCACCTGTTATCCCGGCGGGACGCATTCGCGACACGTGGGAAACCCGCCACCTGGGCGACTCGGTCGGGCACCTGGTTGGCACGGCGTGGCTCGGCAGTCCGGGAGGCAACATCGTGCTCGCCGGGCATGTAGAGAGCTTCACAGGCGCGCCCGGCCCATTTGCGTACCTGTTTGACGCCCAGATCGGCGACATGGTTATCCTGAGCGAAGGGCTTCACGAAGAACGCTACATCGTCACCCAGATCGAATACGTGACCCCCTACGACGTGTCGTGGCTGGCCCAGGACGGCAAGCCCCGCGTCACGTTGATCACCTGCACCAACTGGGATTATGATGAAAAGGCCTATCAGGGGCGGCTGGTCGTGGTTGCCGAACCGGCTGTAGTCACCGCGCAAAACCCCAACTAACACCCTCAGAACATCAAACGGGGCATTCGCGATGAACACCCCGTTTTACGATGCAAGCCTGTGTGTCTGGCTTCTTACCCCAGCGTATCGTCGGCCACCGGTGGCACCAGATTGCGCTCAAAAATCGCCGCGTGCGTGTCACCCTCCGCCACGACAGAGAGCGGCAACACCAGCTTCGAGCGATCAATGAAGCACAACGCCTGATTAATTGCCTCGCACCAGTAAACCGTCAACGCCAACGCCAGTTCCGTCTGGCCCGTCGCGAATGTCACCGGCACTTCGATAGGCAGGTGTGGCTTGACCATGCGGATATCACGCAAATTGGCGGGAATTTGCGCAATGGCATCGTCCGGCCAAACCGCCGTAAATGTTGCGGCATCATTGAGCTTATAACCTTCCGGCATGGTGATGTTGATCACCAGGGTTCCCGCACCCGCAGCGACCACCTGCGGCGCTAAGAGGATCACGTCACCGGCCATCGGATCGCTGGAGCTAAACGTACTGCCAGCGTCCGGCGCTATCGAGACTGTCGTCGGAGCCGCTTGCAAGCGCTCCACATTGGGGAAGGCGATCGTGATCACCTCGCCGCTTGCCAGATCAGCCACCCGGATGGCGTGGTTGTTGGTATCGGCAATATACAGCTTGCCGTTTGCGTAATCAAGTCCCCCCGGTTCATAGAACAAGGGATTCTCACCGTCGGCGAAGCCTTCTTCCCCCGTGCCAAACAGCGTTACACTCGTGCGCGTGGCGGGATCAATGCGCTTGATCTTGTTGTTGTACGTATCGGCCACATACAGCAACCCATCACCCGCCACCGTGACACCCAGCGCGTGTTGCAATCGCACCTCATCGCCAACGCCATCGACATCGCCAAAATCAAACAATCCCACGCCGACAATCGTCCGCACTTCGCCATCGGGCGCAAGGTCGGCGGTGCGTATGGCGCTGGCTTCGGGGTCGGCAAAGTAGAGCACCGTCCCATCGGTGTCGATGCCGCTGGGCTGGTTCATCGCCGCTTCGCGCAATGCGCCATCGACCAGCGCTTCGCGTCCCGAACCGGCATAGGGGCCAATCACGCCGCTGGCGATGTCATAGACCCACAACTGATGCGGCCCGGCCATTGCAACATAGAGCTTGCCTTCATGTCCCACCAGGTCCCAGGGCGAATTGAGAGCAACCGACGGGCCAGGGCCGTTCTGGTCGCGGTTAAAACCCTGCTGACCGGTTCCGGCGACGGTCGTGACCGTTCCGGCGGCCAGGTCAATGGCGCGGATCGCGTGATTTTCGGTATCGGCCACGTACAGCGTACTATCCACCAGCGCCAGCCCTTGCGGGCGGAAGAACTGCGCCGTCGCGAAATCACCATCGCGGAGGCCTTCGTCGCCCGACCCGATCACGTCCAACACTTCGTAGCTATCCAGCGCGGCAACCACGATCCGGTTGTTGTTGCTGTCGCTGATGAACAACCGGTTGCCGTCCGCGTCGGCCAGCACCTTGCCGGGGAACCGCAGCGGGGCCGTGTGTTCCTCGCGAGCCATTTCCGGCTGCCATTGGGGGAGCGGCGCACGGTTGATCACCCCGGCTGCGCCATACTCACGCGCCATGGTGTCAATGATCGGCTGGACGCGGTCGTAAAGGGGTTCGCCGGAAAGCTGCCCGACCACCTTGCCAAAGGGGTCGATCACCATGAAGGTCGGCCAGGCACGCACACCATACTGCTGCCAGGTGACGAACTGGTTATCGTTCAGCACCGGGTGTTCAATCTCATAACGCCGGACGATGCGGCGGATGTTTTCCGTCTCACCTTCGTTGTCGAACTTGGCCGAGTGCACACCAATGACAACCAGTTCTTCGGGATATTCCGCTTCCAGCCGTTTCAGGTCGGGGATCACATGAATACAGTTGATGCAACCGTATGTCCAAAAGTCAAGCAATACGATTTTGCCGCGCAAATCGGCTATGCTGACCGGCGCGGATACGTTGATCCAGTCGGCTCCTTCGGGGAAGTCAGGGGCATTCACGTCCCCAGCCCAGGTATATGTCACGTCCCCTCCTTCACCACCTTGCGCAAACGCGCCGGTCACCTGCCATGCCAATGCCGTGATGATAATAGCAACCATCACCACGCCCAGTATTCTGTGCAGATGTTTCATTGCATGATTCCCTCGCCTGCTAAGTCCGCACATCATCAGACGAACATCTCTATCTTCACCCAGAAATCTAATGCGTGGGTGAGCGCATTATGAGTAAAAAATGAGAATTTCATCAAGAATATTCACTTGATAGCAACCATCGATTGCCATCAAAGATAACATAAGCCCGCCACATCTTTTGATGCAACGGGCGGCTTATTTGTCACGTTAGGGCGAGGTTACGCACCAATCACCCGCCGGTACACGGCCAGCGTGCCCTCGGCAGTACGCCGCCAGCTAAACTGGCGGACGCGCGCCAGGCCGCGATTGCGCATCATCGCCGCGTGGTCGGGTTCCACGATCAACGAGAGAATCGCGCCCCCCATCGCCTTCGAGTCGCCGGGTGCGACCAGAAACGCGGCATCGCCAACCACTTCGGGAATACACGTAGCGTCGCAGGCAACCACCGGCGTTCCGCTCGCCATCGCTTCCAGCGGCCCCAACCCAAAACCTTCGAACAGGCTGGGGAAGACAAACACGCGCGCCAGCCGGTACAACGCGGGTTTGTCGGCCTCGTCCACCGGCCCAATCCAGCGCACATACGCCCCCAGACCGAGTTCATCGATATAAGCGGGCAGGTCGGGGAAGTGGGGCGTGCCCCATCTCGCCGGCGTGTGTCCGGCCAGCACCAGCGGCACAGGATCACTTAACCCCTGCGCCACGTATGTATACGCCGCCAGCAACTGGCGCACGTTCTTGTGAATGGCATACGAGCCGAGGTAGAGCACGAAGTCATCGACATCATCCAGGCCATAACGCGCCCGGACTTCCTCGTCACGCTCGCGCCCCACCTCCGGATGGAAGACATTATCAACGGCCAGCGGCGTCACCGTGATCTGATCCACCGGCACGCCGATGCGGTTAATAATCGCGTGTTTGCTGTCTTCGGAAATCGTCACAATATGGCTCGCGCCACGCGCCGCCGCACGCACCAGGCTGGTGTACAGGCGGGTTGTCAGGCCGGTGTTGTATTCAGGGACAAGCAACGGGATCACGTCCAGCACCGTGCATACCAGTGGCGCGGGCGAATTAAGCGGCGGCCCCCAATAGGGCACGTGGGCCATATCTGCGCCTACGCGGGCAACCCCACGCGGAAATGCTCGTTGCTCGAACCATACTTTGCCCAGGTGCCCGCCAAACCGGGTCGGCATCGGCAACACATCGACATCGGGTGGCAAGTTTTCCAGCACCGACACGTGGTGGGGAACCACCAGGGTCAGCCGGTGTTCGGGGGCCAGCCGGTTTAATGCGGCCAGCAGGTGGCGCAAGTATTGCCCGCTGCCGGTATGAGGTTGGTCCCAGAACCACCCATTAAACGCGATGTGCATCAGGATTCAACTCAACCTCAGCCTAGTCGCGATCACCATAGCCGTCGGGATGGGTCGAATGCCACACCCATGCCGAGGCAATGATGTCGCGCAGATCGGGGAAGCGCGGCTGCCAGCCCAGTTCGTCGTTGATGCGCTCCGATGAGGCCACCAGCCTATCGGCGTCACCGGGGCGGCGATCCGTCTCGACCACCGGGAAATCGATGCCCGTGACTTCGCGGGCGATGTCGGCAACTTCGCGGACACTATAGCCACGCCCATTGCCCAGGTTATAGATCATGTGATCGCGCCCGTTGTCCAACGCTTCGAGCGCCAGCACGTGGGCCGACGCCAGGTCTTCGATGTGGACGTAATCGCGGATGCATGTGCCATCCGGCGTATCGTAATCCGTGCCAAAGATATAAAATGCATCGCGCTTGCCGAGGGGAACCTGCAACGCCAGGGGGATCACGTGCGTTTCAGGGTCGTGATCCTCACCGCGCACCGGTTGGCCGTCGCCGTCGAGCATCGCCCCGCACGCATTGAAGTAACGCAACGCCGCAAATTGCAGCCCGACCTGGCGATTGTACCAGTGCAACATCCGCTCGATCATCAGCTTGGTTTCGCCATAGACACTGGCCGGGCCAACCGGATCATCCTCGGTCAGTGGCGCTTTCTTGCTCTGGTAAACGCCCGCCGTCGACGAGAAGATGAACCGCTTCACCCCATAGCGCAGCATGGCATCCAGCAAAATCTGGGTATTGGCCACGTTGTTGCGAAAATACTTGCCGGGCAGTTGCATCGACTCACCGGCTTCGATGAAAGCGGCAAAGTGCGCCACGGCGTCGAAGTGGTGCGTCTGGAACAGGATATCAAGCGCCGCAGGATCGCCCACGTCGCCCCGAACAAAGCGCGCGCCTGCCGGGATCGCGGCACGATGCCCCTTCACCAGACTGTCGTAGACAGTGACCCGGTGCCCGGCCTGCAAGAAATGGGCGGCAGTCGCCGACCCGACATAGCCAGCGCCACCCGTAACCAGAATATGCATCATCGAACCCCCATCAGGTCAAATTGTGCATCAAGATTGGTCTACCAACCCGAAGCACCTACCGCGCCCGAAAATTGTACCGTAGAACGCCACCATCGCTACTGAACCCCGTATAGAACATTAGAGTTCCCTGAAAACCACCCCAAGCGACCCGAAACAGCAGTAAAATAGACTTGTTGGGGCGCGTGGTTCGCACTAGTGAAACGAGCAAGTGGTATGGACGAATGGTATCCGCCTGAGTCGTTAGTTGAATTTGATGAACCGTCTTTTACGTCAAGCGCCCCACCCAGCCGGTTCAAACGTGCGATCAAAGAGATCATCCAGCTCATTCTGATCGTCGTGTTGTTGCGCGTTGGCATAGACACGGTGTTGCCGCGTTACATTGTCGATGGGGCGAGCATGGAGCCGAGCTTCTATACCGCCGAGCGCGTCATCGTCGACCGGCTCACGATGGTACTCGGCGGGCCAGCACGCGGTGACGTGGTCGTTCTCGACGCCCCCAACGCGGACGAACTCTTGATCAAGCGTGTGATTGGACTGCCAGGCGAGACGATCAGCGTCCGCGACGGGCATGTGTATGTTAACGGTGAGTTTCTGGAAGAACCATACGTCCGCGAATTCTGTACCTATCGCTCCTGTAACGGCGAGTGGGAACTGGGACCGGATGAATACTTCGTGCTGGGCGATAACCGCAGCCACAGCCTCGATAGCCACTCCTTTGGCCCGGTGCCACGCGCGGCCATCAAGGGGATCGCGCGGGTGCGCTACTGGCCCCCCGACGCAGTGGACATTCTCACCGCCCCCGCATACGAATAGCGCCGTCTTGCGTCATGATTCATCCGCTGCACAGGTTTCCCTGGCCGGTAGCGGCGCGGGTATGGTACGCATGCACGTGGTAAGAACAACCAGGAGTACTCGCCATCAAAAAGCAGGGGTCGAATCGCTAATGATGGGCACTGGCTTGAGCAATTCGTGGTCAAAAGAGGTGTGGGAAGTCGCCAGCATCGCTTCAAGGGCGCGCCGCACCTGCATCGAATCCTCCCGAAGCTGGCGCACATCAACACCCTGGCACACATCGGGCAGCAGGGCTAACCACTGGACACTGCGTTGCAACATCTTCAACCCGCCGGAATAATTCCCCCGGAGGATGTGATAGTACGCCACCCCCACCTGTAAGATCGCGCGGTATAGGTCGCGCACCGGCCCCGCTTCGCGCATCCATTGCTCTTCAAAAGCGTCATGCTGGGCATAATAAGCCCCCGCGTTAAAGCGTTCGACGCCCAGCCGGGCCAGCGGGGGGAGTTCCTGCTGGCACTGGCAATCCAGTTCATGCCGGGTTTCCTTGTCCAATACGCGTGCCTGGGCGCGCACCCGATCAACCAGCGCCGTAACGAGTTCGTGCACCAGGACGGCCCCCTGCGCGCCCGCCCGCTGCGCCGCCGCACCAACATCGGGCGTAGGCGCTACAACCAGGACGGGCAAGCGGCGTGTAGCTTGCTCAACTTTGATCGCGGTGACGTGGGTTTGCCAGCCAGGAGCGGTGGCATCGACGAGCAACAGCGCTGGACACTCGTCGATCAGGCGGCGCATGAGATCGGCAGAACCGTCATAAAACACCAGCGCAAACCCGCCGGAAGCCAGTTGGGCGCAGGCCAATTCTGCCCATGAAGGCCTGCCGAGGATGCCCACCAGGGGCGCGTCAGCCAACGTCACGCGCTAAACCGCCCCCGGATAAAGTCCAGGATGACCGGGTCCAGGCGGTAAGCGTCTTCCGGAGTCCAGCGTTCTTCCAGGTTCTCTGTGCCCACGAAGCTCCAGAAGGCCTCGATTGATGCGTCATCCCACGCGCCGTTCACCGGGCCGTGATAGTACCCCAGCCGGGCCAGCACGGTTTGCAGTTCGGTCGCCAGTGCAGCATCAATCGGGAGCAAGTCGGCGGGTGGAGTCACGCCAAAGTACAGGTGATGCAACTTCAGCAACTCCAACAACCGCGCTATCGGGTCTGGGTGATCGTCCACGCGCAGATCGAGATAGCGGTCGTTATCACCGCCATAGCCCCCACCGGGCTTGACCACCAGCAACGCCGCTGATTGCTTGCCGCGCCGGTCACCGCCGGCCCGGTCACCAGCCTGCAGCGCTGCAATCAGCCGCGCAGCGAGTTCACCGCTCGTTTCCTCAAAAGCGGTCGCCATCGCGGCCAGCGTCTCCGGGCCGGTGAGAATGTTTCCCTGGCAGGTATACCCGTCGCCCACACGGTGTCCGGCCCACTCGAAGCACTCCTCCCCGGTAAACGCCGCCGCACGTCCCTGCGCATCCACACACCCTACCTGGCGGTGCGCCCGGTCTGGATCATCTTGGAGCAGACGATCCAGCGTTTCCTGCGCGTTGATGCCCTGCGCCATCAGGTCCAGCCCGTCCGGGCCGAATGGCACTTTGGCGAATGCCTGTGTCGCGACAGCCCCCACGCCCGCTCGTGCCCAGCCCACAACCGAGCCTACAGCCAGGAATTTGCTCGCTACAGCCACTCCCCAGGCTTGTTCGGCGGGATCGTGGGCCACAATCGAAAATGTGTTGATCTGCAATGGCTTCGTCATCACTCTCACATCTCTCCAGGAACTAAAACGGGGGCTTGCCGTCAAAGAAAAGGTTCCACCACAGGTGCCAGCCGGGGGTTTTCGGCTCCGGCACAGGCGTGGGCAAATACGCAGGCGGAGTTGGCACCGGCGTTGGCGCTCCGATGCTGCCGGGGATTGGGATCACCAGCACTTCGCCGTCGCGCACCATTTTCCCCTCGGTGTGCGCCCAATACTCGATGCTGGCATCATTGGCGGCGTAGTCACGTTCCTTAAGTAATTCGATTTTTTCGCGCTCTAACACGTCGATGGTGGCCTGCAAGCGTCGCCGCTCGGCTTCCATCTGCTGTCCACGCGCGATGCGCCCGCTGAAATTGATCACCAGCAACAGGCCGATGGACAGAATCAGCGCGAAAACGATCTGGAGACTTGTAATCTGTTGTGGCCGCTCGCGCTGCCGGGCAGGACGTGGTTGTGGCGTATCAACGGTGGGTGGATTTGTTTCGCTCATAGGGTGATCGTTTCGCTCCGGTTAGCCGCATCAACCGTACCACAACCGGAGTTACACGGCAACGAAAAAGCCCAGGTCGTTTCGTGACCTGGACTTGTGCCGAAGGTGGGAGTCGAACCCACACCCCCGTAATGGGGACTGCGCCCTGAACGCAGCGCGTCTGCCAGTTCCGCCACTTCGGCGTTGACAGCGTTCATTGTAGCGTGGATACATCACCTGTCAAGTCTGAAATCCACTTTTTCACAAAAAGGCCAGCCGCCGTAAACTTCATCCTTCAAAATACCAATTCTGAATGCTGCGAAAGCGGTCGCTGGCCGAACTCATAAAGCCCAGTTGCACCCCCTGGAGCCGGGTATCCGCCGCATACACATAAAGCGGGTAATATAGCACCAGCGCGGGCACGCGTCGGGCGAACAGTTCCTGGAAGTGGCGATAATGTACGACGCGGTTGATGCCGTGGGGATCGCGCCGCGCCGCTTCGAGCGCTTCGCTGATGCGGCGATCATCCATGCCGCCGTAGTTCTGGCCGGAACCATATTGCCCCTGGTGCCAGAACACAAAGGGATCGGGGTCGGCGTTGGGTTCGAAGCTAAACTCGACCAGGGCTGCGTCGAAATCACCCGCTTCGAGACGCTGGCGTAACGCCGCCGGGCTGACCGCTTCGACCGACACATCAAAACCAAGCTGGCTCCACCCCGCCGCCACATCGTTGACGGCGGCAACCAGCGCCGGGTCGTCGCGCGTTAAAATCACCAGCGACAGGGACAGCGACTCTTCCGACTCTGAGGTGGGTTCAGGCGTCTCGCCAGGCTCTGCACCGGCGGCGGTGTCCGGTTCAGCATCGCCCTCGCCTTC
>CAZSXY010000090.1:0-7394 GCA_964611395.1 uncultured Anaerolineaceae bacterium | reverse complement strand
ACCGGGTACGTAGGCCCACGACGTTGGCAGCAAGGGGCTGTCTGCCAGGATCGCCCGTCCCGTCAGGTAACGCGCGACGATACCGGCGCGATCCGTCGCATGAGCCAACGCCAGCCGCACACGCGGATTGCGCACATAGCGCACAGCGGCGCGTTCCCAGTTATAGATCAACACGCCAACGCGCGGGGCAGTGGTCGTATACAGGCTCAGACCGGGCATCTGCTGGGCAGCCGCCTGGAGATCAGGCGTAATGGTGCTGATGCTGTTGACTTCGCCTTGCCTGAAGGCTTCGAGCGCGGCCTCTGGCGTGTCATAGGTACGGAACACAATACGGTCAATCAGGTAACCCTCGACACCTTCGGGGCGCTGGCGATATACGGGTGCCACCCGAAGCTGAATGCCATCAATCTGTCCATCAGAAGCCGTCAGCGTTTCGATCTGGTATGGGCCAGTGCCAATCGGGGACAGGTTGAAGGGGTGGCGCTCCAGGTCTTGAACCGGCGTGCCCTCAAGCACGTGGGCCGGAACAATCCCGATCCGCAGTTGATCGGGGAACGAGGCCAACGGGTGCGTCAACCGGAAGCGCACCATCGTATCCGAGAGAGCATCCACTTCGACGGTTCGCCAGAACTCGCGCAGCGATTCCGCACCGGGGAACAGCGGGTCGCCCATCAGCCGCATGGTGAACACGACATCGCGTGCCGTGAACGGTATCCCGTCTTGCCACAGCACATCGTCGCGCAAGATGACGACATACTGCAAGCCATCGGATGACACAACCCACGATTCGGCCAGATCGGGGATGATTTCCCCATATTCGTTCGTGGTCGTCAGGCCCTCGAATATCAACGATGTGATGTCACGATCCACCGGGTTATAGGTGGCCAACAGCGGGTTCAGCTTGACAATGCGCCCGACCAGCGCCTCGACAAGCACGTTTTCCGGCGCAACAGGTTCACCTGTTGTGGCCTGTGCATCCTGCTGCGGGACGGGTGTCGGTTCAGGGGTGGGAGATGGCAGTTGCGGAGAAGGCGGCACCGTCGCGGTAGCCGGTTGCGATTGCGTGCCCGTGGTGTTGCCCGAACGAGCGATCACTGCGGCAACCAGCAACACACTCGCCAGCACAAGCGCCAGGAAGGGCCAGCGTAATCCTTTGAGCATCATCCTCTCCTGAAAACAAACAAGGTGTTCTGCACCGTGGCAAAACACCCCCCAAATTGCAGACTGTTTCCCTAACCAACGTGAGCGAACCAGCCTGCCGGTTCGCCACTGCGGTTAGCGCGTTATCGTGCGCCTAAATCTTCTGGATCAAGAGCTGGATGATCGCGTTAGCCAGAAACGCGATCGACAACCCAACCGTGATCTGGAACAGGGTGCGTTCAAGCCCACGACGGGTCTTGGTGATCCCCATCGAATCGGCGCCGCCAAAGATACCACCAAGGCCCTGGCCCTGCGCTTGCAGGATGATCACCGTAATCAGGGCAATGGATGTCAAAATCTGGATGAACTGGAGAGCGTCTTGAACGGTCATGGTAATCTGTCAACTCCTCGGTCTTCAGGCGGGGCGATTATATCATGCCCAGGCTGGGTTGCAAGGGCAACTTGCGCGGTCGGCAGCCCAATCAAGGGACGCTCCACGTTATATGCACCCCCTTTGAGGTACGGCGTCATGACGTATGGCACGCCACTATTGCAGGCAGCATTTCTCGATGAGCGCCACTCAAGCCGTTACACAGGGGCGAAGTGATAACGCGGCCATTCGGGTGCGCGCAGATAGCGGCTCATGTCGGGGAAGTATCTCAATTCCGCGCTATAAAACGAAAAAGAGGGTATTTCAGTTTTTTGGAGCAGATCAAGGATACGGCTTAGATCGGGGTTGTTGACCACATAGCCGGTCCCTGAACCGGGGGAGGCTCAGGAACCGGCTGCGTGAGAATGGCGGGTGTTCTGTGCGAGCGCCCCTAGCTACCGGGTTCGGTGGACGGGGTACCGCTCTCTGCGGCGTCATTCTCAGGAACTTTGAGGAACTCCTCCCGTGTCAGATCGACGAATGCTTTGACCGTCGCCGACGCCACACGCACATAGTATTCCGATTCGGACGAAATGACCGGATACCCGCTGTCCTCTAGCATCTTGCCGATGCGGATCGTGATCGTTTTCTCGACAAATTGGGGCTGGTCACCGGTGGGTTCTTCGGTTTGCGCCGCTTCCTCGCCTTGGGAACCGGTAAGCTGTTGGCCGGAATCCCCTTGCACGTCAGATTCCGTGTCCGGCACCAGGTCATCGAGGCTGGTGACCTCGGCGGTGTCTTCCGTTGATTCATCGCCCGTCTCGTCAGCCTGGGACGTGACTTCCTCCCGCACCGTCAGCGTAACCACGGCTTGCGGGTTGTCCATGTCCCAACTTTCATCCGCTTCTTTCCCGAAGACATCGCTGAGACGGATCGATGAGATTTTGTTGAGCAGCGGCGTCACGCTTTCCGGATCAAACGTCTCACCTTCCTGAAGACCGACAAGTTTCCACGAGCCATCGACTTTCGCCAGTTCGAAAACGCCGTTCGCGTTCTCCACCCGCAGCGCCAGAATATTATCCCTGGGCACGGAGAAATACGTGGTGTCAACCCAGGAGGTGACGCGCGTCGGGACCTCCCAGGCGGCCAGCCCGCGCACCAGGTAGACCTGATCCTCGCCCGACAGCCGGACGTGCGCCGTGCTGGAACCGGACGACGTGCCCAGATAGAGGGTGGCGGTTCCACCGCCGGACTGCTCGATTTCAACCCGTTTTTCGAACCCGGAGTCGCTGACTCCCAGTTTTTTGTGGTTGGCGCTGTTCACGGCGATCAAGCGGGCGCGATTCATGGCTTCGAATTTGCCAAGCAACTGATTCACACGGAAGCTTTGCGCCGGGAAATCGTCCAGTTCCGGCAGCACCCACTCGTCCTGCTCGTTCTTCGCCAGCACGATCTGCTTGTCCTGATCGTCGGTGATGGTCAGCCTGACGACCTCGTCCGGTGTAAAAGCGTCCAACAGGGGTTCGCCCTGGCTGCTTTTAACCTTATCGCCGGGCATGAAGGCAAAGATG
Organism: uncultured Anaerolineaceae bacterium; assembly: GCA_964611395.1. Lineage (GTDB taxonomy): Bacteria > Chloroflexota > Anaerolineae > Aggregatilineales > Aggregatilineaceae > CAZSXY01. The sequence continues at coordinate 4,313 of CAZSXY010000090.1, read as the reverse complement.
CTCAAGATGATCTGGGCGATCAAGGCTATGGTGAGCACCTGGTTTGTTCTCGTCATGGCCTGTATCCTCCCGCTTTATGCTGATGCTGACGACTGTTGGAACTGTTCGGGCCATTCTTCGGGCGGAACCAGTTCCATCGGCTTTTCGGCGCGTTTTTTCATGCGCCACACGACCGCGAGCGCTCCCAGCGAAAGCAGCGCCAGCACATAGTTGATGACTTCCCACCGCGTTTGTTCGCTTTCGGACAGGGGTTTGAGCAACCGCACGCCTGCTCCCTCTGAGCGGATGGCTGCCAGTTCTGTGTCCTCGGTGAACCAGTCCACCACATTCTGGGCGAATTGCAGGTTGTTGAGTGCGCGTTCGCGGTTGAGATCGCCGGTGATGTCGAACACGGTGTCGCTCAGGAACTCGGCGCTGCCGACCACGACCAGCCGGGTGCTGGCCGGTGAGCGTTCCAGCTTGCCGATGGCCGTCAGCAGATCGGGTTCTTTCTCCTCCTCGGTGGCTGCCTCGTCAGAACCGGTCTCTGTGGCTTCGCTGGTTTCTTCAACTGGAATATCCTTGTCCTTGAAATAGCTCTCCAGGCTGCCTTCGATGGCGACGGCGAGCGGGTAGCGTTGCCGGTTGTCGCCGACCGGGAACCCGTATTCGGAGAACAGATTGGGTTGAGGTTGGATCAGCGTACTGCTGGTATGCCACGACTTGGGGCTGGATTGCAGCAGCGTGATGACGGTTCGCTCGGCGTTCTGCTCCTCATCGACGATCACGGGGGATGCCCAGGTCAGTGTCATGGCCGGGAGTTCGGCCAGGATCGGGTTTTGGCGGTTCATGCCATCGGGACGCACATCGACGAACGGTGGGTAATCCAGGGCCTGAATCTCGGTGACGGTGAACCCGCCCACGTTGCGCTGGATCGGCACGGGGAACGGCTGGTTTTGCGGGTCGAGGACCAGCCCTTCTTCGATGGTGAGGCCATAGCCAGCCAGCATGTCACTCAGATTGTCCTCCACCGGTTCAAGAGCAAGCGTTCCATCCATCGCATTGACGGTGAGCCGGTAGGGGCTGATGGCTACGAATACCGACCCGCCCCGCATGAGGTACTGGTCGATGGCATATTGCTCCCGCGCGGTCAACCCCTGGGGCGCGATCACGAATAGGACATCGATATCGGTCGGAACCTGTCCCTCACTCAGATCGACCGAGCGCACCTCGAAGTTTTCACTCAACACCTGCCGCAGCGTCTGGTAGCTTTGGAGGGACGAGCCGGGTTGCCCATACGGATTCTGCGATGGATCGGCGGGCGTCCACAGGCCGACGGTCTTCAGAAAGCCCGGCGCGGCACGTTTCAACGCCGATTCGATGGTGGTGCGAATACCGGCCTCGCTGAGATCGCCGGACGGGTAGATGACCAGTGTGCGGTCGCCAGCTTGCAGCACCATGTGCAGCAGGTAGGTATCCGCCAGGAAGAATCCGGAAGCAATCGGCTGGATGCCATATTGTTCGTACAGGGCTTCGACGGTGACGGGGCTGTCCGGCGCGTTGACGTTGACCGTTTCGAAGACCAGTGCGCCGTCGGTTTCGCTCGTGATCGCCGTCACAACCTTTTCGATGGTGTCCGGAACCTCGCTCAAGGCCTGGGGCACAGTATCCGGCGTGACATAGAGGGTAAGATGGGCCGGTTCGTTCAACGAAGCCAGCACGCTGTCGATACTCTGGAAGCCCTGCACCACCCGCTTGACGCTGCTAGTGAGGTCATATTCCAGGTTGCGCAGACGCACCTCGATGTCGTTGCCATAGCGTTCGATACTGATCAGGTCTTCGAAGTTGAGCACTTCGCTCTGGTCGCCGTAACGCACCAGAATATGGAAGTAGACGTTCAGGATAGATTGGCCGGTACGGTCAGCAACCTGGAGCGGCACCGGTCGAATCCCGTAAACCTGGTTCGCTTCGGCTTCCAGTTCGGGGTCGTCAATGGGATCGATCATCTCCACGGTGAGGTTGTCATCGGCGGCAACCTCATATTCCTCCAGCATGTCTTGAATCTGGGGAACCAGCGGCTCCAGCAGGGGATGATTCTTCTCGCTGAAATAGCCCCGGATCAGCAACGGTTCTTGTAAGTTATCCAACAGTTCATGGGTGATGGGCGACAGGGTATACAGGCGATCTTCGGTCAGGTCAAAACGCCCGATATGAATCGGGAAGAACAACACGTTGAGGGCGATGATGTTCAGAATGCTGAGCGCTGCCGTCAGGTTCAGGTTAAAGCGCAGAGTCCGGGTTTGCTCGCCCTGGCTCCAACGGCGGCGGATCAGCGAGAGCACGGTTAACCCCAGGAAGATGCCCGTCAGCGAGACATAGTAGAGCAGGTCATGAAGGTCAATGACCCCGCGCTCAATGCTCTGAAAGCGCCCGCTGGTGCTGAGGTTGCGCAGCAGTTCGCCGGTGCTGCTGTCGAACAGATCGGTGATGGCGGGTGTACCCGTCAGGTGCAAGGCTCCGGCCAGGATCACGGTGACGATCAGCGCCACGATCTGGTTGTCCGTTCGCGAGGAGATGAACAAACCGATCGCAACGTAGGCGGCGGCCATCAACACCGCGGCCAGGTAGCCCCCAATGACCGGCCCCCAGTCCAGGTCACCCAGTTGGGCGATGGTCAGCGGCAGGAACAGGGTCAGGGCCAGCGCCACCATCACCAACACCAGCACGGCCAGGAACTTGCCAAGCACCAACTGGACGATCCGGACGGGCAAGGTGAGCAAGATTTCGAGCGTGCCGGTTTGCTGTTCTTCGCTCCACTGGCGCATGGTCAGTGCTGCCACCAGAAAGATCATCAGCAGAGGCATCCAGCGGAACAGCGGGCGCACATCGGCCAGTTCCCGTGCCCAGAAGTCAGCTACCCAAAAGAAGGTAAACAGGGTGACCGCCAGGAACACCCCAACGAAAATCAAGGCCATGAGCGAACTGAAATAACTGTCCAATTCTTTCCGCATAAGAGCCAGTGTTTGTCTCATCAGTCACTCTCCATCAAGTCCATGTGGTCGCCTGCCGATGTTCCGTCTCGCTAGGCCGCCGTCGCCAGTTGGTTGAAGATCGTCTCCAGGGTCAGGACTTCGCGGCGCAGTTCGCGGACTTGCCAGTTTTCTTGCCGCGCCACCTCGTAGATCACAGGGGTGATATCGCGGTCGCTGCGCACGCGAAATGCCAGGTATCCGTCCGCCGTCTCGAACGACTCGACGGCATCCACCTGCCCCATCGCTTTCAGGCGTTCCGGAACATCACGGGCAGGTTCCTGGAGCACCAGCACGGCGTTTGTCGTCGCCGCGAGGTCGGCCAGGCGAGCGTCGGTGCGAACTTTGCCATTCATGATGATGATCACCCGGTCGCAGACGGCTTCGACTTCCGACAGGATGTGTGACGAGAAGAGAATGGTGCTGTGCTGAGCCAGTCGCTTGATCAGGTTCCGGATTTCCACAACCTGAGTGGGGTCGAGGCCGATGGTCGGCTCGTCCAGAATGAGGAGTTTGGGCTTGTGCAGGATTGCCTGGGCAATGCCCACGCGCTGGCGCAGCCCTTTACTCAACTGGCCGATCAAACGCGCCCGGTAATCGACCAGGCCGGTCGCGTACAGGACTTCCGATATCAGGTTGTGCTGTTGGTCTGCGGGCAGATTGCGCAGATCGGCCATGAGCTTGAGATAGGACTGAACCGACAGGTTCGGATAGAGGGGGGTGTTTTCAGGCAGATAGCCGATTCGGGCCTGGACAGCTTGCGTCTGGGTGATGACATCCAGGCCGTCGATCGTCACGCTGCCCGTGTCCGGGTGAAGATAGCCGGTTAGAATCTTGATGGTGGTCGATTTACCGGCCCCGTTCGGGCCAAGCAGCCCGACGATTTCGCCTTCACCGACTTCGAAGTCGATGCCTTTGAGAGCCTGTATGGGGCCGTAGGATTTAGAGATATTACGCACATGAATCATGATCAACTCCTACCTGACGAACTCATGCCACCCGAATGACCGGCGCGAATGATGCGGTTGCCGGGGGGTGTCGTTCAGAGAAACAGTACGTATAGCAAGGCCAACTAGCCGGGAGAACGGGCCGTTGGGGCAGGGAATGGACGGCAGTTTTTCCCCGCGTTGAGGAAGTGAGAGATCAGTCTGGAGGTGTAGAAGAAACGTTTGTTTGCCATGACCATATCCGCTACCCCATCAGGCACATTCGGGACGCCGGGAACCGGCGCATTGCCGAACTCAGTAGTGACTGGTCATCAAACCACGCCTAATTATAGAAATACCGTCTTGGTAGTCAAGGGGT
>CAZSXY010000089.1:0-17178 GCA_964611395.1 uncultured Anaerolineaceae bacterium | reverse complement strand
AGGTGGGCTGCGTGCTCATGAACGCGCGATCCCCTATGATGTGACCAAAGGGGCGCTGGATTCGATGACGCGTGCCCTGGCCATCGACCTTGCGGCCCGAAACATCCGCGTAAATGCCGTTGCGCCGGGCAGTATCGCGACAGCCCGCATCGAACGCCATCTGAGCACCAATACCAATAGCCCATATCGTGATGTACCTCAACGCATCCCACTTGGGAGACGAGGTACACCGATTGAAATTGGCAACGTCATAGCGTTTTTGGTCTCCGATGATGCAGCGTATATCACCGGCCGGGTTATCTACGTGGATGGGGGGATCACAGCACAACTCAGCCCACCGGGACAACCAATTTAAGACAATCCGGCGGTCAAGCCCGATGCCGTGCCTTACGGTTTTTCTTAAGAAATAGACCTGACTTGTCCCCCCATCGTTAGTGGGGCACGTCACATAGCACCAAACAACCGCTACGATCCCCACGTGTATACTGCGCCCAGCCCAAGCTAGTCATTTCCTTCGTCCATGAACGATTTGCCAGACACGCTGCTCTGACAGCCCGAAAAGCTCAGCCAGGCTTACCAATGTTTCGCCTTGCTGGTGGCGTAGGCGAATTTCTTCGTTGCGCTCGCATTTGGTTGGAGTGATGCGGAAAATAGGCAGTTGAGGAAGAAGAATTCCTACATACGTCTCAAGGATCATGCGGCGCGCCGCATACGCCAACTGCTCAAATACGGAGGTGTCGAGAAAGCCCCTATGGGGCGTGGGATTCCCACATAAGCTGGACCTGCGCCAACTGCACTGAGAATTGCCGATTCTGTGGGCGACAAGTTCATGACGCCGGAATCACAACAGCGCACGGAAAGTCCTTACACTCACCCGCGGCCTGGTCGCCGTAAGTGTATCGGAATGATTTGGTCCAAAAACGTTCTTTCCTATGCTGTGACAACTGTTCACCAACAATCACGCACTCCACGTCAGGCGTTTTAGGCTTGGCAGAATCTTTCCACAACGTGACACATTCACCGGGCAGCAACAGATCAACACCCCAATCAGACCCGCTCACCTCACCCTCCTTGTTGCCTAACCACAACGGGGCAAGCGGCATGCCAATCACACCTTCATTCACAATGAACATGCTATCACCGCCCTTTTTTGCGAACAGCAATCTATATACGCCTGACCCAATCTGAACCGGAGTCACAAAAGGAGGAACTGAGGTCAGGGCTGACGCGGATGTCACGGGCGGGACCATATCCGCTGGCACAGGTAACGGTGTTGACAGAACCAGCGCGGTTGCTGTCACCATTACGCTGATGGTAGGCGTTCTCGTAGCGAATGGCGAACTGGAAGGAATCGGCGTTTGCAGCGAGGCATTGGTTCGCGCGGCAACGCTGGATACAGACGTCGTACCGGCCAGTGCTAGAGATTCAGCTTCAGATGTACGCGCCTGATCGTCACGGTGATCACCTTTACCGCCGTCATTCGATAGCAGCAGATATCCCCCAAGCGAAAAGATGCACAAGATGAGCGCAATACCCACCACCATACCTGCCAGAACAGGTGTGCGCGGCCATTGATGTGGGGTGGGCATGGAACTGGTCACAGGTAATGGTGGCGGGGGCGCATCGACTACAAGCTGAGGGCGTGTGCGTGTCCTGCGCGGCGTAGCTACGGCGGCCGGAAGCGGGGGCAATGGGTGCGCTTCCATATCGAGCGCAATCCGGTCGGGGATCGATCGGCGTGGCAACGTCGTCGCTGCATCCGGTGTCATAGACGGCCTATCCGCCTTAATCGCCGCTTCAAGCGCGGTGGCGAGTGCCTGCCCATTCGCGTAGCGATCCTCAGGCCGCTTCGCCAACGCCTTGAGAATCACGGCTTCCACCTGCGGACTGATCGCGGGACGCAATTCACGCGGCGGCGGCGGTGCTTCGCTCATATGCAGAAGAGCGATATCCATGGGATTTTCGGCATCGAACGGCCACTGTCCTGTGAACGCCTCGAAAAGGATTACACCCAGCGCGTACACGTCACTTTGTGGCACTGCACCAGCAGATGAAATCGCCTGTTCGGGCGCAATATAGTGCGGTGAACCGAAAACCTCGCCACGCGTGCCAATTTCTATCATCAGCGCCAGCCCAAAATCGGTCAGATAGGCATGGCCTTGCTGATCCAGCAAAATATTAGATGGCTTGACATCGCGATGAATCACGCCTTTGCTGTGCGCAAAATCTAATGCCTGACCGATTTCGTGTATGATACGCACCAAATGGGCGGCATCGTCCGTGTCGATGAACTGTTGATCTGCACGGTAGGACTCCAGGATGTAGCCCAGATCGGAGCCTTCGACATACTGCATTGCCATATACAGCACACCGTGCGCTTCGCCATAACGATAGAGACGCACGATATGCGGATGTTCAAGTTTGGCGATGGCTTGCGCTTCGCGTTTGAAACGCATCACATACTCATCATCAGTGCGCAACGGAGCATCGATTACTTTGATCGCCACACGGCGTCCCAGGCGTGTATCGCGGCCCCTATACACGCGCGCCATACCACCGTGTCCCAACAGCATTTCAATCTGGTATTCGTCTAGCGTTGTTCCAAGCAGGCTATCCTGTGCATGCGTCATGGGATATACACCACACATTCTCCAGGAGCAATTTCACAACGTCCAATCTCTTGCCCGTTCCACAAGACCCGAAAGTGTGTACTCCCTGCTTGTGGAGTAAAAAAGTCGAGACTCATGCCGCGCTCCGGCCAAACTTCCGCATTGTAGCCTTGACATTGTGGCGGATTCAGGAAAGATGCTCCATCAGCGATCAACAGACGGGCACAGGACTGAGGGTGTACATAGGGGTAAAACTGCGCCCAGCGTCCCCCCTCAAACCGGTTAAGTGGCACGTCATCTGCGCCCAGCCGCTCAAATGCAAAGGGTTGCAGGGCGACTTTGCGTTCTGACGCGTTGCGCAAAACCAACGTGTTGGCGTCATAAAACAACCTGAATCGACCACCATCAGGATAGAGAATAGTTGGCTCTAGCGTTGGTGTCGGCATTGGCAGCGCTGTTTCGGTAGGCACAGGTGTGGCCGTTGGCAGCGGCGTTGCCGTCGAAGTTGCGCTCGGCCAAGGTGTCTGTGTCAGTATCGGCAGCACCTGGGTGGGATTAGCAAGTACAGCATCGGGCGCAATAGCAACGAGAGTGTTTTCTGTGACGATTGGTGGCGGAACCACATCAGTCTCGACCGCAAGTGTCGCGGTAGATTCTCCGGTTTCTAGCGCAACGGTAGCGGTTGGCTGCGCCGCGACACTCGCAGCAAGTGTGCCGTTAGTATTCCCAGTTGATTCGTTGCTGCCTTTCGTAAGCACCAACACTGCACCCCCGACCACACTCAAGACTAGCCCAACCACCACGACCAATAATCCCGCAGCCCACCGCCGGGATGTCTGTTGCACATCGGGAAGTCCGATGCGCCTCTGGCCCGCTCTGGACGGTGATTCTTGGGTTTCGGCAATCAAGGGTTTTGGGAATGCCATGGGTGTATGTGTAGCGCTGATGTACTCGGCCACGCGGTCAGCCACTGTTTGGCGTGATAGAGTCAGAGGGCCTACACCCCCCGGCAGTGGAGGAAGCGCCACCATATCATCAGCGGTCGCGGGATCAGCGCGCAAACTTGCCGCCAACGCGTCGATCAACTCAGCGCCAGTTTGATAGCGTTCTTCTGGCGACTTGCTCAACGCTTTCAGCAGGACGTGTTCGGTTTGTGCGTTCAGATCAGGATTGATCTTGCGCGGAGGCGGCGGGGCCAATGTCAGGTGTTGCAGTGCAAGGCTGGCAGGTGATGGATCGTCAAACGGCACACTGCCGGTCAGCATCTCATACAACACCACGCCCAATGCGTAGAGATCGGATTGTGGAACTGCATCCGCCGAGCGCCGCGCCTGTTCAGGCGCAATATAATGTGGCGTACCGAATGTCTCACCCAATGACCCCTGCTGAACGTCCATCGCCAACCCGAAATCCATCAGCACTACGCGGTCATCGCTGGAGATCATGACGTTCGACGGTTTCACGTCACGGTGAATCACACCGCGTTCGTGGGCATAATCGAGCGCACCGGCTACCGCACGTCCGATGCGGATCACATCATCGAAGGGCATTAACTCGCCATCAGCGGCATAGTGCGCTAATAGCTGCGCCAGGTCCAGGCCGTCGATGTACTCCATCACAAAGTAGTACACGCCGTCTTCTTCATCGGCATAAAACACTTGCAGGATGTTCTCATGTCGCCACGAGGCAACCGTCTGTGCTTCGCGCACGAAACGCTCGGCGTACGCTGCATGACCCCGGAAGCGCGCATCAATGATCTTGATCGCCACCGGACGCTGCAGCGATACATCCTGACCATAATAGACCTGCGCCATCCCCCCGCGCCCGATCAAGCGCTCGATGCGGAAGTTGGCAAACTGATGTCCGATTAAGGGGTCTTCAGCCATCAAGTTTCTCCGGCCTTGCTAAGCGCGTTTCACGGCTAGCACGCGTGATACGCTGCAACTCTTGAACATAGCGATTCAGCCCACTTGCATACTGGTCAAGGTAATCTTGCGCTATGCGGTGCGCGAGATCAGCACGCCCCACCGCAAATAACCCTGCCACATGGGGGCGGAAATCGCGCAGCGCAATGTGCATCACGCCACGTGCGTCAGTCACAACCCCCCAGGCCAATGTTTTCCGGTCATTATCATCTTTGGCCGTGATAAACCGCACCAGGGTGCTGCCGGGGGCTACAACGCCGACATTCGAAAACACCTCGCGTCCCTTAATGATATCATTCAGCATATCAACTCTACTGGGGATTTGGTCAAGCAAACGTTGCAACGGCTTTGGTATATGTGCCAGCAGCTTGATCGTGCCGACGCTCGCACTTTCCCCTGCCATCGCGACATCTTTGGCCCGGCTCAAGACGGCACCAAATCCCGCCAAGGCAGCTAGATAGGCCCGCTGCAATTCGTCAAACTCCTGGTAGGCAACGCTGCGTTCGTCAGCAACCTGATATCCCTCTAGCGCCTGGATCGCACGCGCGTGCAGCGTTAAGAGATCCAAGTCAGCTAAGGGCACAACGAAGGTCATGGGATAGAGCCGTTCGCGCGGTGACCGTTGGCTGGCATCGATGGGGATGAGTATTGCTGGACTTTCTCTGCCCGCATAAAGCGCATCCAGTGCGGATTCGGCGGCGGATTGTGTGGCAGGGTTGTGCGTCAATGCGTCCAGCTCATCGACCAACTCAGGATCAGGCTCGTATAGATACGCGTGAATCGCGCGATAGAGTACCAGCAGATCATTGACGGTGAGCTTGATCAGATCGTTGCGACTGCGGAAAAGCTTACGCAGCGCCAGCAACGCCTTGAGGTTTACTGCCACTGTTTCCACACTGGCTTCTGGTGTGACACGCGGAAGGTCAGCGATCAATGCTGCGTCGGCAGGCTGTAAATATAGGGCGGGAGCATACGGACGCGTTCTGCCAGGCCGGGCTGGCGGCTGTGCGCTCAAATAAACGGCCCATGCCAGCGCTTCGTTGGTTAATATCTCAGCCAGGGCCGATCCCCATGCACCGTCAAAAAGAATATGCGACAGATCAAAGACGAACGTCCGACCGGTATCAAAAATCGTAAGCGCATGATCTCCTACCCCACGTTCTGCACGCCGCAATCTCGCAAGTGGCAATTGAGATGTGTGCGCATCGAAATTCAGCACGATGGGAGCTAACCGTAGCCGGTCGAGCCCCTCAAGCAGCACGGGAGAGAGTGATTTGCGCACTTTTGAGAATTCGCCACGTTTTAGTTCCGCAAGCAAATGGAGTTGTGCGGGCGGTCCTTGTACTGGTGTGGCAAGCAGTGTAGCGATTTGCGTACGCACCGCAGCCACATCAGCAGGGTCAGTAGTTCCTGGCATACAGGCCGGCAGCAAATAGTAATGCCCTTGAACGATGACACACACCTGAGCATGACTCAAGGGAATCGGCGTGCGTACCTCGCCGTACGGGCCCGGATCAAGATAGGTCAGGATTGACATCTGCTGCTGGTACGCCGGCAACGCCACGGCTTCTTGCTCAGCGATGGCTTGTTGCCACGCTGCATACATTTCGGGTTGCAGACCGGCCATTGCAGCGCGCATAAACCTATCAAAACGAACACGCCGGTAATGCGGATACGATTCGGCCTCAGTCGCGTCCTGCCCGCGTCTATAGGGCAGTTGTCTTTGCCATTCCCGATAAAGCTGTGCATAACGTGACGCGCCTGGTTCGTCGCGAGTGATATCCGCTAACAATGTGGTGTAGACACGCTCGCGCCACTCGTTTTCGAGCAAGGCAGAGTACGAGTGCAAACAATGGATGGCAGCCATGACCCAGGCAGTAATGCGATCAACCTTACTGAGGTGAACCTGGTGTTGATCTAGCGCCGTGTCGAAGCCATGCGTTTCATTAGCATGTCGCGCCGTGTCTTCACGTAGCGCAAAATCCAGATAAAACTGCCAGGTCCCCTCTGGAAATGCATCGTCAGCGTCTTTGCCCGCCAACTTCAGCAAGTTCTGATAACCCCAAATGACAGCCGCCGGACCTGCAAATACTGCACCATAAACCGCTTTGTCGAGAATCTGTTCAACACCACGAAACAACAATACCACATCACGATTGACTTTCTCCGCAGGCAGTCGTCTACCGGAAAGTCGCGCTAGACCGTTTAAGATAACACCCGGTACGTTGCCCGCAGGAACTATCTTGCTGACAAGATTGACTACTGCATCAATTTCCGGCAGAGTCAAGCGTGACAAAGGTTGAACATCAGGCGAACGTGCGACCGTCAAAAGATTGTTTGCCGTTTTCAGTGAAGCTTCATGGTACTGAGCGTGTTCATCCATCGTTCTGTAGCCTAATTAGCCAGAGAGGGGCAAAAACTGCATAAACCCATCTGTCGAAGAGTATACGATCTATGAGAGAAAAACGCTGGTTTGGAAATCCAGCATTGCTTTCTCGTTGATCTTGACTTCCGAGGTTGAGAAGTCTCCCTGACAAAAATGCGAGAACTGATTTCTTGAAGCAAGCGAGCGGCCTATGCCGCTCGTTCATTACACTGCACCATATCTTGAAACCACTTACTTGCTCTTACGGTGAAGAATCTGAGATACTCTCTGGTGCGATATCCCGAACAACCTCGCAATTTCCTCAAGTGTCGATCCAGAAGCGTATCGCCCCCGGATTTCTTCATTGCGCACATGCTTTGTCGGCGTATGATCAGTAATCGCGCATTTGGGCATCGGCTGCATGATGTAGAACAAAATCAGACCATAAGCAATGGCGTTTGCAAGGCGTGGAAATCCCCTGTCCCGTAGGCCTATGGGGCATCTCCGTATGCACGCCTTCAGGTGCCTGTGGAGTTTCTTTTTCTTCCCTCACCTCACCCTTTTCCAGAGTAAGGCCCCCCCAAGTTCGGACCATTCAAAAGTGGAAAAGTCAGGGTTGGTGGGCAGCAGCAAAGGCGTGCGGCGTAGCACCACCTACAGCGGCATGAGGCCGCACAGTGTTGTATTCCTGAATCCAAGCATCGGTGATCGTTCGAACCGCCTCAAGGGTATCGAAGAGAAAAGCGTCAAGCACCTCTTCGCGACAGGTGCGGTTGAAGCGCTCGATGTAGGCATTCTGAGCGGGCTTGCCCGGTTCAATGAAGTCCCAGAGCAGGTGGTGCTCCCGAGGCCAGTCGGCGAGGGCCTGGGCCATGAATTCCGGCCCGTTGTTGCTGCGAATAGCCTGCGGATAGCCGCGCTCGGCAGTCTCCAGGTCAAGATTGAACGCCATCACCGCTTCATGTGTCAATCGTCAATCTCAACACTTTCTTTTTCCCGTGGGAGTTAGAGCAGGTACCTGACGAAAGTCACTTTTGGGGCAAAGGTATCGAACGAATACGCTATACTAATAATGATCGTTGCACATTATATTTGGGGTTATGACTATGAAACGTTGGGTTTGGTGGGCTGGCCTCCTGATATCGGTACTAGTGGTAGTTACAGTAGCTGCGGCTTTTGTTATCAGCCAGCGTGTGCCCACTGATGATCCCAAGGTACAGAACGCGACTACTGGAACACTCACGACATTTCCCAATCTGGCTGGCACGAATCTTTTATTTGACGAAGTCCACGTCCCGGCAGACTTGGGAACAGGTCTGAAGTTGATTGTTACGGCCTATGCTATCGAGCAACGGGAAGTGGTGTATGATTGGTTGAACCCGTTCGATCAATTGAGCGAAGAGTTCCCTCATTTGTCCGGCTACTTCGTGCCATTGTTGCCCAAAAGCATGGCTGATCGTGCGCTCTTTATTATAGGGTCGATATCGCTAGTGGTTAATGAGCGCGATCGCACGCGTACGATTATTGTTTTCACCGATGTCGAAGGGTTCAACGAGTTGGTTGATGTAAACGGCAAGGAAATGATTCAGCTATTCCTGGTCGATGGTGAAAATCGGATAGTGTGGCGCGAATCAGGCGATTTCAAGCCAGAGAAACTCGAAGCGCTGCGAGTTATTCTAGATGCGCTGGTTGAATAACCGACTTGGTGCATCCTTAACAGTTATCATATGGCTTGCCTCTGCCTGCAGCGTTCCCTCTACGTAGGCGCAGATTTTCCTTAAACGATCAAACATAATAATTTGCTCCCAACATCAATCGGAACGCCATTTGACAAAAGTCAAATACATCCCGTATCTGATTGTGATAAGTTTCGTAAAGAGGAGTAGGCTCCAGCAGCCTACACGTCGCTGGTCAGTGCAGATCGCAAATCTGGTCGTAACAGGGTAACGCATTGCGAAATTACCTCGAGAGATGAGTGCCCTGTGAAACCCGGAGTGTTAGATACCATTGAACGTTTCACCGAGAATATTTAGCTAATGTAGGAGAGGCCTATGAAAACCATAAAACAGTTGCCTTTATGGCTGAAGTGGCTTGTGTGCGTCAGTATCCTCTTGATTGCGGTATTGATGGTGGGCACAAGGGTTAGCATACAGGCGCAAGGCCCAGATGATTTCAGGCCTTTGTCAGATTTTCCGGAGATCATACAGGCGTGGGAAGGTAGCCCGCACGGCAACACCTACGATGAGGGCAAAGGACCCAATACCTATTGCTCCCGTTGCCACTCGCCGCAGAATTGGGATCCTGCATCCAGGCCCGGTCCCCCGCCAAATTGTGTGACATGTAAATTCCCCACCGACGACGAGATTCGTATGTCGCCCACTATGGATTTCGTCTCACGGGAAGACTGGGTAGGCATTGGCTGCTCGACCTGTCACGAAGTCGAAGGTGACACCATCAACGCCACCAGAATTGCCTGGCTTGCCCCTCTAACTGATGAGTATGTCGCGGTAGCTACCCCCAATGAATTATGTGAGATGTGCCATGTCGACTCGACGGGCACCTCGGCAGGCGGGGGCACAGACCGCGCGATTATTCTTGGCGGTAGCGCCCACAACAACTGGGCTGCGACAACCGGTGAGCCTCGCCCTGAGTATTGTACCGACTGTCACGATCCTCACACGCAAGAACCTCAGGGATGCGTGGACTGCCATGAGGATGTGCTCGAACTGGACACGCACATCAAGGGTTTCAACGCAGTACACCTTGATACCGTAAGTTGCATAGCCTGCCACGATGCCTCAGGGGCCGAAGTGGGGCCACACCCCGATGAAGCGATGGGTGGTGTCTGGACCACAATTGAATCTAGTGTTGGCAGAAGTGGTGAACTGAGCGTGACGGCGATCGTTTCCCACAGCGTCAAATGGGAAGTAGCCTGCGACCGTTGTCACTATGCCGACAATGAATGGGGACTGACCGTGTTGACCGCAGAGGGCGAGATACCGGAAGCGACAGAATAACACGGGACTTCCGACATTTTGAGTAGTCAAGCAAACTGATGGGGTGAGCGCTTTTCTCACCCCACATAATCTATTAGGAAGCAAGAAAGTCGCAAAGGACGAAAGCAAAATGCCCATTAAACTAGGGCAAATTCGTGATATCGGGATTGCCATTTTGCTTTGCATAATTGGCGTATGGGTTGTTTACCACTACCAATCTAAGGTAAGCTCGGTGGATTCGACAGCCGACGCTGAGACCCCCACGATAACGGACAGTCCGGTACAACAACTCTGGCAGAAAGGCCCTCACGCCGACACATATGTTGTGGATGCAAATGGGGAAAACAGCTATTGTGCGCGCTGCCATTCGCCCGTCAATTTTGTTCCCGCGATGGATGAACTGCCAGAGAGCTGCACGGTCTGTAAATTTAAGGTCGAAGAGCCGCCCCCGCTGTTTAGGCGGGACGAATGGCTTGCCATCGACTGCAAAGTCTGCCACAGAATCGACCGGAATGGCGCGGTACACCCCGAATACACCTGGTTAGCAGTTGCCGCGATTGATGAATACGAAAAGGTAGATACGACTACTGAACTGTGCCAAAAGTGCCACACGGGCGCTGATGATCTCCCAAGCCATACGGACATACACGTTAGCGGCGCACATGAAGGCTTTTTATGCACCGACTGCCACGATGCCCATGACACGGCCAGTTCATGTTCGGCAGCCGGATGTCATGAAGCCCCAGAAGACCTTGCCGCCCATGACGAGATGCACCAGAATGTTAGCTGTGTAGCCTGCCATGACGCCAGTGGTATGGCAGTGGGGCCGAGCGAAGAATTCGATGGGGTTTGGTTAACACTCGTCAGCGCAACACCTGACGAAGCAGCCAGCACCATCCCTCACACTTCGCACAACATTCAGCGCGAAGTCAATTGTGCTCGCTGTCACTTCGCTGATAACCCCTGGAATTTGTCGGCGGAGGTTGAGAGCGCGCCGTAATCTTGAGTGACCATACTCGCCGTTGCTGGCGTATTAAATTGGCATCCTGGAGCTTTTTCTTATGACAGACAAATCAGCCAAAATTCTATGGATAGTTGCGATCGTTGTTATGGGGCTTACTGCCGCCATGAATCTGCTCGGTGGCATAGGAACGGTGTGCGCAGCCTTCTTTACCGAGGATTTCCCCCCCCTGAGGAAACTCCTAGACTACCAGTGGTTGTATCGGCGAATGATGTTCATCACAATCTTGATCGGGATTGCTGGGGCCTGGGCAACCATCGCGTTGTTTCGTGGTGGACGGTATGTCTACCGTAATGCCCTGGTGATCCTATTGATTGGCACCCTGGTGGGTGACCTTCATATGAATGCATCACTTGAGTTGCGTGGTAAAGTAGTGCCTGCCAACGTGAAGCTCTATGTCAACTTGTTCACCTTGATCTTCTTCCTGATCCTCGGCTTGCCCAGCCTACGTGGGCGGATTGATTTCTCAAGGCCCGGTGGCAAAACCGAGGCAACTGCTGCAGGCGGCTTTGCAGCAATTGTAATCGGGATTACTCTGCTCACTGTCGGCACCTGGGTTGGGTCATCTCATAGCTATCAGGGCACCAACTGGACTGATGTACTACAACCCGAACTCAGTATCGGTGGCGCAATATTCATAGTGGGTGGGCTTATCGCACTCACTAAGGCTCTGGCAGTGATCATCCGGCAGCCAGAACAAATCCCTCTGACCAACGAAGCCGCTCCCTGAGAACACGTTCTAACAATTTCCTCCCGCTTTAGCGAAGAGAAACCCGACTGCAAAATAGCAGTCGGGTTATTCGATTCTCAATGACCAGGTGTTCAGACGCCCACGATAATCAGCCCCATTGACCCCAGCATGTACAATGAGGCAAACTTAAACACGCCGATATTTAACCTGGGTGAGGGAAACACCAGACTGGCAAGAGTCAACCCTATCAGACCAACGCCCAGGCTAATAGTCGCGTGCAGACACCCCGCTGAGAGTTCGATTTGCCACGCTGCTACAGCCATCATCAGAACTGAGATACTCGTCGAGAAACTGATGATCATGCGCGTGATTGGCTGGCCGTATGTGTTGGCGAAGGTTGGTACTCCGGCATGTTTGTAGTCGTCCGCATGCTTGATGCCATAGGTCATAATATGTGTTGGTATCCACAGCAGAACGGCTAATGCGAGCAAGATTCCAACTGGATCGATCTGACCAGTGCCCAGCGTGCGTCCGGCCAGAATCGGCATCCCCCCTGCAACCCCACCCCAGATAATAGACCATGACGAGCGACGTTTAAGCCAGATTGTATAGACCACAACATCAAAGAACAGTCCGGCGAATACGATCAATCCGTACAGTGGGAAGAGCACAAATGCCCCTCCCACCCCCAAGCAAGAGAGTACAAGCCCAACCAGCAGCGCCTCACGAGCACTCACCTGTCCTGAAGGAATCGGGCGATTGGCAGTGCGCTTCATCTTCGCATCGATTTCCCGATCATAGACCATGTTGAGGATCGTGCTACCGCTGATGGCAAGAAACAGCGTCACCAGCATGACCGGAAGATCGGAACATGTCGAAAAAGGACAATGGGCGCTCATGTGCCCCGCCAGCCCGGTGATGAGTAGCAACCCGGTTTGGAGACACTTGATTAGCTGCCAGTAGACGCGCAATCTGGCGCGTAGGTCTAGAGGGGTGATTTGTACAATCTGCTTCTGTGTTTCCATCTGTGTTCCCCTACATTACTCCGGGACATCCCGTGCACAACGAAAACCGACGCTTGGACTATGGTACTCTGGTGAAGCGTTGTTTCGCGTCCAGACTCGTAGGTGGTACTCGTAATCAGTTTTGCTACCACCGCGCATATACCGGTAGTGCTGGTCTTCATACACATCCCCCGTCCATTGCCAGACGTTGCCTGCCATATCGTATAGGCCATATGGACTGGCCGAGTCCAGGGTTTCATAGCCGTCGTAGGTCTGACCGTTATAGAAGCCCACTGGAGTTGTATTTCCCTCCTTACCGGCAATCTTTTCGTAAAGATCGTGGCTGCTGTAGTAATTAGCGTTGTTGCGTTTGATTTCATCGCCCCATGGATAGGGGCGTCCATCCGTGCCACGAGCTGCCTTCTCCCACTCGACTTCGGTGGGCAATCGCCAGCCGTAGAACTCACAATACGCGCGCGCACCGAACCACGTCACCTGCACCATCGGGTGATTCTCATAGGCAGGATCGGCTGTAAATGTCGTGCCGTCGAACTCAAGCCGGAGTCCCTTCTCCGACAGCGCAATATGTAACCAATCGCCCTCTTCAATCGGTTCTTCGTGGAGGTGCCCATGGAATTCATCACCGGGGTAATATCCGACGATTTCTTCTTCTTCTTCGACTAGCTTGATCGTCCCCTCCGCCAGCGCCGCGTTGAGGTACGCGGCATACTGAGCGGTGGTTACGTCCGTGACCATAATCTCATAGTCGTAGCCGATCATTACCTCGTGGTCATGCTGCCCCATTAGAAACTCGCCTGCCGGGATAAGCGCCCACGATTCTGGATCGACACCTGTCTCGAAAACCGGCGGTTCAGCGTCTGTTTGATCAGTGCAAGCTGCCACCAGCCACATCATCAATACAACAAAAATGAATACGCGCTTCATTTTGACAACTCCTGCGCTGTCGCGAGTGCATCCGGAGAATCACCAGTCGAGATATCCAGGCCCGATTCAGCAAGTTCTGTTGCCCAGCGTCCATCTCGCACGAATAGATCACGCAGCCGCCAGACCATAATTGCTGCCAGAGTCACCAATACGATCACGATGCCGATTTCGATAAACAGCATCGTCCCATTCACCAGCGGCTGTTGATCAATTTCAGAGACAAACAACCGCTTCATTTCAAACACGGTGGCAGCCCCGAAGGCGACATCGGACCCAATGATGACCAGCCAGCCAAACCACTGCCGGAGTCTGCCTTTCAACCCGGACATGTCGGCGTAGTAGAGAAGAATGATTGTTGCAATGATGCCCGACAGAACATGCCAGTGTCCCGTCAGAATGATCCGCTCCTCGCGTGCAGGCCATACCCGGAAAATCTCATCCAGCTTGACAGCCACAAAGATGCCAATGCCACTGACGGTGAAATTCATAAACACCATTTGCCACAGTGAGCCGAACCGGAGGGGGTCATGCAGAAGTGCCTTCAACCCTTGGAAGAAACTTGCTTCCTCGATTCCCTGTTCAGCCAGCCGATCCCGGATCAATTTCCGGAACCCAAAGATCACCAGCATCAGCGCAGAGAGCAAAATAAACACTGAGCCGACGTATATGATGACGTGTGCGATTGGCTCGAAAGGCACCACAGCCCACACTCCAAGCGTGATGATGATCGTGCCGATGATCATCAGGGGCATGGCGATCCTGTGCAGAATACCTTTGAAGTCGAACCAACGGGCCACGATCAGTGCCAGTGCCACAGCGATCAAGGTCAGCATGATATGCAAGTGGCCGATGATCGATAGTTCCAGACTTGTTTTGTGGGGTTCACGAATCAGGTCTTCGGCGAGAAAAGTCTCATGCCCGTTGCCCCAATAAGAGCCAGTTACAGCTCCGAATAGTGCTGAGCCAAGCATGGCGAGAGCCATCGCGAAGAAGGCAACACGTTCTAAATCAATGGTGCCCCAATGAGAGTATTCTGGGTCTTTGACGTGATATTCTTTCCTCCACGGCCATAGGGCTGCTGCTAACAGCATCCCGGCGAAGAAGACAAGTGCCTGTCCGAATAGGAACAATCCGTGAAAAATCCACTCATGACCGAAGTAAGCAAAACCCAGCCCAAAGAACATCGAGAGGAGGTAGCCGAAAGTAATGGTGGCGTTGATGGTGGATTGTTGATGTTCTTTCATAGGCAAGATCTCGGTGATGATGTACACTTCAATCGCTACCACTGTCATTGCAATCGTGTGATACAGCATGATGATGCGACCTTCACGCTCGGCTGGGTTCAGGTCCATATTCAACAACCGGACGGTCACATCTTTGACGCCCCACTCAACCAGCGGGCCGGATAGCGTGCCCCAGATAGCCGTCACCAACGCAATCAATGCAATGGCAACCAGTACCAATCCTTTGGTCGAGCGAAAAAGAAAATTGAAACGCGTATAAATCGCCTGCATTTAATATTTCCCTCCGACCTTCTAGAATTACGTCCAGATCGAGTTAGTTCGCGTAGCTCTGATTTGCCTGGCACAACCACAGACTATCGTCAGGATCGTCAACAAAACGGCTGAAATACCAAATGCAACCAGCTCACTGAAAAAGCGTGCGGTTGCCTATCTCGGAAAATCATGCTTTTGTTCAGAATATCACGAGGGGAACAGAACGTATTTGACTTTCGTCAAATATGATGTGTTGGTAGCCTGATGTGCATAGAGGAGAACATTTTGAACTATCCAACAATTAAGTGTAGAGCTTGTTGCCAGGTTTCGGGGTAGTCTCTATCTGGGCTAACTGAGCCAGTTTTTCCGGTTGGCAGACGGTGATTGTCGATCTGGAAGTGATAATGTACTCCGCATCCTTAAAGAAGCTAAGGGAGCGACTGATTGCCTCTGGCACTGTAGATATCTGTGCGGCCATTTTATGAATCGTATGATCTTGGCGGGAAATGGGCTGTTGACCGAAATCGCTCAAATCGAGAATAAGCTTAGCGGTCCGAGCTCGAACAGTGAGAAAACAAACATCGCTAACCATTGAGATCAGAACACGACTGCGAGCAGCGAGGATAGGCAAAAACCCCAACGCCACTTGTGGATACCGTTCCGACAGAGCGAGCGTAGTTTCGTATTCGGCGTTCCAAATAACAGACTCTTTGGCCGCGATCACGGTAAATGGGTTAGGCCCACCATCCAAGATAGCTACCTCATTAAACATAGTCACAGGCTTGAGTACGTCTATCAAGGCTTCTTGTCCATCCGGCCCCAGTCTATATAGGTAAACCTGACCTGAGAGCAAAACGAACAATCCCGAACAAGGAGTCTCTTCCAGAACTACAATGGCACCAGCGTGCACCCGCTTGATATGACCAGATCCGACGATTGCTTTTATGTCCGCAATAGACAGCCCCTTGAAATGCTTGAGGCGACTCATACGCTTGACAAGTGAAGAAATGTGAACCATCGAATAGCCTGTCTCCTTCTAAAGAGGATTGGGTGTTCGACCCAGGCCCAGGTATCTATGGCACTCGGTGGTCGTCGAGTACAGGAGCAGCAAAGAGGACTTGTGGTCTATAGACGATACAATAGAAAGCGTTTTAAGAATGAAACACGATCCCCATAACATAATAGTATTGCGACATCCATTAATGGCGCAAGCGAAAAAACTCAGGTGTGCACATCCTCCATCTTTTCTTTAGTCTACCTTGAAACGATTTCTACGATACGCATAACTAGAGCAAAGACGGAGGATGTGTAAAGTCCCCCAAGTTAGGCTCATGCGCACATGTGGTGTCGTTCGGATGGATACATGAGTCGGATTCGCTGGCCCCGGACACAACCACATCTCGAACGCAGCGATCCGATTCGCATCCTCATGCACGCCGAGCCCCGCCGACAGCGCCGGGTCGGTGTCTTTCAGTCCGGCGATCTGCTTGTGCCACGCCGCCGCGTTGGGCGCTTCGGCAATCTCCGGGCTGCGCTCCGCGAACCACTCCTTTTCCTGAATCTTGATGTGCTCCCAGGGTGAATTGCCAAACACCACGTCGAATCCGCTAGCGCTTCCAGCTTGAACGCTTCGGGGTAGGTGCGATAGTGTCCGTCCATCGTCTTCTCTTGATTTCTCCAGTCTACGACATTTTTGCGTCCGAGAAATCGGGGGATCAATATCAAGAATTCCACGAAAACCGATGCCCTATTGGCCCCGGCACCATTGAAAGCGGCATCAAGCAGCTCAAGGCGCGCCTTTCAGCGGCAGGGATGCAGTGGTCACGCTCCGGCGCTCAACGTATGCTCATCTTACGGAGTGCGGTGCTTGGTCATGATTTCGACCGTCTATGGTGTCGCGCCGCTTGAAGTTGCCTACAGTCTGAAAAATGCCCCCCCGCCAGAGATAGCATGACAAAGTGGGGGACTGAGGGGAAATTCTCCATCGAAAGCCTGCCTGCTTATTGTCACCTACGGGAAACGTGACATAGTGCAGACGTCAGTTTTTCCCCCAAATGTATGCTATGCCCGCCAGACAACCGGTTGCGCAACCGGTTGTCTTATAGTATAGTGATTTACAATAACCT
>CAZSXY010000088.1:0-17454 GCA_964611395.1 uncultured Anaerolineaceae bacterium | reverse complement strand
AGTGGGACGAGTATGGCGACTCGTCCCACGCAATTTCAGGTAAGGTGTCGTTCGATCTATTGCGCCAGGCTGACCGGTGTAGCTTCCGCGCCGCCGCCGTCAGGTGCGCTCACGCGGAACTGCGCCTGCGACATCAACTGCCCGTTCAGCAGCAGCTCAACCGACCAGTCGCCCACCTCAAACGCGGGGCCATCGGGCGAAATCGAGCAATACGCGCAAATGTCGTACCAGTCCTGGTCGGGTATCCAGCACTCCACATCGTCGAAATACAACGACCCGTTGGCCATCCACCGGGCGCTGAGTTGTGACCCGGCGGGCAGAACGTTGACCCGTGTGATGACATAGATGACATCTTCGTCGGGCGTGAAAACCGACGTGACACCAATGGGACAATCCTGGGCGTCGCGGTCGGTGGACGTGACCGTCCCGGTAAAACGCGTCTGGAGCGTGCCGGGCGTCGGGGCGACTTCGGGCTGGTTCGGCAGCCCGGAGGCATCAACGTTGGGCGCAGCCGGAGCGGGCGTCGGCTGGACGTTCCCGCTTCCACCGGTCAACTCCAGCACCGTGAGCGTTGCTTTGGCCGCCAGCGCTTCATTCTGGGCAGCGGCAAGCTGCGCCTGAAGCAGAACGGCCTGCGTTGCCGCGTTCTGCAACACCGCAATCGTCGCGGCTGGCGTGCCGAAAACCTCAATCGTGCCTTGCAACTGAGCGTTGCGCGTCTCCAATTGAGCGATCTCATCATTTCCCGTGAATGTCCCGCACCCGCTCAGGATAAGCGCCAGCACCACCGGCACCAGCATCAGATAGCGCACCAAGAAACGCATGGACTTTCTCCTTCGTTGGCGTGTCGCCCCCTCAAGTCGCCGACAAGTGTAGCGCAAAACCCGCTTGCCGTCCCCTACGAGTTTTAGACGTTTGGGATGCTGCGCTCTACAATGGAAGAACCCCGCCGTGTGCGGGGTTCTCCACTGTTGTCGTCTTGATTATAATTGAACGATTACAGGGCGCTGATGATGTTCGAGAAGATGTTGCCGATCGCCGGGCCAAGCAAGGCCAGAATGATGATCACGACTACTGCAACCAGAACGAGGATGAGGGCGTACTCTACGAGGCCCTGTCCCTCTTCGCGAGGTAGATACAACATGATGATTTCTCCTTGGTATGATTTGAGATAGATCCGCCAAATGGCACTTTGATAGTATCATGCCAGCAACGTGCTGACAACCCGCCAGAAGACAATTTTTCATATTTTTCACAAATTCTTCATACATGCAATCTAACGGGTATCTCGAATAATGCGGTTCATGTTTCGACTCACAGTAGGGCTTTTCGCGGCGCTGGCGTGCATCGCCGGAGTCTGGCTCGGCGTCCATCGCGAGACGACATCACCGGCGCTGCTCCTTTACGTTTCGACCCGCGATACCACCGACATCTACCTCACCTGGCCCGGACGCCCTGCCCCTCACCCAGTGGCCGCCACCGAGGCCGGAGAAATGCGCCCCGCCTGGTCGCCGGTGTGTGCCCGCAGCCTGGCGGATTGCCACTTTGCGTACACGACCGGCGCGTCCCCAGACTCGCCAGACGCGCCCCAACTGGTGATCGCCCAACTCTCCGGCGATCCAACCCTGGCCTGGACTCCCCCCGGTGGCGAAATCCTGTCCGCCGAGTGGTCGCCGGATGGCACAGCCCTGGCGGTGGTTGTGCGTCTCGAAGGGCAAACCGATATTTTCCTGGTTCGGGCCGGTGATGGCCCGGCCTTCAACCTGACCGCACACCCGGCCTATGATTTCACGCCGGTCTGGTCGCCGGACGGCACGCAACTGGCGTTTGTGTCGTACCGGGGCATGGAACCGAACAGCCAGGGCAAAGTCTTTGTTGCGTCGCTCGATGCGACAAAGCATGTGTCAGGCTTGCGGCAGATCACGGCGCATGACACAGAAGACCGGCTCGCCGGGTGGTCACCGGATGGCGTATGGGTGGTGTTCACGTCAGCGGTGCGCTTTCAGGAACCGGCCTACGAGGAAGACGTGTTCATCGCCCGCGCCGACGGATCGGAACAACGCCAGTTGACGACCGATCCTGGGCGCGACACCGCCCCGACCTGGTCACCGGATGGGCAATGGATCGCGTTCGAGGCATGGGGGAATGGGGTTCCCGACATCGTTGCCATGCGTCCCGACGGCACAGGCATGCGCAATCTGTCGCGCCATGCCACGCCCGATCTGCACCCGGTGTGGTCGCCAGATGGCGCGTGGCTTGCCTTTCAGAACGATCGCGATCCCAAGAGCGACATCATTCTCGTTCGCCCCGCCAGCGGCACGCAAATCAACCTCACCGGCCACCCGGCGGCAGACTTCCGGCCCGTCTGGTCGCCCGATGGGCAATGGATCGCCTTCGAAACCATGCGTGACGGCAATCGCGAGGTATACGCCATCCGCCCGGACGGCACGCAGGCGCACAATCTCTCGCAGTGGGACGGCGTGGATGCCGCCCCGGCCTGGTCGCCTACCGTCGCGGGATCGCTGCGAGTGAAGATCATTGTGGGTGGGGCGGCGCTGGCCGCGCTGTTGCTGGTGATTGAAGGTCGCTGGCAACGAATCAGGTCCCGGCCTGAGCGCCACGCTCCAACGGGCGGCGAGCGATGATGCGCTGCATGGCCCGGACATGCGCTTTGAGCGCCTCACCGTAGGCGGTTTGCTTATGCCGGCGGGCTTCTTCTTCCAGCGCCGGAAGCACCTTAGGCGCGTTTTCGGCCATGCGGGCGTACCACGCCTGCGCCGCTTCGGTATCCCCGCCCGCTTCCGCATCCTGGCCCAGAATGTACGCGCCAACCACCTGCCCCTGCCGCGCCAGGAGCGGCTCATCGATGATCGCCCGGAGCGTGGTCGCTGCCGCGCCTGTATCACCGGCGAGAAACTGGCACAGGCCGAGGTAATAGCGCGAGTTCACATCGTCTTCAAAAGCCAGCGTCCTTTGGAGCGCGGTCACGGCTTCAGCAAAGCGGCCCTGGTGGCGGCGCAGCGAGGCAATCGCCCCGTTCACCGACGCAAAATCGGGCGCGATCTCCCGCGCCTGCGACAGGAGCCGGTCGGCGCGATCCCATTTGTTCAACTCGATATAAGCCAGGGCCACCACCGCGAGCTTGTCGGGATGCCCGCGCCCGGCGGTGGCTTCCCGTTCCAGCCCGCGGACAACTTTTTTGTACTCGCCGCGTTGGAGCAGGGTCAGGGCCGGTGTGCGCCACGCGTACAGCCGGTTGACTACGCCGCGCCGCCACGCGCGTAAGCCCATCATCCCCGCCACGAAAATCAGAAACGGCACCCACGCCATCGCGCCACCACCGGCCAGGTACCAGCCAAACGCCCCGATCCCAACGCCCATGAGGACAATGTTGGCGAAGGCCGTGAACCACCATATATGCGCCGGTTCGACCGGGCGAAATCGTCGCGCCTGTTGCAGAACGCCGCGAGTCATATAGGCAAAGTACGCCAGAATCAACAGAATCACCAGCGCGACCGGCTCCAGCCGCCCGGTGCTGATCAACGCCAGGGCCACGCCGAACGCCACCAGCGCGAGTGCTTCGAACAGCCCAACCCGTTCCGAAAATCGCTTTCGTTGACCGGTCATTCCCTCTTCCAGATCACAATTGTGCCATTCCGGACAGCTACCGCCAGCCGCCCATCCGAACTCCAACTCACCGCATTGGCGCGGCCCGGCAACTCCGCGAGCACCTCACCAGAATCGCTATCCCGCACGGTGACGATGCCGTCCGGGGCGATGGTGGCGCGTGCCTGTCCATCGGGGCTAACCGCCACTTCCGCCGGGGGAGAAGCCGAACGCCCCGTCGTCACACTGAGCAGCGCCCCTGACATAGCATCCCACACGTGGGCGCTCATCCCGCGCCGGCCCCGCTCACCGTGCCGAGCACCGTCAGCGTGTAAGTAACCGCCGGGCCGCCCAATTCATAGAACGGCACCTCAAACGACACGGCTTCTTGCGGGACAAGTCGCGGCTTGGCGATAAAGAGCGTTTCGGTGGCCACGATATGCCCCTGGTCGTCCCAGATCGCCGCGACGATCTTCACCGCCTCGGCAATACTTGGGCCGACGTTAGCCAGTTCGCCGCGTACCACCAGATGCCCCTGAGTGCTGTAATCGGCGTAGTCGTTGGCGACCACGAAGTTTTCCGGACCGTAGAAACTCTGCAGGGCGTATTCGGCCTCGCGCCCGGCCACGTTCAATTCATAGCGGACAGCGTTAGGCGGCTTCCCGCCTTCAAAGCGCAGGTCGAAGGGAGCGCCCTGCCCCGGCCCCAGCACATCCAGCGGCAAGATGTCAGACTGTTCGACCAGACGGCGTCCCTGGGCATCAAACAATACCCCGGACAACCGCACCGCCTCCAGCGGGTACGGCGTCGTGTTGACCGCCTCGCCCGTCAGGTGAAACACGCCGTCGCTGTCCGTCCAGGCATAATAGCCGTTGAACCCGACCACCCCTGTGAAGGATGTTACCCCCGCGACGGCCTGCTGCACCGCGCCCACCGCCAGTTCGGTATCCGGATTCACGCGGAACGTGTTGATCACCGCCGTCAACGTGTCGAGGGTCGCGGTGTCGGCATCGGTCACATCCACTTCGAGCGCCGCGAAGAACGCCCCCACCCCTTGCAGGAAGATATTCAGCGCGCGCGGCCCCAACATGGGATAGGTGCGCACGCCAACGATACGGCGACTCCCGTCGCGCTGGTCGGCCCGGCCAAGCTCCTGCCAGCCATACGAGGCCAGGTCTTCGGGCGGCTGGTAGGCGTTGGCCGCCTGGGCAAATGCTTCGGGCGTCATGGGTTCGCCCGTGTTGACGATGTAGACGCTCAGGCGCGTCACGGCCTGGTCACCTTCAAGGGTAGTGAACTGCACGCGCACCCCATCCGGATCCGGTAGCTCGCCCGCCACCCACTCCGGCGGCGTACGCACCGAAAATACGCCGGACGGGTGCTCGTAGGTGACGAAACCGGCATCGGGGGGAACCGGCGTCGCCACGACAAACACGGGGTCGTTGCTCGTGACGCTGCCGCCACAGGCCGACAGCACCGGCCCCAGCACCAGCAACGCGGCCAGTGACAACCAGGTCATTTTCTTGTGCAACATGCCACGCTGGCTTACAGGCTTCATCGGCTTCTTCCACCGCCACGACAGTCTTGGAACCAACCCATCGCTTCTTACACCGGGCAACGCGGGCGGAACTGCTCCGTTCTCGTTGCGCATTATAACGCAAACCGCCCGGCAGCACGCTGGCCGCAGGGCAGACCCAACACACACTTTCCCCATCCAGGCCGCACTCAGGACTTGAAATAGACATATACCTTGAGGCGGCCCAACATCAGTTCGTCGCCGTCGCGTATGCGTTTTTCGACTCCGGCGGGCAGCAATTCGCCGTTCAGCCGGGTTCCATTGGTGCTGTTGAGGTCCATCAGGTAAACGGCCAGGTTATCGCGCAGCAGCCGCGCGTGCCGCCGCGAGACTCCGGCGGCGTCGGCCCCATAGGGCGACAGATTGATGAACGTTGCCTGGTCGGACAACTCGGTGACGCGCCCCAACACAATCTCTTGACGGATCTGTATCATAATCGGCGCGGCGTCGTCGCTCACTTGCAGAATCAACACCCCCTCCACGCCGAGGGTATCGGTTCCGCCGCCGCGTTTGGAGGGCGCATCGATCAACTGTCGCGTCGCCAGGGGCAGTGCCACCAATGCCACGCCGCAGCGGTCGCAATAGATCACACCCTCGAAATTCTCCTCGCCACAATGCGAACAGACTTGCATAATCGCCCCCTAAATGCGCTTCTGGGGACGCTTCATCCTGCTTCCCCGTGCAACACCAACACATGCCTTTTCAACAACGATTATGAAGCACTTTGTGTTTTTCCGCGACTATCGCATTCTCTCAGGGCCGCGCCTGCCACCGGCCTAAATGGGTATCCAGCGAACGATCTGGCGCTGTTCAAAGCTGGCGATGCGCGTGAATCCGGCGGCGCGAGCCAGTGCCAACGCCTCGCCTATCCCGCCGCCGAGATGATCCGGGCGGTGGCTGTCACTGCCCACCGTCAGGATGTCGCCCCCCATCTCGCGATACCAGCGCAGCGACTCCGGGGCCGGGTGGACTTCGTTCACTTTCAAGCGCAGCCCCGCCGTGTTGATCTCAATCCCGATCCCGTTTTCAATGCAGGCAGCCCACACCAAGCGCACCAGCTCTTCCCACTCGCAAATGTCAAAACCACCGCACGCGTGATACCCGATGCGCTTGACCACGTCCGGATGGGAGAGCACATCAAACCCGCCAAACCGCGCGAGCCGCTCCAACTCGACGAAGTACGCTTCGATGGCATCGCGCCCCCCGCGATCGTCGAAATACGCCCGCTCAAACACGATCTGGTCGTCCACCCAATGCAGGCTACCAAGTACGAAATCGTACGGCCACGCATCCAACACGGGCTGGACCACGTCATGGAACCGGTGGTACTCGCCCAGTTCGACACCGGCGCGAAGGATCACGCCCTGCGGCTCAAACTCGCGCCGCGCCGCTTCCAGTTCAGCGAAGAAGCGCTCCGGATTATAGTAACCGTAGCACATGTCTTCGGGCACAGGATCAAAATGATCGGTGAAGGCGATCTCCGCGATGCCACGCGCCAGGGCGCGGCGGCAATGATCGGCCATCGTTGCCCGCGAATCGCAACTCGCGCGGGTGTGAACGTGATAATCCTGTGGGATGGTATGGTTGGCGTTTGGGCGGTTGGGCATCCTGGTTTGTTTCCTTCAAAGGCAAGTCGGCAATCGTTGATGGGCCAATCACCGGCGCGAGATACGGCATGCGCACAGCAGTCGCCCTTCGCATCTGATCGGGACTGAAAAAGCCGAACACAGCAAGACGAGAAGACATGCGCAAGGGTTGATGGCAGCAGCAGGTGGGGCTAATTGTCCGAGCGCTCAGGTGAACAACAGCGAACCCAGCACATATCCGGCCCCAGCACCCAGCCCGACCGCGACGATCTCGATGATACACCCCTGGATGCACCCCATCGGTTCCTCGGTGACTTCAAACAGGTCGCCACCGAGGTAAGTATAGCTGCCCCCGGCCACCATCGCCGCGACCATGTGACCAACGATTGCCCCAATGAAAGCGCCAAGTGCCTGGTATAGATCCATCTGTAGACCTCCCAATGATGGCTTATTGACGGGTCGCCGGCATGGCCGCGCGGAGCAACCGGGTGTGAGCAAAGCCCGTCAGGGCGTTTGTGACTTATTCCTGCACACCTGTGCCCCGTGTCTCCGGTCTAAACACTGCTTCACGCGGGGGAAACAGGGCGTCGTCGTGTGGTCATTCAAGGCTAGAGGGAGTGCGCGTGGGGGAGCTTGATTCGCCCGCACAGGGCAGCGTAAAGTAAAAGGTGCACCCCTCACCGATAATGCTTTCAACACCAACCCGCCCGCCGAGGCGCTCGACAATGCGCCTGGCAATAGACAAACCCAGCCCATGCCCTTGCCGGTTGTTGATTAACCGTGTCTCCGGGCGAAAAATGACCTGTTGTTCTTCCTGGGGCAAGCCATCGCCATTGTCGCGCACCCAAAAGCGCAGCATACCGTCCTGATCCGGGTGGGGGTCTGCGCCGATCACGACGCGAGGCGGTCGACCGCCATATTTGATCGCGTTGGAAATGTAATTGGCCCACACGTGCTCGATCCAGGGGCCATACCCTTTCGCTACCGGCCAGCACTCGCCGATCACAAGCTCGGCTTCGTGCTGAGTTATCATCGGCGTCAGCATCCGGCAGGCCTCGGCCACAATCTGGGGCATATCAAGCGGCTCATAGGGTATTTCGGCCTGGCGCGTCTGGGCCAAAACCAGCAACTCGTCGATAATGCGCGACATTTTATGCGCGCCATCCGCCAGCCCGTGAACATACGAGCGCAGTTGCTCGATGGAACCAGATTCCAGATCGTCGCGCAACAGATCGGTATACGCCATCATCAACCCAAGCGGATTCTTCAAATCGTGGGCGACGGTGTGGGCGAAAGCATCCAGTTCGGCGATGAGTTGCTCGCGCTCGGCTTCTGCGTGTTTGCGCCCGGTTATATCGCGGACAGCAACCACCCGGATCACTCGCCCGTCGTCATCCAGCATCCACCCACGAATCTCAATGGGAAACGTGCTGCCGTCCTTCCGCAAGGCAAGCACTTCGTAAGGTTGCTCGCTGCGGAGGCGAATGTGTTTCTCGGCAGTGGCACGAGATTCTGGCGCGATGAAATCAAGCACTTTGCGCCCCACGAGTTCGTGGAGTTCCCGCCCAAACATCGCGCAGATCGCGCGGTTTGCATCCAGGATCACCTTGCCATCATGCAGGACGACGCCCTCAAATGTGGCGTCCGCCAGGCGTTGAAAACGCTCTTCGCTCCGCTTGATGCGCCGGGTCGCCTCTCGCAGGGCATGGACGTACCGCTCTTCCCTCAAACTCAATCGTTCCACGCGGGTCAGGGAACGTCTTCGGGCCAGGTACGCCGCCAGCCCTACCGCCACGCTGGCGGCGACATGTCCCAGAAACTCGCTGGAAGGAACCGAGGGATAGTAGAACTCGTCAACCAGCGTCCAGGCCCCGATGACGAGGGCGCTGGCAATCAATGACCAGCGCGTATCCAGGTATAGAATCCCGATCCCAACGATGAATAAGCCAAAACTGTGGGGAAGTCGAGGGGAATAGGTAATGTGCCAGATCACTGCATGGGCCAAAGCCACCATGACCAGCGCCGTGCCTGCGGGATGCACCCAGGCCGCAGGCAGTCGCCAGCGCCCCAACGCCACATAGCTCCCCAGAAACACACCGGCAGCAGCGATGGCCAGGACCGCCTGTCGAACTCCCTCGTCACCACCGGCCACCGCAGCAAAGATGACCGCCAGAACCAGATACAACACACCCGCCACCAGGGTGACAGGGCGCAGACTCTCACGGGCGATGCGGTTTAGCGACGCCCGCACCTCGACATCCGGAACGTCAAGGTTGATGGCAAGCCCGTCGTCAGCCGGAACACCCCGGACAGCGGCGGAGGATGTGTTGTATTTCTGGGCCATAACTTCTTTCAGCTTACAGCAAACCAGCCTTCATTGTCCGTCTACACCGTCTACCTACATATGAATCATATGCCCTTCCAGTGCGTGCGCAACTTCGAGCAGCGCCTCGGACAGCGTTGGATGGGCATGGACGTTGCGGGCGATCTCGTGCGCGGTCAGTTCCCAGCGCTGGGCGAGCGTCAATTCGGGCAGCAACTCGGTCACCTCCGGGCCGATCAAGTGCCCGCCGAGAATCTCGCCGTATTTCTTATCCTGAACGATCTTCACAAAGCCCACGCCCTCGCCCAGCCCCAACGCCTTGCCGTTGGCCTGGAACGGGAACTTGGCCACTTCAACGTCATAGCCCGCTTCGCGTGCCTGCGCCTCGGTGTAGCCAAAGCTGGCCACCTGCGGCTGGCAATAGGTGCAACGCGGCAGCATGCGATAATCGAGCGTCGTCGTCTCCACGCCGGCGATGTTTTCGGCGGCGATGACGCCCATCGCGCTGCCAACATGGGCCAGCATCATCTTGCCCGTCACGTCGCCAATCGCCCACACGCCGGGCACGTTGGTGGCCATGCGTTCGTCAATCGCAATCGCGCCGCCTTCGGTTATCGCCAGGCCGGGGACATTTTCCAGGCCGTACCCTTCCAGGCGCGGCTTGAATCCGGTCGCCATCAACGCCCATTCGGCTTCGAGAACCTGGGTTTCACCGTCCTTTTCCACCGTCACCTTGACGCCGGAGCCAGTATCCTCGACGGCTCGCATGGCCGTGCCGGTCATGAACCCCACGCCCAGGCGCTTGTACTGTTTTTCCAGTTCAACGGAAATTTCTTCGTCTTCGTTGGGCAGCAGGTGCGGCAGGTATTCGACAATGGTCACCTTCACGCCGTAGTTGTGCAAGATGTAGGCGAATTCCACGCCGATAGGCCCCGCGCCAACGATCACCGCGCTGTGCGGCAGCTTGTCTGAGAGGATAGCTTCCAGGTAAGTGATCACATGATCGGACAGTTCTACGCCGGGCAGCAGGTTGACCACAGCACCGGTGGCGATGATCAGGTTTCGCGTCTTGAGAGTCTCGGTTGTGCCATCGTTGAGCGTCACCGACACGGTCGATGGGTCCTGGATGGTGCCCCACCCTTCATAGGTATCGATGCCGTTTTTCTTCATCAAGAAGCCAACACCCTTCACCAACCGCTTCGACACCTGGCGGCTGCGCTTGAAGGCGACGCCATAGTCCACTGCAACGCCCTGGCCGTCGTTGAAGCCGAATTCTTTCATGCGGTGTTGCACGATATGCGCCAGTTCCGCGTTGCGCAACAGCGCCTTGGACGGAATGCAGCCCACATTGAGGCACACGCCGCCCCACCATTTCTTTTCGACAATGGCGGTTTTCAGCCCAAGCTGTGCGCTGCGGATCGCGGCCACATAACCGCCGGGTCCGGCTCCAAGCACCAGGACATCGTATTCCTTAGCCATGTACTTTGAACTCCTTTTACTTCTGTTTGCAGCAATGACCGGTAGCGCTATGCGCACGCCACCAGCCAGATGTGGCACGGTAACATTACGGTGGAATCGGGAGCGCGATGGAACGCTCCACAAAAGAGATTAACGCAAAAGAGGGAAAATTGCCCCTGGATTTGCGGTCAGGTGCTGCCCGGCGCAGCAGACCTAGCGCCCAGGGCGCACCGCCTCCAGCACGCGGAAGCGTCGCGTCTCGGCGATGGTGGCGACAGCGCCGAACATAGCCCGCATCACGCGGTCATAGGGCAGAAAGCGGTTGGCGACGAGACACAAGCGCCCGCCCGGACGCAGCACCTCGCAGGCTTCGCGGATGATGCGCCGGGCAATGCCGGTCGTGACATCGATTCCCTGGTGGAACGGCGGATTGGTCAGCACGAGATCAAACTGCCGGTCGCGGACGGAACTGGTCACATCGCCCGGCAGGACGGTGCAGCGATCGGCCAACCGGTTGGCCTTGACGCTGGCCTGGGCGCAACGCACCGCGAGCAAATTGTCATCCACCATCGTGACGAGCGCCCCCGCCCGCGCCGCCACCAATCCGATGATGCCGTAGCCGCAACCGATGTCCAGGACGTCCTGCCCCGGCTCAACCGCAAGATGATCCAGCAGCAGCGCAGTCCCATCGTCGAGATGATCCCACGAAAACACGCCGGGCATGGTGATGATGGTGTAACGCCCTTCGGGGCGGTCAACGGCACGCATTTGCGGCTGCCAGGGGTGCGAAACCCGCCAGTCATCCGGCAGGTGCAAGGCATCCGAACGCCGCGCGCACGCAATCCGCGCGCCGCCGCGATACCCCAACACCGCCACGTTTTCAAACAGGGCCGCCGCATCGCGAATCGCGGATTTCGCCCCGCTTTCGTTCAAACCGGCCAGGTACAACCGGCCACCGGGCACGACCGTCTGTGCCACCGTCCACAATAACGCGCGGGCGAGGTCGCGGCCCTTGGGCAACACGACCAGCGCCTGCGCTGCCGCCCCGTGTGTGGCCCGGTCGGGGTACACCGTGTCACTCGTGGCCAACCCCGGAATAGCCGCCAGCGCCGCCAGCGCACGATATGACGTATGCCACGCCGTGACCTGTCCGTGTCCGGCCCGATCGACAAGCCACCGGGCCAGTTGCAGGTCACCGGCGTGCAGCAACAAGACCGGTTCACCCGGCTGAAGTGACACGTAACGCATGAACAACTCGGTGATCGGTTCCATGGGCAAGACGGCTCTCACTGGCGAGCAATGGCACACAGGCGATGCGTCCAGGCTTCCATTATACACCCCGCTCAGGGAGCCAGGGAGAAGGATCGGCGGTTAGCCAGCCTGCCAGGGCGGGCGCAACACCGCGTCACCCCCTGCGATCACTTCGACCGTCAGGCGCTCACCGATCCGGCTGATCAGGTGCAGCATATCGCCCGCGTGCAACACAGCCCGCACCTCATCCAGGTGTTGCCGGAAAGCTGCTTCCTCGACGATCACGAGTTCCGACGACGCGGTCATGTCGAGCGGGTGCAGGCGGCACTGGCGGAGCACGGCCCGCAGCGTCTCGTACCGGCTCCGGACATCATCACCGGGGGCGAGCGTCACCCATAGCAGGCAACGATCAGCTTTGATAGGCGGAAAATTCATGGTCTCACTCCTGAAGGCGATCCCTTCGTGGCCAATCTCATGGAAAAAAACCTTTCAGCTTTGCATGAACTGGAAGTTATGAGTGGTGGGTTTGGCGTGATGAGTCTGGCCCTCTCACCCGTGACTCACGACCATGACTCATAACTCATTACTGATAACTCGCTACCCGGCACCCATGCTGATTGTGCAAAGAACTGATTCAAACTTTCGCGATCAAAGGGAGATAGTGCATCATGGGAGAAAAAACCTCAGCAAAGGTGACATCCCATGAGCACTATCCCTACCAGTGTAACCGAAAAGCAGTTCAACAAGCATATCTTGCCCTATCTGAGCACAGCGAAACGCGGGTTCGTATGTCAAGTCCCACTGTACAAGGTCTTCAACTACATCTTGTACCGTCTGCATACGGGCTGTCAATGGATGCAGTTATGCTACCAGGCCATAAACAAATAATGGCATCCCAATGCTATCCGCAGGCTAGCCTGATCGGGCAAAAAGCAGCCGAACTACTGGCCTTGCCCGGTTACTCGGGCAGAGTGCTGGCTGTCGTGTCATCGGCCATCTACCTGGCGGGAGATGACGGGGAAGTCTTGTGGTTAGGGCAGGCCGGGTTACCCGCACACAGACGCTGCATTCTGTCATTTTTCCATGCCGAACACGTGGAAGCGGGGATGGGCTTCGTCGCCACTGACAAGTGTTTGCGTGTTGGCCACGAGATAACCATCGATCTGACCCATGCAGACAGGTGGATGCCACCCACAATTGAGCGGGCGCTCGCGCCGGGGGCTGTGAACGGAAGCCTTGAGAAGATTCTGGCGGCGATCCAACACCTTCCTCCCAGGGGATTAGGTTACGCGTTGGAACTGATTACCCGGCCCGCTGGACACATTGACTATTCGACGGCTTCCGCAATGGAGACTACCTTGCTCAACCGGGCAGAACCGCTAATCCGAGAGCTTATAACGGCCTGCCGCATACGGGATATGGAGCGTGTTGTGCGTTCGGGTCTGGAATTGGCCGGATTGGGGCCGGGCCTTACCCCTTCGGGGGATGATTACCTGGGTGGGCTGCTCTTTTCAGCGCACCATCTAAAGGCCGCTTACCACATGAAGTTCGAGAAGGAAGCTGATCTGCTTCATGAGTTTCTGAATAAAGCACGCCCGTTGACCAATCGCGTCAGCCATACCATTCTTTCTGATCTGGCCCACGGGCACGGCCCAGAACCACTTCACGATCTGATCAGCTTGCTTTTGCAAGGGAGCACGCGGCAGCAGTTGCTAGCCAGCGTGAAACAACTTATTCGTATTGGGCATACGTCTGGCTGGGATATGCTGGCCGGAACACTCACCGGTATGCTACTGCGAGAAAACATTGAGACTTGACTTCTGAGAGGGAAACTGTGTGCCTGGTTTCCAGTTTCTTTCTCTCTTGCCATAGCGTCCATGGGAGAATAATTATGGCTACGGACATAAAACAAAAGATTGAGGAAGCTAACGCCCAGGCCCTGCGCCGCATGACTGCTGCCGACCCGGTGCTGGTCGACGTTGCACCGGCTGGCGAAGTCAACCCGGGATTGAAGGATAAGATGATATTGCATGCCGGGCCGCCCGTTGACTAGCATCGGATGAGCGGGGCGCAGAAGGGCGCAGTTATCGGGATAGTGCTTTTCGAAGGTTGGGCCTCGAGCAAAGACGAGGCTGTCAAACTCGTGGAAAATGGGGCTATCACCTTCGAGCTGTAAAGCCCCCCATTCGGTACTTCCTGAAGCAGTCGTAGCAAGTCGGAGGAAGATCATTTCTTGGCCCATTACCGTTTGAAAGCGTTGCTGGTCGGTTGTTCCTGCGACATCAGCTTGTGTACTCCATTAATTTGATACTCTTTCTCCCTGGTTGACCAATTTTGCCATTCTATGCTATGACATACGGACGCTGGCATACGGAAGCCTGTTCGTCGCGAGAAAAGGGCGTTAATGTTCAAACGGGTCTTTGCTGCGCCGCATCGTTTTCAGCACCCCACCCTGTCCCAGTTGGTCTTCGTGCTGCTGATCGCGTTCGCCGCGCAGCTAACGGTGTTAGGACAATTGCGGGCCAACAGCCCGTATTTTTACGCGGTACCGAAAGATGTAGATCAGGTCGATTACATTGCCAATGGGCACGCATTCGCCGCCGGTGAATGGCCCCGCGACGACGAAGGCTTCGAACTGTCGCCGTATCTCTCATTTTACCTGGGGATCATCTTCGCCACCGTCGGGGATGTGCCGGGGTTACTGGTGGCACGGTTGGGGCAGGTGCTCCTGGGCATGCTAACCGTTGCGCTCACATACCACCTGGGACGGCGCATTTTTCGCCCGCGCTGGGGTTTGTTGCCGCGTTGCTACTCGCGCTCTATAGTCCGGCATTGTTCTACAACCTGGAACTAACCGACGCCCCTCATACCACCGCACTCGTGATGTTTGCGCTGGTGATGGCGGAGATATTCGGGCGTCGCCGCCAACACGCGCGTTACATGATGGCGGCAGGGCTGGCGATAGGCCTGGCCACATGGGCACGCCCCAATGTCCTGATTGTGTTAGCGGGGATAGCGGTATGGCTGCTGCAACTCCGCTTGCCGCGGCAGGTGAGACGGCGGGGAATCGCTGTGATGGTGCTTTCCTCGGCCCTGGTGCTGGCCTGGCCGAGCTATCACAACCTGCGTGCGACGGGGCGTTTCGCGCTCACCACCACCACTGGGCCATACAACTTATACATTGGCAATAACCCCAACGCCACGGGGGTGTTCATGGCCGTACCCGACGAGCTAAAAGACGCCATCGAACGAGGGGAAACCTCCTACACGGCAGAAGTCGTAAGCTACATCACCTCCCAGCCGCTGGATTGGCTGCAATTGATGGTTGAAAAGACCGCCATGGTCATAGCTGCTTCCGATATGGAACTGGGCAGCAATGTAAACTATCACTACTGGGGCGTGCGGTATTCGCCCCTGCTGCGCATTACCGGATGGGTCGTGCACTTTGAACTGCTGGCGTTGCTGGCGGTAACGGGCCTTGTCCTGATCCGGCAGCGCAAAGGCGTGGGGTTGCTCTATCTGACCCTGGGATCGTACACGGCGGGGATGATTCTTTTCTTCATGCAAGCGCGGATTCGCATGGCCTTTGTGCCGGTGATCATTCTGCTGGCCGTAAAGACGGTGGACGAAATGATCCGGCGCTGGCGACGAGGTGACAGACTCATAGGGGTAGTTGCGCTGGCTATCCTGGTAGCCTACCTGATTCTCTTAGTGCGCTACGCATACTTGCTGGCCGGGGGCATTCGAATCGTCTCGTGACAAGGCCAATGCAATACGTTTTTTCGGGAAAGATCAAAACCGGAAGCGCCGGTAATGATGCTGGCCCGGCCAACGAAAACGATAGTCCCCCGGCGCTGCGCTCTGTGCCAAACCAGGACGCCGCCACGGGGAACGCGCCCCCCTCTAACCATTCTCTAACCTTCGATGACACCAGAGTACGCTATGATGAGTGAGATTTGTTCTTTATGCTGAAATTGGTTGAGAGATGCACCAAACAATGGTAAAGTGATTGGTATGTTAGGAACCTCCGCACAGGTAAGGTAGGGGTGGAATGTATACTCAGAATGAGTTGTTGTTCCCCGGCTATGTCATTCCCCGGTTGCGTGATGCGCGGGGAGAAGAGTGGCGCAAGCTCGTTGACCGGGTCGCGGCGCTGCCTGAAATGCACGAAGAGGTACTGGCCTTTATGCTGATGATGATCCGGCTCAACGGCTGTCTGCCTTGCGAAACAGACAGCTACCGCGCCATGCGTGGTTGCAGGATGTGCAGCTTGCAGACGTTACGCCGGTTCAAAGAACCAGACGAGGAATTGCTCAAGCACTACGACGACGCACTATCCGACGTCAGGCATTATCTGGCGCGGACGCAACCGGTTCCTGCCGAGCGGCAGGTGCTCATGGTCTGATCGGGTTTGCCCTCCGGCAGGTGGAGCGCCGTACACGGCACACCCGAATCATGATACGATTTCGTATGCGGAGGGTGGCAGCACTCCGCGTTTAGCCCACATGCCGGTGCCGGGCTGGGACGCCCTGCACGATGCTTGCATCGCCCTCCCCCCACAGTTCAACTATCCATAGGCACAAACCATGCGCGAGCCTGATTGGGAAGCTCTGGCCGAGTTGCAATTCTTGCTCTATAACCGCATCGCCGATTCGCTCAACGCGGCGCTGTCGAGCATTGCCCTGAGCGACATGCCCGAAGCCCAGGATCGCCCGGCGAGTTTCTGGAAAGAACGCGCGACGGCGAAGGTCGCCAACGTGCTGAACCTGTTCACCGCCTGGTCATACCTGGTTCGATACAAGATGGGCGAAACGATCCCGGAACACGTCGTGCGCCCCTTTCCCGTGAACGCCCTGCTCCGGTGGCTGAGCGCTCAACTCCAGATCGATCCTGTACCCCAGGCCGAAGTCGATCTGCAACTGCAAGCCAACCAGGAATCGGTACAGGAAGCATTGTTGCTGCTCCATTCGGCAGCACAGGCCCTTGGCACGGGCATCCGGCTGGAAACCGAAGTCACCCGGCTTGGTGTATGGTTTCACATCCGGTTCAGCCGGCCCACCCCGCTTCCGCCCACGCTTGACGCCTTGCTCGACAGCTTCAAGGATCACTGGCGCGACCAAACCACGCTGTTCGAGCTGGCAACCGCGCGGGACTTCATCCGGCTGAACGGGTCA
Organism: uncultured Anaerolineaceae bacterium; assembly: GCA_964611395.1. Lineage (GTDB taxonomy): Bacteria > Chloroflexota > Anaerolineae > Aggregatilineales > Aggregatilineaceae > CAZSXY01. Next base: position 480 of record CAZSXY010000088.1, on the reverse strand, counting down.
GACCTGATGCTTGGCGTGGGGGGCGCGCTAAGCGACCTGATGTTTTTCGTCCGCGCCGCCGGAGTCAAGCGCGAAACACTGCCGCCCCCCAGCCGCGCCCTGCACGACAAACTGCCCACGAGAACCAAACCGCTTGATCCCTCGGAGACCATGACGCCTTTGGCCAAGCCGGACGCTGGCGTCCAGCTTACGCCGGAAGACTTCGGCGCGACACCCATTCTGACGGAAGCGCAAGCCGCACAATGGGATGAGAAAGCGAGACTGCCAGACACATCACCGCTGGATGCCCCCAAACCCACCGGCGAACCCAAAAGCCTTGCGCCGCCGCCGTTGCTGCGCCGGGTGGCCGATTCCCCGCCGGACGATGCCGATGTGTCCGAACCCACGACTGGAACGGATGAAGAAGAACCGGCTGACGCTCCGCCGTCCAGTGATTCCCCCGCCAGCGACCCCTGAGCGCCCGGCACAGCCCTGGCATGC
>CAZSXY010000087.1:0-17620 GCA_964611395.1 uncultured Anaerolineaceae bacterium | reverse complement strand
ATTATCTTTTATCGTGCGCGTTCTCGTAAACTTGTAGTTTGGCGGGAAGCGGCCAGCCCCCGCATCGACGGGCGCGATCAGGGCCGACACCTCTCCCCATCACCATACTACGCCGGATTGCGCCGCTGTGAAAGTTCAAAAATAAACGATCTTGTATGATTAACCTCACGATAATTGCGGATTTCAGAACATAGATGGGAGGCCTTAACGCCATGCACAAGCGAATCGGCATTATCGGTGGCATGAGTCCTGAATCGACGATAGCCTATTACCAGCATATCACCCACACCTACACCGCGCGTTTTGGGGACTACGGTTATCCAGAGATTATCATTTACAGCGTGAGTTTCCAACCCTATGTGGATTGGCCGCACCAGGATCGATGGGACCTGGTGGCCCAGGGGTTGCGGGACGCGGCCCAGAAGCTGGCAGGCGCAGGCGCAGACGTGATCCTGATTGCCACCAACACCATGCATTTCGTGTTCGAAGAGGTGCAGGCGGGCGTGAACGTACCGATGATCAGCCTGCTGGATGCGATGGGAGACGCGATCAAGGCGCGGGGCCTGCAGACGGTTGGCCTGCTCGGCACGCGTTTCACGATGGACAAATCGTTCTACCGCGACGCGTTGACCCGGCGCGGGATCGCCGTCCTGGTTCCGGAGTCCGAAGATCGCACAACGGTTGACCGTGTGATCTACGATGAACTGGTCGCCGGTGCGATTCGCGCCGAGTCGCGGGACGCGGTTGTGCAAATCATCCGCAAGCTGGCCACACGCGGCGCGGAAGGTGTGATCCTGGGGTGTACGGAGCTTCCCTTGCTGGTCGATGAGGCAGGGGCCGGCCTGCCCCTGTTCGATACGACGCGCCTTCATGCTGAGGCGGCGCTGAACTATGCGCTGGGCGAGTGCCCATAAAAAAACCGGCTCGCCTGTGAGGTGAACCGGTTCCTGGAGCTGGGGAGGCTGGATTCGAACCAGCGAATGGCGGCTCCAAAGGCCGCTGCCTTAGGCCACTTGGCAACTCCCCAATGCGCCGGGCATTATAACATAGCGCTTCGGCGGTGGGCAAGGCTCGTTTTGGGTCTGCCACCCCGCTGTTACCTGGTCAGAGAATCGGGGTGTGGCAGTGTAAAAAAGGCGGCAAGCGTTGCTGGGCAACATTCTGTATGACCGACTAAACTTGGTGTGACGCCAGAGACATTTTCCGGAAGGCGAAACTGCGGTCACGAGGTTTGCGGCCCAGCAGTCATCCAGAGGAGTGAATGATGGTCTATCCCGTCTTGCAGCGCGAGCTAACCGTACACGCCCACAACGGTCACTGGTATCTGCGCCCGGTTGACGAAAACGAGGTACTGGGGCCGGTTGATTACGGGTGGCGACGGTACCAACTTTACCCGGATAGCTTCACGTTTGGCGAAGGGTTGCTGGCAGGCAGCCGCATCCCCGGTACGCGGCGGCTGGTCTTCTGCGCGTGGAGTCCGCAATGGGAGAGCTTTTACGTTTCCAGCATGGGGGGCGCAGCCTACGTCTTTCATGGCGTGGGCGTGAACTATGTGGCCCTACGCGGCCAGGCCCCTGAGCCAAGCGTGCTACTCCTCAACCACAAAGACGGCGAGATACACGTGCGCCTGGAACCCATCGATCCGGAGCCGATCTGGACCGGTTATGCCGACCCCGATGGCGAGCGGTTGATCGGGTTTTACGCGTTGCAACAGGCACTTTATGATCGCTATGCCGGGGAGTACCCCCGCGACCGCGTGCGCATCTTTTGCGTGGGACCTGCGGCCCGTCACACCACTGAAGGCGCTATTGGTTCCAGCCCGCTCCGGCGCGGGCGCTTCCAACCGACCGATGAATGGGCCGGTCGCGGGGGCTTAGGCAGCCAGATGCTCCAGGCTCACAACATCGCCGGGTGTGTTTTTGGTGGCGAATGGGAAGACCCCGATCTGCGCGATTCCGGCGAAATCGACTCGTATTTTCTGGAGCACTTTGGCAAGACGACCATCCAGGCTGACCTGGCGGTGACGACCAAGTACCGTTACGCGCCGGAGTTTGAGACGGGCGGCACATTCGGCGTGAACATGAAGACGCTCAACGCCCGGATCATGAGCTTCAATTACCAGAGCATCTACGCCAGCGATGACGAGCGCCTCCAGCAGCATGACGACTTCATTCTGGATCATTACTTGAAGCAGTTCAATGAAGAAACTATCCAACCCAAGAACCAGACCCACTGCGGGGAACCATGCGCCGTAGTGTGCAAAAAGTTCTACGATCGCTTCAAGAAAGACTACGAGCCATACCATGCGCTTGGCCCGCAGATCGGGGTCTTTGACCAGCGGGCCGCCGAGCGAGTCAACCATACCTGCGACGCGCTGGGATTCGACGCGATCCAGTTGGGGGGCACGCTGGCGTGGCTGTTTGAGCTGATCGCGGCGGGCTTGATCGATCCGGAGGAGTTCGGTTTTCCGCCTGCTGATCAATTGCGGTTTAGCTTCACGGCGGACATCACCGCCTTTGACCGCGTCAAGGATAGCGCGCGCAATGCCGATTATGCTATTGCCGTCATGTACGCTCTCCTGCTCAAACCAGAGGCCGCCATCTTCCGCGATGGAATACGGGTGGCGGCGCACGAACTGGACAAGGCTCACAATATCAACAGCCGCGATCGCGCCGTTTACCTGGCCAACGGCGACGAAGGCTGCATGGTTCCTAACCAATACTGGGTGCCGGGGATGTTCAGTCCCATGCCGCTGATGGGCAAGTATTACGTGTATTACGGAGTTGACTTTCTGCCGCCATATGAACTGGGGCGCAAGAACGTTGAACGCATGGTCTACGAACTGTTCAGCGACAACACCGGCATCTGCCGCTTCCACCGCAAGTGGGCGGAACAGGTTACTGATGAGATTCTGGAGGCGCACTACGACTTACACCTCGACTATAAAGCTCACCAGTTTGCGCTGGCGCGAGCGATCTACGAGCGCGAAAAACCCAAGGCGCTGCCCTGGGAAAGCGAACGTATCGCCGACCTCATCCAGGAGTACCTCGCCATGTGGCGGCGCGATGGGTTAGAGGACTCGCAATTAGCAGCATGGATCGAACGGTTTGAGGATGATAAGCTTGCGGCAGCCCGCGCCTATTGGGACGAAATCCGGCGCGGGATCGAGGATGCGTTCGCTGCCGGGCCGGATGCGATCCCAGACTATTTAACACCAGGACAGGTCAACGCGTTGACACCACCCCCCAATAGCACATGACGCGAAATACCCGGCAATTTTAAAGGTTGGCATGTGGCGGACTCGCGCCAGGGAATGTAGACTCGTGTACCAGCACAGGTTCCCACAAAACGGTGAAGAGGATAAAACGGTATGAGCGACAAGGGGCGTGAGAAGGCGTTGGAGTCAACGCTGTCAGAATTGACCAAGCGGTTTGGTGACGGCACAATTGTGCGACTGGGCGATGCGGTTCACTTGCTTGTGGATTCGATTCCGACCGGCTCGCTGGCGGTGGATATTGCGTTGGGCGTCGGCGGCATTCCACGGGGGCGGGTGACCGAGATTTACGGGCCGGAGAGTTCCGGTAAAACCACGTTGTGCCTGCACACCATCGCCGAAGCCCAACGGCGCGGCGGCATTTGTGCCTTCATCGACATGGAGCATGCGCTCGACCCGGCCTATGCCGCCCGCATCGGCGTGGATATCGATAACCTGTACATTTCCCAGCCGGACATGGCCGAACAGGCATTGGAAATCGCCGAGGCGCTGGTACGCAGTGGGGCGCTTGATGTCATCGTGCTGGACAGCGTGGCGGCGCTCGTGCCCCGCGCCGAGCTGGAGGGCGAGATGGGCGATAGCCACGTGGGGTTGCAGGCGCGGCTGATGTCCCAGGCGCTGCGCAAACTCTCCGGCGCAATCAAGCAGTCGAACGCGTGCATGATCTTCACCAACCAGCTTCGAGAGAAAATCGGCATGATGTATGGCAACCCGGAGATTACCTCCGGCGGGCGCGCGCTCAAGTTCTACGCCAGCGTGCGCCTGGACATTCGCCGCATCCAGTCCATCAAGGCCGGCGGCGAGGTTGTCGGGAACCGCACGCGCGTGCGCGTTACCAAGAACAAGGTTGCGCCCCCCTTCCGCGAAGCCGAGTTCGACATCATGTACAACGAGGGGATCAGCAAAGTGGGCGACATCCTCGATATCGGCACCGGGCTGGGAGTGATCGAGAAGCGCGGCGCGTTCTACCGCTACCAGGACGAAATGATCGGGCAGGGACGCGAGAATGCCAAGCAATTTCTGCGCGAAAATCCTGGTATCGCCATGGCGATTGAGAACATCATCCGCGAAGAATATGGACTGCCACCGATCTACGACGAGGACGTAGCCGAGAAATAGAGCGGGCGCGCTGTCTCGCTAGCGGGCATGATCTGGGGACGCTTACGGGCGTCCCTTACATTTTGCCGGGAGCCGTCCGCCTGGCCTGCGTTTGCCTGCCGCGCGAGTCGCAACCCTCGACAATCGGGGACGAGGCGTTATACTTTCCTGCAACGAGGGGTTAGCAGGCATGACACGAGAACCACGCGGCATGAATCGTTTCTTTTTTTCCTTGCTCTGGCTCTGCGCATGGGTCGCTGGTGGGCTGGCAATAACCGGAGGCGTGCACGTTGCCGTTGCCCAGCCCGAAACCGGCATGATCTGCGTTTCGACCTTTGCCGACACCAACGGGGACGGGTTCCACAACAGCGGCGAACTGCCCCTGGCGGGGGTCAATGTGAATCTTTCGACGGGCGGGGCCATCATCGCCACGCACGTCATGGCCGACGCCGAAGAGCAGCATTGTTTCGAGAACCTGCTGCCGGGCATTTACACGGTGACCTTCACCGACAGCCCGTTGTATCGCACCATGACGGCAAATGAGGGCACATTCGCGCTGGATGCGGGGCAACGGTTGACCATCGATTCGTTTGGCGCGTTCCCCGTCGGCCCGGAAGGGTTGCGTGATGAAGTCGCGAGCCAGCTATCTGCCGCGAACCGCGATGAGCCAATCGACACCTCAACGCGGGTGTTGCTGGCGACGGGCGGCGCAACGGTGGTCATGTTGTTCATGATCGGCGTGGGAACGGTTGTATTGGCGCTCATGGCCTGGCGCAGGAAGCCATCCCGCCCCGCGCGCCCAACGGTTCCTGTGCCGCCGCCGCCCCCCAGCCGGATGCGCCCGCCGGAGGCCTGAGCCAGCGAGCGGTGAGCGTGCCACGGCGGGGCAGACCGCGTAACGCATCACGTTCTCTTGCCGGGCCAGTCCGGACCCGAATCTGCCACTGATCACGGTTACGAGCGCTTTTTGGTATAATGCCCGCCATGACAACCGTGACGGCTCATGTTGGTTTGAATGCGCACCTGTTGGCGGCACAGGCCGGTTATCGCAGTGCCGGAATCAATGGGTATATCTATAACCTGCTGCGGGCGCTGCCGGAGGCCGATCCGTCTTTCAGATATACCGTGTTCACGGGTCAGCAGAGCCACCCCCCTGAGCATGAGCGCCTGGCGATTCGCCGCACGCGCTGGAATACTCAAAGCCCGATCCGGCGGATTGCGTGGGAGCAGCTTGCGCAACCGCTCGCGTTACGGCGCATGCAACCGGATCTACTTCACGCCCTGGCCTTTGTGACGCCGGTATTCAGCCGCGTGCCGTCGGTGGTGACGGTCTATGACTTGAGCTTTATCCACTTTCCGGAGCGCCTGCCTGCGGCGCGGCGTCTATATTTGCGTGTGTTCACGCGGTGGTCATGCCGGCATGCCCGGCGCGTGATCGCGATCTCGCAAAGCACGGCGCGCGACCTGGTGCGCTCGTTCGACCTGCCGGATGACCGCATCGATGTGGCTGTTCCGGGCGTGGGGGAGCAGTTCAAACCACTGCCTGCGGACGAGGTCGAAGCCTTCAGGGCCAGCAAGGGGCTGCCAGCGCGGTTTCTGCTGTTCCTGGGGACGCTTGAGCCGCGCAAGAACCTGCCGCTGTTGCTGCGAGCCTATGCGCGGTTGCCGCAGCATGACCGCGAGGCCGTGCACTTGGTTCTTGCTGGTGGCAAAGGCTGGATGGCAGACGAGATTTTCGCCACCATTGTGGCTCACAACCTGGCTGCCACCATGCATTTGCCCGGTTACGTTCCGGCGGATGAATTGCCTTTGTGGTATAACGCGGCTGAGGTGCTGGTCTACCCATCGGTGTTCGAAGGGTTTGGGCTGCCGGTCGTCGAAGCTCTGGCCTGTGGAACCCCCGCCCTGGTGTCGGACAGTTCGTCGCTGCCAGAGGCCGTCGGAAGCGGGGGGATGTGCCTGCCGCCTCACGATGTCGCGGCTTGGCACGAGGCGCTGGCCCGCGTGATCCATGACCCGGCCTGGCGATCTGAGACGGGGGAACGCGGGCGTGAGCATGCCGCGCACTTCACCTGGACGCGAACGGCTAACCAGACCGTAGCCAGCTATCGCCGCGCATTGGAAATGGGTAGCATGTGAGACCCGGTGGTCGTAGCGGAGAGCAACTCGCACCGCAGGCCACAGGGTTCCAGTCTGATTGACTGCGGAAGGTTTTATGAACGAAACGCCATTTAAGTGGCCGCGCTGGCTTTTGCCTGTTGGTGATGGCCTGCTGGTTGTAGCTGCATTCCTGTTTTCGTACTATTTGCGCTATGACGTGCAGTTCTTGCAGCCCGTCGATGAGACCAACGCCGCGCCATTTTCCCCCTATCTGCCATACGCCGCCATTTTTGCCGCGCTGATCCTGCTGTTCAACCAGAGCGCCCGCCTCTACCGTGAGCGGCGGGGGCGGACATGGTGGGACGAGGTGTTCGCCATTACCAACGGCGCGACCAATGCGGCGGTATTCGTCATGGCGTTGAGTTTCTTGTTGCGCCCGCTCGTATTCTCCCGTTTGCTCATCGTGCAGGCGGCGGTGCTCGTGGTGCTGCTGTTGGGGATGTGGCGGCTGGCGCTGCGCCTGTTGCGCAATCATTTGCGCCGGCGCGGAATCGGCGTCGAGCGCGTGCTGATCGTGGGGGCCGGGAGCGTGGGCCTGTCTGTGCTGCAGACACTTGTCGCGCGCCCCGACCTGGGCTACCGGGTCGTCGGATTCGTGGATGATGATCCCGAACGCGGGGCGAACGACCTGGGGCGTGTTCCGGCGTTTGGCCGCGTCGAAAACCTGCCCCGACTGATCGACGAACACAAGGTAGACCTGGTGATCATCACGCTGCCCTGGCATGTCCAACGCAAAATCCTGGGTGTGGTGCGCGAATGCGAGCGCAAGCATGTCAAGGTGCGCACGGTGCCCGACCTGTTCGAGTTGAGCTTGAGCCAGGTACAGGTCGAGATGTTGGGCGGCATTCCACTACTGGGTTTGAACGGCGAGGCGCAGTTCCACACCGGCAACCGGATTGTGAAACGGACGATGGATATCGCCCTGGCGGCTGTGGCGCTGCCCTTCGCCATTGCGATCACGCTGATCACGGCGCTTGCCATCCGCCTCGATTCGCCGGGGCCGATCTTTTTCTCGCAAGAACGCGTGGGTTTAAACGGGAGACGGTTCAAGGTATATAAGTTCCGCTCGATGGTCGTCGACGCCGAAAAAATGCACGATGATTTGATACGGCGTACCGGTCAGGACCCGCGCCACCCCAAGCTGGCTAATGACCCGCGTATCACCCGCGTGGGCCGGTGGATCCGGCGCTTTAGCATCGACGAAGTGCCGCAGATCTGGAACATTCTGCGCGGCGAGATGAGCTGGGTGGGGCCGCGCCCCGCTGTGCCACAGGAAGTGGAATTATACGAACCCTGGCACCGGCAACGGCTGCGCGTATTGCCGGGCCTGACCGGTTTGTGGCAGGTCAGCGGGCGCAGTGAAGTCCCCTTCGAAGAGATGTGCCTGCTTGATATTTACTACATCGAGAACTGGTCCCTGGGGCTGGACTTGCAGATCATTTTGCGCACAATTCCCCTCGTCTTACTTGCACATGGAGCGGCATAGCCTTGAGCAATCTATCTGATGTGATCCGCAACCTGGAGTTGGAATGGAAAACAGCGCAGGAGTTGTACGGGTTCGCGCAGCGCCTCGTGCAAACGCCGAGTTTGTCCGCGCAAGAGGGTGCGGTGGCCGATCTGGTGGTCGAGCACTTGAAAACGCTGGGGTTTCCTGACGTGCGTGTGAACGCTATGGGCAGTGTGATCGCCACCCTGGGCAACGGCGACGGGCCGACGGTGCTTTTCGATGCGCATATGGACACGGTCGCCCCTGGAAGCCTGGACCGGTGGCCGCATCCCCCTTACGATGGGGTGATCGACAACGACATGCTGTACGGCCTGGGCGCGGTGGATATGAAGAGCGCGTTGGCGAGCATGGTGTATGGCGTGCGCCAGCTTCTCCCCTACCAGGATCGGCTCAATGGCACGCTCGTGCTGGCGCTTGTGGTGCAAGAGGAGCCGTGTGAGGGGTTAGCCATTCGCTATATCGTTGAAGAAGACGGCATCATCCCTGATATGGTATTGTTGGGCGAACCCACCGGTTTGCATATCAGCCGGGGGCAGCGCGGGCGCGTGATGTTTAAGGTCTCGGTGGCAGGCAAGTCCTCGCACGGGAGCCAGCCCGATCTCGGCCAGAACGCGATCTACGCGGCAGCCCGGTTGATTTTCGCGGTGCAACTGCTGGCGGACGCGCTACCGCGCGACCCGTTTTTGGGGCCAGGCACGATCGCAGTCACGGCCATCCAAAGCCGGGGGCCTGGCCTGAACGCAATACCGGACTTGTGCAAGGTGTATCTAGACCGGCGGTTGACCCTCGGCGAGACGGTCATGGGCGCACGGGCGCAGCTTGAAAGCATGATCAGCCGCGAGGACATCCCGGCGACGGTGCAGATCACCACGTATGATGAGCCATCCTATACCGGGCTGGTGCGTGTTGCCGAAGAGGCGCATCCCGCCTGGGTGCTGGACAGGAGTCATCCGCTGGTGACGACGTTGCTGCAGACGATCCAGGCTGTGAGCGGAGAAACGCCGGAGGTCCGGCACTGGCCGTTTTCCACCGATGGGGTCTATACGATGGGCCAGCGAAATATCCCCACCGTGGGCTTTGGGCCGGGTGATCCGAACCTGGCGCACACCCCCCAGGAGCGGGTGCGCCTCGCCGATCTCAAGACCGCCGCGCATGTCTATGCGGGGCTGGCCGCGCGGCTACTCATGAGCGGCTGAGGGTTGGCGGCTGGGTGAATCACAAACGGGCGATGAGGTGGTTTCAATCGCCCGTTTTCGTTTGTATGATTCGCCGGTGCGCTTAGCTGGAGGTCAGTTGCTCCAGGAATTCCTCGTTCGAGTTGGTGTGGCGCAGTTGGTTGATCAAGGCCTCGGTGGCGCTGATCCTGTCGTAATTGGCCGGTGGCTGGGTCATCTGCGTCAGCATGCGGCGCAGCATCCACACCCGCTGCAAGATGTCCGGGCCAAGCAGCATCTCTTCGCGGCGGGTGGATGATTGCATGATGTCGAAGGCGGGGAAGACACGGCGTTCTTGCAGCTCGCGCGCGAGGTGCAGCTCCATATTGCCGGTTCCCTTAAATTCTTCGTAGATCACGTCGTCCATGCGGCTGCCCGTCTTGACCAGGCATGTAGCGACGATGGTCAGGCTGCCGCCTTCTTCCACATTACGCGCAGCGCCGAAGAAACGTTTTGGCGGATAAAGTGCCGATGGATCGAGGCCACCGGTCAGTGTGCGCCCGCTCGGTGGAACCGTCAGGTTGTACGCGCGCGCCAGGCGGGTGATGCTGTCGAGCAAGATGACGACATGCTGCTTTGATTCGACCAGGCGCTTGGCACGCGCAAGAGCCATCTCCGCCACGCGCACGTGGTACGCGACCGGTTCATCGAACGTGCTGCTGATCACTTCGGCATCCACCGAGCGATCCATGTCGGTCACTTCTTCGGGGCGCTCACCGATCAGCACCACCATCAGGTGCACTTCGGGGTAATTATGGCTGATGGCGTTAGCCACTTCCTTGAGGACGGTAGTTTTACCGGCCTTGGGCGGGCTGACGATCAAACCGCGCTGGCCGCGCCCAATGGGAGCGATCAGATTCAACAGGCGGGTTGAGAGAATGCGCGGGTTGGTTTCCAGGTTGTAGCGTTCTTCAGGGAAAATAGCGGTCAGATCATCGAAGCGGGGGCGGCGTTTGGCTTCTTCGGGGTCCATGCCGTTGACGGCTTCAACGCGCAGTAGCCCGTAATACTTCTCGGAGTCTTTTGGGGGGCGTACCTGCCCGATCACCATATCCCCTGTGCGCAACCCGAAGCGGCGTATTTGCGTCTGGCTGACGTAAATATCCTCCGAGCCAGGCAGGTAGTGATCGGAGCGCAAGAAACCAATGCCATCGTCGATAATCTCAAGAATACCGCCGCGCAACTGGTGCCCCTGCCGTTCTGCCTTATCACGCAACAGCCGCAGGATGAGGTCTTGCTTTTTTAAGCGACTGAATCCCGCGATGTCGGCCTGACGCGCCATTTCGCGCAAGGTGTGCAGGTTTTGCATTTCAAGTTCTGCGATATCCATATTCAGGAATCTCCAAGCGAGGATTAGCTAACGACGCCCGGCGTCGCTATGTAGTGCTTTAGCTCCATGATGATGACAAGCTGGTAACAGTCAATTTGGGCGGCCTATCACACGAACACACGCGGCCACGTACGGCGCACCATCAGATCACCTGAGGGTTGGAAGTTACACAATTTGTGGGCACGCAAATGGAGTAAAGTGCGTAAAATACAAGCTACAGCCAATATAGCACAGTGCTGGCGCTTGGTCAAACCCTTTTGGCCGCTCGCGTGCAATCATAGCACGAACCACACTAAATAATAATACCCAATTGCGGCGGCGACCAGTACCGAATCCGTGCGGTCGAGGATGCCGCCATGTCCCGGAATCAAATGACCGGAGTCTTTGGCCCCTGTTTGCCGCTTGATGGCCGAGATGCCGAGGTCTCCGACGGTTCCCAGCGCCCCGATGAGCAGGCCAATCACCGCGCCATGCCCCCAATTCAGCACGGCGGTGTCGGGCAGCCCGCCCGCCAGTGTGCCAAAAACCAGCCCGCCCACAATGCTACCGGCGTAACCTTCCCAGCTTTTCTTGGGGCTGACACGGGGGGACATTTTGTGGCGGCCCCATTGTCGCCCGACGAAATACGCCGCGCTGTCGGACACGGCCACGCAACCATAGAGCATGAGCGTCAGGTACGCGCCCTCGTCCAACTCGCGCACCGCGATCAGGTAGCTGCCCAGCCAGCCGATGTAAACCCCGCCAAACACGGCCAGGGCCAGTTCGATCATGGGTTGGGGATGGTCGCGTTCCATGCGCCCGATCGCGTATACCATGCCCGCGATCAGCAGCGCCGCGATGCCGGGCGCGCGCCAATCGGCGTGGTCGAACCAGGTTGCGGCGGCGGGCAAGGCCACCAGGGAAAGAACCAACCAGAGGGGCACCTGGTAGTTCCCCTGGCGCAACAGGTTCGTGTATTCCAGCCCGCCGAGCACCAGCGCTACAAACACGACTCCGGCAAAAAGCCAGCCGCCCACCAGAATGACGGCGACCAGAATGGGCAACGCAACCACCGCAGTCAGCACGCGCGTTCGTAGCATGGATGGATTCCTCAATGGCAATGAATGGCGACCAGAAGCTCTACATCAGGCCTGGGAGACCAGGCCAAACCGCCGTTCACGTCTGGCGTAGTAGACGATCGCTTTGAGCAACTCGTCGCGATCGAAATCGGGCCAGTAGGTTGGCGTGGCGTAGTATTCAGCATAGGATGCCTGCCAGAGCAAGAAGTTGCTCAGGCGCATTTCCCCCGCCGTGCGAACGACCAGGTCTGGGTCGGGTTGGCCGGCAGTATACAGGTAGTAGTCGATCAACGTTTCGTCGATCTCCTCAAGGGGAACGCCGTCTTGAACGATACGGCGAAAGGCCTGGATCAGGTCCTGGCGGCCCCCATAGTTAAACGCAATGTTGAGGATCAACTGGTCGTTGTTGCGGGTCATTTCGATAGCTTGCCGGATTTTCTTCTGCAATGAGTTCGAAAGCCCCTCCATCTCGCCAATGTGCCGCAATTGCACCCCGTTGGCATGGAGTTGCTTCAGTTCGCGGTCGATGACCGTTTCGAGGATGTTCATCAGGCCGCGCACTTCGGCTTCGGGACGGCCCCAATTCTCGGTGGAAAAGGCGTAGATGGTCAAAATCTTGATGCCAAATTCGCTGCAAGCCCGCAGGACACGCCGCAGATTTTCGACACCGGCGCGGTGACCGGCCAGGCGCGGCAAACCACGCGCTTTGGCCCAGCGCCCGTTGCCATCCATGATAATCGCCAGATGATAGGGCACTTTGTCTGGCAGGGTCAACACGTCATCAGTCATCGATACTTACTGCTCCGCGCTCGTTACCTGGTCGAAGGGGTGGCACATCGGAACGCCCCCCAGCCCGGTCGATGGGGCGGGGACATTCCCCGGAGGCACAGCACCGGCACGCTCTGAAGCGTTACAACTCCATGATCTCGACTTCTTTGCGTTTGCCCGCCTCTTCGATTTCTTTGATGTACTTGTCCGTGAGCTTCTGGACGTCATCCTGACCGCGTTTGCTCTCGTCCTCGGAGATTATTTTCTCTTTTTCGAACTCGCGCAGGTCTTCAATTGCGCTTCGGCGCACATTGCGCACGGCGACGCGCGCCTCTTCCACGCGACGCCCGACCAGTTTTTGCAACTCGACGCGGCGTTCCTGGGTCAGGGGCGGAATGGACAGCCGGATGACAGTCCCGTCATTGTTGGGCGTTAGCCCCAGGTCCGACGCCAGGATCGCCTTTTCGATCGTTTTGAGCGTGCCTTTGTCGAACGGGCGGATCATGATCAGTCGGGCTTCCGGAATCGAGATCGACGCCAACTGGTACAGTGGGGTATCGACTCCATAATAATCTACCCCCAGCTTCTCAACCAGCGCGGTCGAAGCCCGGCCCGTTCGCATGCCTTTCAGGTCATCTTCCAGCACCGAAACAGCGCTTTTCATGCGCTCTTCGGCATCTTTCAAAACATCATTTATCATCATTCACGCTCCGCACCGGCAGCCAATTACTTTATGAAAACAACGTGCGACTGAGACAAAATTGTCGCCTATTCAGGCCGCGTTGTCAAACCTTGCGCGTGGCGACGGTGCGCTGGTACTGATACACGCCCACACATAAGATGGCGCACCTCACCCCCAGCACCGGCGAAAAACGGCGTGGATGAATCTTTTTGCATGTTGCTGCATCTAACGGGTTGGATGTGGAACTTTCGTAAGTTCGGTATGCAAAACTCAAGGCAAAAAGGAACGGTTCAACTCATGGAAATGGAAATCGTCTTCCCCGGTGGTTTGCGCGTTGACGCGGTCACCGGCGATATGGTCATCACAACGAATCAGGACGGGTCGGCCCCCGCGCCATTCGGCCTTTTCCTGGCCTCGATTGGCACGTGCGCGGGCATCTACGTGCTGAGCTTCTGCAAGCAGCGCGGTTTGCCCACCGAGAATATTCGCATCATCCAGCGCATGCACGCCAACCCGTTCACGCACATGATCGAGAAGATCGACCTGGATATCCAGGTTCCGCCCGATTTCCCGGAGAAGTACAAGGACGCCGTGATCCGCTCGGCGGAACTGTGCGCCGTCAAGAAACACATGGAAAACCCGCCGGAATTCAGCGTGTATACCTCGGTTGTCGAGAGCGAACCGTCTATGTAAGGCTCCGTTGCAGGTTCTCTCTTGCGCGGCGGCATCCCCCACGGGATGCCGTTTTTCTTTATGGATGCATGCGTTGGTGGTGACGCATTTCACTTTTGGCCCCCGGCTAGCGGTGCTACACTGGTGAGCAGGGTAGATGACTGTGCGCTGCATGTGTCCACTGCGCCCGTTGCGACCTTTGAGGAGAAGTGCCTATCGAGCGTACCAAGAGTGACATTTTCAAGCGCGTCTTGCCACGCGACCGCATAAAAACACCCCCTCGCGGGCAAGAAGCGCACCCAATAGAACTTTCAAAAAGGAGTTACTAAGGACTTGCTTATGTCATCACCACATGTGATCACCCATGACGTCATCGTGATCGGCGCGGGCCTGGCCGGAACCTGGGCAGCGATGACCGCTATGCAGGAGGGCGTAAGGGATGTTGGCGTTTTGTCCAAGCTGCACCCCCTGCGCTCGCATAGCGGCGCGGCGCAAGGCGGGATCGCCGCCGCGCTCAACAACGTCCGGCCCGTTCCCAACACAGGCCCGCGCGGGCCACTGGAGCAGCTTCCACCCGGCGATGAACTGGTCGATAGCTGGGAGCTGCACATGTTCGACACCATCAAGGGGTCGGACTGGCTCGGTGACCAGGACGCGATCGAGATCATGGTCAAGGACGCGATCGCGATCGTCTACGCCTACGAGCATATGGGCTGCGTCTTCAGCCGCACGCCGGATGGGCGGATCGCCCAGCGGCGCTTTGGCGGGCACAGCGCCCCCCGCGCCAATTTTGCCGCCGACTGGACGGGGCACGTGTTGTTGCACACCATCCACGAGCAGGCGCTCAAGCATGGCGTGAAATTTTACGCTGAATGGTTTGTGCTGGGGCTGATCGTCGAGGACAACGTGTGCAAGGGCGTCGTCGCGCTCGATATTCAGACAGGCGAACTCTACACCATGCGCGCCAAGGCGGTCATGTTCGGCACCGGCGGCTATGGCCGCGCGTGGAAGATAACCTCCAACGCCACCGCCAACACCGGCGACGGCGTCGCGATTGCTTACGACGCCGGCGTGCCCCTGATGGACATGGAGTTCGTGCAGTTCCACCCGACCGGCCTGTACCAGCATGGCATCCTGATGAGCGAGGCATGCCGGGGAGAAGGCGGGTATTTGCTCAATAAGGACGGCGAGCGCTTCATGGAGCGTTACGCCCCGGACAAGATGGAGCTGGCCCCGCGCGACCTGGTGAGCCGCTCGGAGCAAACCGAGATCGATGAAAGGCGCGGCGTGGGAGAAGACGGCCAGGGCATTTACCTGGACATGCGCCACCTGGGACGTGAAAAGATATGCGAACGGTTGCCGCAGGTGCGCGATATTGCGCTCAAGTTCGCCGGGGTCGACATCATCGACGAGCCGGTGCCGATCCAGCCCACGGCGCACTACAGCATGGGCGGGATTCCTGCCGATGTCAACGGGCAGGTGATCGCTGACGCCAGCGGAACGCCCGTTGTGGGTCTCTATGCTGCCGGTGAGTGCGCCTGCATCAGCGTGCACGGGGCAAACCGGCTCGGCACGAACAGCCTGCTCGGCGCATCGGTCTTTGGGCGGCGGGCTGGCCATGCTATCGCCGCGTTCATCAAGGGCGGGGCCGACTTGCAACCCATTGAGGGCAGCGATCCTGTGGAACGCCAGCGCGCCCGCATCGCTCGCCTGATGGACACATCGCCAGGCGAAAAGACCGAATCATGGGCTGCAGTTGCGCGCGAACTCAAAGAGACGATGACGGCAAACGTGGGCATCTTCCGTGATGAATCGCGGCTGCGCCAGGCGCTGGAAGATATTCGAGCGCTTCAGAGACGCTTCGAGCGGGCGCGGGTGATGGACACGAGCAAACGCTTCAACACGGACGTGCTCGGCGCCATCGAAACGGAGAACTTGCTCACGTTCAGTGAGGTGATCGCGGCCAGCGCGCTTGCCCGTACGGAAAGCCGGGGGGCGCATTCGCGCACCGATTTCCCCAGGCGTGACGACGAGCACTGGCTGAAACACACGATGGCTCACAAGGCGGCGGATGGCCCGGCCCTCAGTTACAAAGAGGTCACCATCGACTGGGAAAAATACCCGCCTCAGGAGCGAAAGTACTAGGCGGTTGGCGGCTGGCAGTCCCAAACGCCCGTTGTGGCATAGCGTGACTGGCAACCAAACACCGCATGACTGACAACTTGCTCTGCCTGGAGGCATGTTAGATGGCAACCAATGGTTCTTTTCCAACCGTGACCATACGTATTCAACGGTTTAATCCAGATATTGACAAAAAACCCTATGTAGATGAGTTCAAGGTAAAGGCCACGCAAGGCAAGACGATCCTGGATGCTTTGCATGAGATCAAAGAAGAACAGGACGGCAGCGTGACGTTTCGGCGCTCGTGCCGCCACGCGATCTGCGGCAGTTGCGCCATGAATGTCAATGGCCAGAACATGCTCGTGTGCGATGCCCCGTTGCGCGACCACGTGGATCGCAAGGGGCGTATCACGCTCCGCCCGCTGCCCTACCTCCCCGTGATTAAAGACCTGGTCGTCGATCGCACCAGCTTTTGGGAACAGTACATGCGCGTCAAGCCCTGGCTGATCCCGCCGGACGACATCCCCGACCAGGAATTCCGCATGAGTCCTGAGGAAGTCGCGGCCCTGAACAACGCCGAGCGGTGCATCATGTGCGGGGCGTGCTATTCCGCGTGCCAGGTCATCGCCCTGACCAAGCAGTATATTGGGCCGCATGCGTTGCTCAAGGCCTTCTTGCGCGTGCTGGACCCGCGCGATAGCGCCCCCGCCGAGCGCCTGGCCGATCTTGACCGGGGCGATGGCGTGTATCGCTGCCACACGATCTTCAATTGTATCGATGCGTGCCCCAAGGGCCTCAACCCGACCGAAGCGATTGAGACGCTGCGCAAGCTGGCGATCAAGCGCCGGGCTTACGAGGCGGCGCGTGCCGGGCGACAGGCGCGGCTGGATCAACCGGTCGCGTCCCCGTAACACGCGACCTGGCGACGTATGAGAGGAGTGTTGTGAATGTATCGCAGTACTGGCTTCATCGCGTTTGTCCTGCGCCGCCTGACGGGTATGGCGCTGGTGCTTTACCTGGTGATGCACATGTGGGTCATCGGCGGCATCAACGGCGGGGCAGACACGTTTAATGATCGTATGGATTTTTTGGGAAAACCGGTTTTTCGCTTGCTGGAAATTGGGTTACTTACCGCGGTGGTGTATCACGGCATTGACGGGATTCGATTGCTCGTGGTGCACTATGGCAACGTCACGGAATATCGCAAGAGCCTGTTTTACGCGGTCATGGTCGTCTCCGCCATTCTGGTGATCGCGGGCGGGTTGCCGATCGTGCTGTTCGCCCTGGAATGAGAGGGGAGCCTGATGCGTATCTTTTTGATGCAACGACTGAGCGCGATCGCGCTGCTGGTTTTCCTGACGCTCCACATGGTGGTCGTCCATTACCCGCCGGGGCACATCGACGCCGGGCGCGTGCTCGAACGCCTGGATGATCCGCTCTGGAAGGGGATCGACATTGCGTTTCTGTTCTTCGTCCTCATGCACGCCCTGACGGGCGCTTACATGGTGATTACCGATGTCGAGCGCTTCAACGTGTACCGGCGCGGGCTGGCCTGGGGCGCGATGGTTGCGGGCGTCTTGCTGTTCCTGTACGGCACGCAGACGATTCTCGCCTTCTGATCGCGTGCGGGGCTTGCGCGGCCTGATACGTGCGCCCCGCAAAAAACGCGATTCGCCTGCGGCGAAAAAGCGTGGGCCAGGGCGACCGCCGGCAGACAATCGAGCGGTTATGAATGG